>CAZIJO010000194.1:259-12172 GCA_964539515.1 uncultured Bifidobacterium sp. | reverse complement strand
TGACGCTCGTGCCACACCTCATCAACCTGTGCAGCAAGCAAGCCGTTCAAGCGTCAGTGCATTTCAATCACTTGCGCGAAGGCAACGCCGACCGCAAGCAACTCGCTCGACAGTTACACGGGGAAGTCCTGCGCATGCAACGCGCGGTTGCTCTTTCAAATCCATGAAAGTCATCGTCACCTGCGGACCAAGCTACGAACGGATTGATCAAGTGAGGCGACTCACCAATTTCTCCACCGGCGAGCTTGGCGTTCATTTGAGCAATCAACTGGCCCGCGCCGGCTTTGAAGTCTTTTGCCTCAAGGGTAGTGGCGCGACACATCCCGGCCCCGGCGAGCACTGTCATTTGAACTTGTTCGATACGAACGACGATTTGCTTGATCTATTGAAGCAAACCAGTGCGGCTCACGAAATCGCGGCCGTCTTTCATGTCGCCGCGCTGTGCGACTACAAAGTGAAGCGCGTGGAGGACGATCAAGGTCGAAGCTGCGACTCGCCCAAAATCGCGAGCCGTTCCGGTGCGTTGACCCTCAGCCTCGAACCGGCAACAAAGGTGATCGCGAAGATGCGTGACTTGTTTCCGGAAGCCATGCTCGTCGGCTGGAAATACGAACTGGCTGGAACACGACCCGAAGCGCTGTCCAAGGCAGCGCGGCAGATGCAGGAAAGCCGAACGAACGCCTGCGTCTTGAATGGCCAAGCCTATGGCAGCGGCTTCGCGTTTTGCCGACCAACAGAGCCAATCCTGGAATGTCAGGACAAAGGCGAACTGGTTCAGTTTCTAACGGCCTGGCTGACATCGAAGCTTCGCCCGCCGAGGCCGGCGTGCACTAAACAAGCACTGCCAAAATAATCAGCCGAGGACAGTATTCCAGCCTGACCACCGTTTTCAAAATGGCGAGCTGTCGTGAGGTTGGGTTTACCGCCCTCCGCTAGCTGTGGGGACGAGTTGTTGAGCCAGGCTTGAATAAGTGATTTCGCAGCGCGTGAAGCAGGCATTACTTGGGTCAAAGAGCTTCACCTAAATCTTCACCTAAGGGGCGTTGATCGAGCACTGTTTGAGCAATGGCGAGGGATGAGCAAGCCAAGCGACAATTGGCTCGCCCCCCTGCAAAAGCAGGATATTTTTGGCCGTGTAATCGAGTGTGTTGCAGTCGGGAACGGCGAAGAGTTCATGTTCGTCCCGACCCTGGCCTAATCCTGTCGCACCGGCGTCGTTACGACGAGCTCTAACAACCTCAGCAGGTTCAACGATGGCCAACGAAATGGCTAACGACCAGCGGGTGCAGAGTAGGTTTCAGTAGGGACAAAGTTGGCTTGATTAGCCTGGAAAAACGCCTACAATTATTGCGGAATTCGGGTCTAATCGATCAAATCCGACAACTGGCTCCAGTTTTTGTTGCTTGCGCAACCCGGGAGGCCGGTTGGACCGGCCGGCAAGGCCAAGGACAGGGAAAGTGTAAGCCAGCCCGCCGGGAGATGTCGCCCTACGCCTTCAGCTCTGAGCATTCACATTTCTGCCCTCCAACGCCCGAGACCGTTTTCCATTTCTAATTCTCCTTTTTGATTTCAGCCTCCCCCCGTTGTCCTACCCCCCTTTGCTAAGCTCAACCCATGATATTAAATCCAATCAGTTGGTAATACCGGGACAAAATCCACCGCCTCACATTGTTTGGCAACGCCCGGTTCACGGGTTGATGGTCGCCACTTTTGTTTTGAGTTTATCGAGGGGCGCCAGTTTAGTTATGGAAAGATTGATCCGAACGCGATGCCTGTCCGACGTTTACTGTACCACAGCCTCCGCTGGTCAAGCTGGTCCGCGAGTTTGCTGCTCGCCAGCGGCCCCGCAACCGAGTTCTCCGCCGGTTCCCAGGCCGGCTCGAACAACCGCGCCCCGGTGCGCAACATCGCGGCGGTCGTCACCGTTTATCGCCACAATTCGCACGCGGATGTGATCGTGGGCCGGTTGCTACAAACGGACACGCTGGATGGCAAGGGCAGGCAATCACCGCTCCAGCTGATCTCGCTCTACACGGACCAAAGGCCGCCCGACGACCGCAGCCGGCAGCTCGCGGCAGCGCATGGGTTCCGAATCAGCGAGACGATCAATGATGCCCTCACCCTCGGCACGGGGCGGTTGGCCGTGGACGGCGTGCTGCTCATCGCTGAGCACGGGGATTACCCCAGGTCCCCCACCGGCAACACGCAATACCCCAAACGCCGGTTTTGGGAAGAGACCCTCAAGGTCTTTCGGGTCAGCGAACGGGTGGTGCCGGTGTTCATCGACAAACACCTCGCGGACAACTGGGCCGATGCCAAATTTATTTATGACTCGGCGCGCGCGCTGGGCGTTCCGTTAATGGCCGGCTCGTCGCTCCCCGGCACCTGGCGTCAGCCAGTGGAGGATGTCCGACGTGGCACGCGTCTTCGCGAGATTGTCGCCATTGGACTGCCCACAACGGATGCTGGCGGCTTTCACACCCTGGAGATCGTTCAAGCCCTGGCGGAACAGCGTTATGGCGGGGAAACCGGCATCCGGGCGGTGCAAAGTTTTTCCGGTGACGCGGTGTGGCGCGCGTTCGACGAGCAAGCGTTCGATTCCGGCTTGTTTGAAGCCGCGTGGCAACGTCAATCGCCGCCGCAGGACCGCGATCGCCCCTTGCGCGAGATCGTGGCGGCGCCGAAATTGTTTCGGGTCGAATATGCGGACGGCTTGCGCGCCCATTGGTTGGAGTTGGCCGGAGCCGCGACCGGATGGACTGCTGCCTGGCGCTACGCCGAGGATGGGCGCATAGAGTCGGCGCAGTTCCGGCCCCAGGATGGGCGGCCCGCCATGCACTTCTCCTTTCTGCTGCGCGGCATCGAACAGATGATGCTCACCGGCAAGCCTTCGTGGAATGCCGAACGGACACTGCTGACGAGCGGCACGCTGGACGCCCTGTTGCGGTCGCTTAAGGAAAACCAAAGGCGCATCGAAACCCCGTACTTGAGGCTGGGCTATCAACCCAGCTGGCGCTGGACGGAACCGCCACCACCGCCGCCGATCCGACCGTGGACTGAGCCATGAAACAACTTTCCCCCAACCGGCCAGGTACGAGATGCTCTGCGATGCATTCCGCAATCCGATCGCTTCTTGTCCTCTGGCTCGTGTTCGGCGCGCCGCCGGCCCAAGCGGCCGACGAGCCACCCTTCGGCATCGACCACCGAATACCGTGGACCACCGCCCGAGTGATCGGTTCGCCCGAGCCACCGTTGCCGTACACCGTGGAGAAGATCTTCACGAACATCACCTGGCGCCAACCGATGTTCATTACGGCCGAGCCGGGAACGGATCGATTGTTTGTCATCCAGCAGGGCGGGGACACCAACCTGCCGCCGGGCGTTGTCCAGTTCCGCGATGACCCGAACGTCGCCCACGTGGAATCGTTTCTCGCGCTTAGCAACCGGCTGGTTTACAGCTTCGCGTTTCATCCTGGCTATCGCACCAACGGCTACATTTATCTGTTCAGCAACCTGCCGGCCTCCGAGACGAACCGCTTCAATCGCATCGCCCGTTACACGGTGGAACGGCAGCCGCCGCAGCGGTGCGACCCTCAGTCGGAGCTGGTGATCATCGAGTGGCGCTCGATGGGCCACGACGGCGGTGGCCTGGTGTTTGGGCCGGACGGCATGCTCTACATTTCCAGCGGCGACGGTTCGTCCGATTCGGACGATTGGGTGACGGGGCAGGACTTGAGCGAATTGAACGGTGGCATCCTGCGGATCAATGTGGATCAACCGGACGGCCCCCGACCTTACTCCGTGCCCCAGGACAACCCATTCATCGGGTTGAAAGACGCCCGGCCGGAGAACTGGGCTTACGGCTTGCGCAATCCCTGGCGAATGACGATAGATCAGAAGACGGGTCAAATCTGGGTTGGCAGCAATGGCCAGGACCTTTGGGAAACCGCCCATCTGGTGCGGCGCGGTGAGAATTACGGCTGGAGCTTGTATGAAGGCAGCCATGCGTTCTACCTCAATCGCAAGCCCGGTCCGACGCCAGTGGTGCTGCCGACAATCGAACACAGCCATTCCGAAGCGCGGTCCCTGACGGGCGGCGTGGTTTACTACGGCGATGAACTTCCCGAACTCGAGGGCGCGTACATTTATGGCGACTACTCGACCGGCAAAATCTGGGGCACGCGGCATGACGGCCAGCGCGTGACGTGGCAACAGGAGCTGGCGAGCACGGAATTGCTGATTACCGCCTTCGCGGTGGATCGGCGCGGGCGACTGCTCATTGCCGATCACGCGGGAAACATTTTCCGTTTGATCCGGATGCCGAAGCAGATCACCACGACAGAATTCCCAACGCGGCTCAGCGAAACCGGTTTGTTCCGCTCCACCCCAGCGCACCAGCTGCAGCCCGGTGTGATCCCGTACTCGGTGAACGCGCCCGCCTGGGCGGATGGCGCAACGGCGGAACGCTTCATCGCGCTGCCGGGCGACACCCGCATCGGATACACCTCATCCGGCGGCTGGCATTTCACCAATGGCGCGGTGCTGGTCCAGACGCTTTCGCTCGCGCGTGAGGCCGGCAACCCGGCTTCCCGCCAGCGCATCGAAACCCGGCTGCTCGTGCGCCAGAACGGGCAATGGGCGGGATACACGTATCTTTGGAACGAGGGGCAAACCGACGCGACGCTCGTGCCGAAAAATGGTGCGGAGAAAGAATTCACCATCAAAGACCGAACGGCGCCCGGAGGGGTACGCCGCCAGGTCTGGCGTTTGCCAAGCCGGACTGAATGCAGTGCCTGTCACAGCCGCGCCGTCAATTTCGTCCTGGGCCTGACGGAATCGCAGATGAACAAGTCACACGATTACGCCGGGGTGCAGGACAACCAGTTGCGAACGTTGGAACACATCGGGCTGTTCACCCAACCGCTCCCGAAACCTCCGGCCGAATTGACAAGGCAGGTTGATCCTTACGACCCGGGCGCCAGCCTGGAGGAACGGGCCCGTTCGTATCTTAGTGCGAACTGTTCCGTCTGCCATGTCGCCGCGGGCGGGGGTAACGCGAAGATGGTCCTCAGCCTCGGCACGAGCGTGGCCCAGCTGAATGTCATCGGCGTGCGGCCGCAGCACGACACCTTCGGCCTCAACAACGCCATGTTGGTTGCGCCCGGCGACCCCGACCGCTCGATTCTGTTCCAACGATTGTCCCGTCGCGGTCGTGGACAGATGCCCCCGGTCGTGATCCGGACCATGGACGAACAAACCGTGGCCCTCTTTCGCGATTGGATCCGCAGCTTGAAACCCGTGCATCCATTCGTACGTGATTGGCAGCTGGAAGAACTGTTGCCGGTGCTGGACGGCGTCAAAGCAGGCCGCACGTTTGATTCCGGCAAAGCCGCATTCCTGCAGGCAGGTTGCGGCCAATGCCATCGGTTCGCCGGCGAAGGCGGCAGCGTCGGTCCTGACTTGACGGGCGTGGGGAAACGGCTGGCGTTGCACGACCTATTGGCATCAGTGGTCCAGCCCTCGAAAGTCATCGCGGATGGTTATGCAGCCACCGAGATCGAAACGAAAGCCGATGAGATCATCAATGGCCGGATCGTGCGCGAGGATGACGAGCTGGTGATCGTCCTGCCGCAAACGGCGACGGCCGAAGCCGTCACGATCCGCAAAGGGGACATCCGCCGCCGGGAGTTATCGAAGATGTCGAACATGCCGGCCGGCATCCTCAACACACTGGACAAAACACAAATCCTCGACCTGCTGGCTTATCTGGTTTCCGACGGGAATTCGAATCATGCCGCTTTCGCGCCCGGTGCGGCGGCAAAATGAAACGACTTGTCCGATGAGTGGACCCGAAGGGGGAAGGTTTGTGGAACGCCCGTCCTCGAAGAGGCTTGCAGCAGCGGACGTGAGTCCGCGCGATTCAAAACTGGATCGCGTCAGAGCCGACTCACATCGGCGGCTACAGTTCAGGGGTTGGAAGAGCGCGATCATGTTTGGGAGAAGTCTCACCCTGAACCTCTCCCTGCGGGGGCAGATGCCTCGGGGAAAGTCGAGCGTCAAACATTCAGCGGAGCGCGGCTGGGGCGAAACCCAGCCCCAGCTGGTGGGGCGAGGCTCCTGACGAGCCGGCTCGCGAGGACGCTCGCCCCACCGAATGTTTCAGGTGGTGCTGCCGGGCGAAGCGGCTGCGGCTGGTCGCGGGACGACACCGCCGCGCTCCGTCAAGTATTGACGACGACTGGGACTTGCGGTCATCGTCATGGCGAATGCCTGGCAACCTGAAAACGACGCTCTGCCCCCGCTGGCAAGCGCAACGCCGGATGCCCAGAAAGGCTTTTGCTTAATCAAATGGTTGGGCCAATCACCCCATGATCTACCACAACGTCACGTTGAATCTCGACCGCGAGTATTCTTTCCAAAATCAGCTTCGCAAGAGCTTTCATTTCTCACGAGGCTCAACTCTTACAGGAGACTTGCGGCTTTTTGCATCAACCTGGCCATTCGGCGTGACCGAGCAGGAATGGCCAGGCAAATTGGGAATCGAGTATGGATTCTCAAACGAGGGAAAGCGGTGGGTGTATCGAGGCGTCCTGGATTCTCGAAGGCTGTGGCCCGAATCAGGTGGTCGCATTAGAACCACAACAGAATCAGACGATTTTGCGATTGGACCATTGGGCGGCATGCGGGATGACCGCGAAGACTACTGTTACTTTCTGTCGGGCGGCACCGAAAGGCGTTTCCGGCTTAAGTACGTTGGATTTCAATGCTGGATTTCCGCCCGTCCGCCACTCTTGGATATTAAGCTTATGCACTTTCTTCCTGGCGACGGTTGCGAGTCTTACCCGGTTGTTTTCTATCGAATACCGATTGAGCGAGTTCTTTTCCTAAAAGAGCTGAAGCTTTGTTATGATGCCGAAGGATTTTTGGAGGATGCAAGCGAATCACCTTATGTCCGGATTGATGAAGTTGTGCCCTAACCGTGCTTTAAGCTTGAGTCGGCTTATGCTCGCACCGAACCGACATGTCAACCGAAGACAAACCTGAGACATCAAATCAAGGCGCTTTGCCGCTCAAGCGCCGCACATTTCTGGGCCTTGGCCTGTCTGGTGTTGCCGGCTTGTCCTTGCCGGGGTTGGCCCGGCTCCATGCACGGGCAGCCGAAGGAAAATCCGCAAGCAACGCGGGTGGTGTCGCTCAAACGGCGAGTGAAGCGACGTATTGGGAGCGCACCGACCCGTTCGAAGCGAAGCTGAAGCTGCTCGAAGCGGCATGGCAGCGGAAGGATTTCCGGCTGGCGCGGGCGCTCGCGCATTCATTGCGGAACACGGCAATTCAGGCGCAGGCGGAGGAGGAAAGTCCCGGCACTCCGTTGATGGCGGCGGCGCGTTTTGAAACGGTGGACGCACTTCCAGCCCCGTGGCGAAATTGGGCCAACGGGTGGAAGTATTTCAAGACTTTGGTCCTCGACGACACGATCGGGCTGGAGCGGCCAGCCGAGCCGGTGGAGGTTTTGCTAAGTTTTCCATCCGAACAAGTGTCCTCGCTGACGCGGGAGGTTCGCGTGGCGCGCGTGAACGATGGCGCTTTGAAGGAAGTGCCGTCGCAGGTGATCGGTGAGGTGCGGCGGGGCAACGAGCGTTTGGGCAGGCTGCTGTTCATGACCGACGCGCCGGCGCGCCAACCGCAGACGTTTCTGGTGCTGTACGGCAACCCGGATGCGGAGTTGCCCGCGTATCCGTCGGACCTTGTGACCACGGGTGAAGGGTTCGGACTGGACATCGAGAACCAGTTTTTCAAGGCGGCGCTCTCGCGGCAGATGGGGCAACTTGAACGACTGACCCTCAAGCGCGAGCACGGACTGGAATTGTTCTCGGGCGGCGAGGGCCACGGCGAGCCGCCGGGCATCGACTGGGCGCATGATTACGTCGCCGCGGGAAGTTTTCAGAAACTGCGGATCACGTATTGGGACGCGTGTCCGGATTACGAAGTCGTGCGCGGGCCATTGTGCACCATCGTCCGCCGGTGGGGTTTTCCGTATTCGCCGGTGCATCCGTTGTTTTCGCCGAGCCGGCTCCACATTGACGTCGAGTACCGCTTTTATGCCGGGTTGCCGTGGTTCCACAAGCTGGGCCGCATGACCGCCGTCAAAGATTTTGTGGCGGAAGCCATGCGCGATGACGAATGGGTATTCTCGGGACAATCGTTCACCGACAGCGTGTGGCTGGGAGGGGACGGAAAATTGCGCACGGGCGAGGTGGACAAGGAGCACCAGGACAACTTGTGGGGCGTCGGCTTTTTCAACAAGGAGAGCAAGGACTCGTTCATCGCGCTGTTTCTCGAGCACTACGCGGAGGGATTGCCGGAGCTGAAACATTCCGGCGCGCCGACGATGTCGTATCGCTGGCACGGACAATTGTGGAGCCGTTATCCGCTGCCGGGCCGGCAGGTGCCGGCGGGGGCGGTCCTCCATGAAAAAAATGCCTATGTCGCCCTGCCCTTCACGACGGCGGATGGGCCACGCATGATCGAAGAATTGCGCCGTCGGCTGGTGAACCCCTTGGTTGCCAAGGCCGGCGATCTGCCGAAAGCAATTACGGCGAAGGAATCGCCGGGGCGATTGGCGCGCCCGGGCGAGGCCGGCGACAGTCCGATTCCCAAGCAATCGTTGTGGGCCGCTTTGCGCGACTGCAAGGACGCGCAGTTTTACACGGCGGACATCAACGTGGTGGACCTCGGACTGGTTTACGATGTGCGGGTCCGAGGCGACGTGGTGACCGTCGTGATGGCGATGCCGCATCGCGGGCGTCCGCGCGTGGGCTATTTCGCGCACGGCTCGATCTCGGTGCATCCCACGTTGTCGCTGCCGGTACGGGAACGATTGATGAAAGTGCCCGGCGTGCGCCAGGTGGTGGTGGAGCAGACTTGGGAGCCGGGCTGGAGTTCCAATCAGCTGACGGATGAGGGGCGCAGAAAGTTTGGGTTGTAATGGCGAGGCGACTGGAACCGATGGCCGCAGATCTTGACGCAATGCGCTGGTTGGGGATGAAACATCCGATAGGAATCTCCACGTCAGGTAGTCGCGCAGCGTTTGGAGTGCGCCGTCTTCAGCGGCGCTTTCGCCCCCCGGCGGTGATGGTGTCACCACGATGTCGGTTGTGTCACACGATGCGAAGGCGGCGCTAAAGACGCACGCACTCCAAAACGCTTCGCGACTTCTCGCGCCGGTTTTCTTTCTGGAACTTTTCGAGCCACTTGTTCACCTTGTTTCCATGAAACCAGACGAGCTCGTGCCGCCTGCCGCATCATTGCTTGAGGCGCCCGGCCCATTGCAGCTGCCAAGAGTCCGGCTCGTTGACCTGAAGACCCAAGCCCCGCCGAAAGACTGGCCGCATGCCCCGGTGCACCGGCTGGCCGACAATGCCGTGTATTTCGTCACCGCAGGCACGCTACACAAACACCATTTTTTCGACACGCCCGCCAAACGGGATTTGCTCGAACACCTTCTGCTCTCCTTTGCCAAGGAAAATGGCTGGCAGCTCGAAGCGTGGGCAGTGTTCGCCAATCACTACCACATCGTGGCGCGAGGTAATCCGGACTCGAAAAACTTGGGAGACTTTCTGCACGACCTGCACGGCGTGTCATCGCGCGACTTGAACCGGCTGGATGCAGTCACGAAACGCACGATCTGGTTCAACTTTCGTGACACCAAACTGACGTATCAGCACAGCTATCTGGCACGGTTGAATTACGTGCATCAAAACGCCGTGAAACACAAACTGGTCGCGGTGGCCAGCCAATATCCGTGGTGTTCCGCCGCGTGGTTCGAGCGGGTGGCATCGCCCGCGCAGGTGAAAACCATCTATCGTTTCAAGGTTGATGGCGTGAAGGTGGAGGACGATTTTTGAAAGGTTTGTGAAACCTCCTGCCCGGCGAAGGAAAGGCGCCGCTGAAGACGGCGCACTCCAAACGCTGCGCGTCGCCCGACGAGGATCAAAGGCCGCGGCACTTCCGCAAAGTCGCCGATGGGAGTTGCGAAGTTTCAATGATCCCGCTGGTTGCGACCCGGCTTTTGAAGCACGATGAAAATCAAACCCATGAACACGCCTTCGCGGCTAACCAACTTCGTCAGCTTCCTCCTGGCGGTCGTTCCGCTCGCTCAAGCCCTCGAACGCCCGGGCGTAGAGTTCAAGATCTTCCAGTTCCCGCCCGATCAAATCCCCCGCATTGACGGCAACGCGGATGATTGGTCAATGGTGCCGAAGGATTACATCATCGGCATGGATCAACTATCGGACACCGTGCGTGGGCATGGAACAAACTATGATCGCGCCGATCTCGATGTTCAGGTGCGCGTGGGCTGGGTCAATGGCCTGAACCAACTCTACTTTCTCTACGAAGCGGCCGACGACTACTGGGACTTTGCACCGACGGATTTGCACAATGACATTTTCGAAGTGGTGGTGGACGGCGACCGGTCGGGCGGACCGCTCATCAAACAGATGTTCCCGCGCTTCGGGGAGCAGCCGGGGGAAACCCACTTCAAACATCACGGGGTGCATGCGCAGAACTACCACATCTTCACGCCCGCCGAGGGCAAGGATTGGGCGATGGTCTGGGGCTGCCAGCCGTGGATCAAAGCGCTGCCCTACGCCAATGCCGCGCAACGCTACAATTTTCGCCCCGGCCAGCGCGGCAAGCTGGTGCTCGAATTCTGGATTACACCATTTGACTGCGCCCCCGCCGAGGGGCCGGAACACGCGGTCGTGACCCCGCTCAAGGAAAATGCAATCATCGGGCTGTCGTGGGCGGTGCTCGATTACGACGACGAAAAGGCGGAGCACTACGATGGGTTTTGGAATCTCTCGCACAAAACGACGATGTATGGCAACGCATCCGAACTCTGCGCGTTTCGCCTGATGCCGCTGGAGCCGGGTTTGCGCCAACCCATCGAAGCCCGTTGGTCATTTCAAGTCGTAGAACCCGCGCGGCGATTGGTGGCGTTTCGCGATGAATCCTGGGGCGAGATCACCTCCTGGAAATGGGACTTCGGCGATGGCCAGACCTCGACCGAACGCCATCCGCGGCACCGCTACGAAAAGGGCGGCGAGTTCACGGTCACGCTTTGGATCGAAGGGCCGGCGGGCAAAGCCAGGCGGGCGAAGGTTTGGGATTTGTTTCTAAAATGAAAACTGAGGCCATGGCATCGCTCACCACCCATCCCCGCGGCGCTTACCGTTTTTTACCTGGCATTGCTCCCTATTCGTGCGGCGTGATTGCAAATCCGGGCCACGAGATCGTCCACGTCTCGCTGCAAGCCGCACGGCCCTGGCGCGAGGGTTTTGATTTCGTCGATCGCTTTCTTCGCCAGCAGGGCCGCCAGCGCGCGGAACTTTGCGCCATGGAATTGCGCTCGCCCAAACCGTTCTCCATGGCGGGATTCATCGCGTTCAATGGCAGCTATTGCGCGGTGCTGGAGGAATGGGGCGTGTTTGTGGATGGCATCAACCCCATCGCGAGAACCAACGTCTGTCCGACCGGGCTCGACGGCCCTGGGCCGGTGCTGCATGCCTTTTCTTTCGTACGCCCGAATGCCGGCTTGCAGCGCCAGACCTTCATCGTCGCTGGGGCGGGGGAGTTGGTGGAAGGCACGCTCGTCAACGACGGCATCCTGCGTCGGGGCGAAACTTCAGGTGACGCCCTTGCGGAAAAAGCCCGCTACGTTTGCGACGTCATGCGCGAACGCCTGCGCGGATTGGGCGGCACGTGGGACGAAGTGACGGCGGTCAATGCCTACACGATCCATCCGCTGCCTCCGCTCATGGAGACGCTGTTGCTTCTAGACATGCCAGCCGCACGCCGCCACGGCGTCACCTGGCATTACACTCGACCGCCCGTGGTGGACATCGAGTTCGA
>CAZIJO010000194.1:0-249 GCA_964539515.1 uncultured Bifidobacterium sp. | reverse complement strand
CTTCGGCTGATCCCAGACCAGTCGCAGCGCACAGTAGCCCACCCGCGGAGTCAACCCCACCACCGCGATGCCCAGATCGAACGACTGGGTTTGATCCACGTGGCGACCGAAATATTTATGCACCGGCGAGGAGACGGCCCACACCAGCGTGCCGAGCAGGCCGATCATTTTGCCAACATGCTGCGATGAGATTTCCTGCACAAACGAGTAGAAGCACGGGTACAAGCCCAGCGCGCCCGCGCCGACGAA
>CAZIJO010000193.1:0-12187 GCA_964539515.1 uncultured Bifidobacterium sp. | reverse complement strand
AAGTCATCCTCTACGCCGACGTGATGACGGACAGCATCAAGAAATTCCTCGCCGTCACCGAGTATCGCCGCCAACGCCAGCTCGCCTACAACCAGGAGCACCACATCACGCCCCGCAGCGTCGTCCGCGCCGTGGAAGAAAGCCTCGCCACTTATGAATCCACCCGCCAACAGGCCGACGGCGTGTTGCGCGACGCAGGCGTGGACGTGGACCTCACCACAACCATCAGCGAGCTCGAAACGGAAATGCTGGCCGCCGCGAATAACCTGGAGTTTGAGAAAGCTGCGTTGTGCCGGGATCAGATCAAAGAACTAAAACGGGCATTGGCGGGATCCGCCCCCGGCAAAGAAACCAAGCCCGTGAACTATCGCCGCTCCGGAAGAAAGCGCCGGTAGATCATTGCTAGGGCAAGGACTTGCGCGTTTTTTTAGTTGAAATTTCTGCACGGTTTGGTTTGATTCATTCCGTTCTCCAACTTGACGGGATCAGATCTGCCATGACGACACATATTGGATTGCGCTCAAAAATTTCCGTGGGGTTGTTGCTCACTGGCTTGGCATTGGCCCAAGCCGCGCTCGCCGGTCCGGGCGCCGTGGACAGCTCGTTCATCTCGCCCGCCCCCAACAGCCAGGTGCTGGACATCGCCCCGCAGCCGGATGGCAAGATCCTGGTGGCCGGTCAATTCACGACGATTGGCGGGGTCAGCCGCAGCCGCATCGCCCGGCTGTTCGCGAATGGCACCGTGGATCCTTCCTTCGATCCCGGGGTCGGCCCCAACAACACGGTCCACTCGTTCGCGGTGCTGCCAAACGGGCAAATCGTGATCGTCGGTGTCTTCACGTCGGTCAGCGGCACGGCGCGGAATGGTTACGCGCGGCTGAACACGAATGGCACGCACGATGTCACTTTCGCCGTGACGCAGCCCTTTATGATCCCTTCAATGTCGCCCACCGGCCCGCGGGTGTTTGCCCTGCCGGACGGCAAGGCGCTCATAGCCGGAATGGATATTTACTTCACCCTGGTGCCAACGGTTTTGCGTTCCGGCCTGATCCGGCTCAAGACGGACGGTTCATGTGACACGAGCTTCAACATGACCAACATTCTGGGCAGCGTCATCTCGGGCGCGGTTGCACCCGACGGCAAATACCTGGTCAATGGTTCTTTCAGCACCACCAGTCCCACGGGTTATACGAATCTCGCCCGGATTGATACCAACGGGGCGGTGGACGCGACCTTTACCGCAACCACGCGACCGGAAACCATTTCCATCGTGCGGCCCATGCCGGATGGCCAGTTGATTACCGTTGCCAGTGGCGGGGGCTCCAATTATGTCCGGCGACTCTTGAGCACAGGCGCGGCGTCGCCCGGGTTTAATGCGCCGTACTTCAATGCCAATATCTTCGGTGTCTGTGTCATGCCCGATAACAAGATTTGCCTCGGCGGCGATTTCGATCGGGTGAACACGACCCACCTTTCCATCAAGGCGGCCCGCATCAACACGGATGGCAGTTTCGATTCCACCTTCGATGTGGGCGAAGGCGGTAGCAGCTCGGTGCTGTCGATGGCCGCCCAGCCGGACGGCAAGGTGCTGGTCGGCGGCGCATTCATGTGCTTTGGCGGGAGTTGTCCGACCAACATGGTGCGCCTGATGGGAAGTGGCGGTAGCAGCGTGGTTGCCTCAAGCCCCGCGTATGGTGGCGGGGTTTTCTCGCTGTCGGTGCCCACGACCGCCGGCAAAAACTACACCCTGCAGTACGTCACCTCCGTCACCGCCACCAATTGGACGTCCATTCTGCCGGCGACCCCGGGCGATGGCACGGCCAAGACCCTATCGGATCCCGGCGCCGCCAGCGGTCAGCGCTTCTACCGGGTGATGGAGAACTGAACCGGCCGGTGGGGGGGAGCGCCCCCCCCGGTCGCAGAACCTGTGAAGGAAAGTTCGGCAGACTGAAGTCTCACTCACCCGCCCCCATTTGGCCGTTCAGAAAAGCAGCGTTGAGTCGCGATCAAATCAAGGAGTGCAAGCGGACATTGGAGGGTTCCATGTCAGGGGAAGAGGCCAAGCCGGCGAGCTATTAAAGGAATCAGCGGCGGCGATAGTTTTGCGGCTCATTCGTGGTCAGCCGTTGGTTCATCCTCAGTGCGTTTGGTAGGGCCATTTCTGCCGGTCAGGACGAGATGATCGCGCAGATTTGTTCCAAAGGCTTTCGCCTGCTCAACGGTTTCAGTGAGCTTCTTTCCAACTTCCAAATTCTCTGCCTGGGCCGCTACGCCTCGAGCGACGAATGGGATCAAGAAGCGTGCGTCCAATGCAAACGCCGCCGTACTGCCGCGACCGTCGCGCAGTTCGCGAGCGCGTCCGGCGATTTGTGTGGCAAACCACGCGTCTTTCGATCCGGCAGCGCTCAACTCAAGCGAGGTCGCTGCCTTTTCCCATTCGCCATTCGCCGCCAACTTCTCGCCGGTCAGGTAAATGACGAACGGATTATCCGGCCAGGCCCGGACCACTTGCGCAATCTCGGCATCCATTTTTGCGAACTCGTGATTCTTTCCGGCCTCATAAGCCATGAGGGCATGCACACCGGCAACGATGCATCGTCCATCGATGGTTTCTTCCGACGAACCGTACAGCTCATTCAACAACTCGGCTTCCTGGGCAGCGAGATGATTCCAACCCTGCACCGCGTACAGGACACTTCGGCCGGTTCGGTAGAGCGCCACGGCATTGGTGTCTTCGAGACTGGCCGGGTCAACGGCCTCGAACTCCGCCAATGCAACGCTGCCCTGACCGACCGAAACGAATGCCAAACTCAGGAATGCGCGAAACTCGATGGGTTGGTTGGTGCTCCAAATCAACAGTTGGGCACTAGTTCCTTCCCAATCCGGCGAACCATCAGGCAGCGCCTCTGCCGCGCCGATCAAACTGACCAGTTGCCAGCTTTGCTTTGCCAGGGATGAGACGACCGCCGATGACTCGTTCGTCTTGAGCTTTCCAGCCGCGGACGCCGCGGACGCCAACTGCCGAAGGAGGGTGCCAACGATCACGGGTCGACTCTTTTGGTACAGTTTGAAACTCAGGCTTCCCAATGCGTCTCGACGCTCCTGCTCTTCCTGGGCGACTTCCGCTTGTTCTCTTGCTGCGCGCGCCGCGGTTTCGACCTCCCCGAGCTGTTGCCGGGATTTCACCGTCAACTGGGGATTCGCTTCTACCTGTTTCTTGAATCGCATCGCGGCGCTGGTTGCGTCGGCCGCCGCGCGACGGGCCTGTTTGGCGTCGTTTTGGGCCCGAGCTTTGCGGGCAATTTGTTCGGCTTGCAGGGCGTCTCGGTGCAGCTGGTCAGGACTCTTGCCACAGCCCACGAGCAAAGCAGCGAGAGGGATCACGAGTCTTGTCAGCCGGGTAAAATGCATGCACCGCGTTTTGGCCATGATGTTAGCCGGACCCTGGCGACCCGGGAAGTCAAATGCTTCGAAAAGCTCGCTACCGATTACGGCTGGCTGGCTTGATCACCCGCCAGCGGCCAGCGAGGCGAATCCGTTGCGCCATCGCCGTGCCGGACGCAAACGACGATCGGGAGGAATGCGCGCCAGAGTTTGGTTGCCAAGGCCGGTGAATGTGTCAAGGTGGCGGCATCCGCGGTGATTCCAGCAAAACTATGAACACCAAACTCCACCCCTCCAACCTCCTCCGCCTGCTCACACTGGCCCTCGCTTGCGCGCTGGCCTCATTGGCGGACGCCGCCACCTTGAGCGTGTCCCCGGCCTCCACCAGTAACACCTACGCCGGCGTCATCACCCTGCAAATCGGTGGGCTGACGAATACCGAGTCCGTGGTGGTGCAGGAATTCCTCGATGGGAACCGCAATGGGACCGTGGATCCCGGCGAACTGCTGGTGGACACATTTCCCGTGAGCGATGGCGGCGCGAGCCTCATTGGTGGCCAGACCAATCTCAATGTGCCGTTCGACCGCAATGCCGCCGGCGGCACCATCACCACCACGCTCTTTTTCTCCGTGCCGCTGCTCGTGGAGAATTTCGTGGGCGCACACATTTTCCGGGTGTTGAGTCCCTCGGCCGGCATGACCCCGGTAGATGCGACGTTCAACGTCACCAACAGCGCGCTCCCGCAAATCGTGACCGGTCAGGTGTGGCTCGGCGCCGCGCCCGCCACCAATGCCTTCGTTGTGGCGCTGACGGGACCGGATGGCAACTATGCCGGCGCCGCCCTCGTGGATGGGACGGGGCGTTACTCCCTGAACCTGCCGACCAATCATTACATGCTGATTGCGAGCCAGCCGAACTGTTACTTTGACATGGCCCTCGCGCCGCAAGTCACCCCGACCAGTGGCATGACGGCAACGAATGATCTTTTTCTGACCAATGGCACGGTCACGATTTCCGGCAGCGTGCGGGACGCCACGAACAACAGCCCCTTGGGCGGGGTGTTTCAGGTTTTGGAATCCGGCGATTACCTTGCCCTCGCCTTCACCGCAAGCAACGGCACCTTCTCCGCCGCGGTCACTCCGTCCTTCTGGCAGTTCGAGGTTTTTGCTGATCGCATGAGCCGGCGCGGCTATGTCACCCCGCAGGAATTCCGCCCGGTGGACACCACGACCGGAGCGGTGGCGAATGTGACGCACCTGCTCCCGAAGGCGAATGCGATGTTCCATGGCCGGTTCACGGATAACCTGGGTACACCATTTGCCAACACGTTGTTCGGGGCGGGCGATGGCCAGGTTAACGCACCCGACGTTTTTGAGGGCAACGGTTTCAGCGACGCGAACGGCTACTACACCGTGGCGGTGCTGGCGGAAACCAACGGCTGGAGTCCGTGGCTCAGTTCCGATACCGCAGCGCTGGCCAATTATGTCATGAGTCAGGGACAATATGTGGTGCTCACCAATGGGCAGGCCTACCTGCAAAATTTCACCGCGCTACCAGCCACGGCGTGGATCACCGGTCAGGTCCAGGACCACGTCGGCAATCCCGTCGTCGGGGTGTCGCTCGGCAGCGGGGCCTTCATCGGCGGCGTCAACTACAGTCCGGGGTCCGCGCTGACCGATGCAGCCGGCAATTACTCGCTCCCCGCCATCGCCGGCCAGTGGGGCGTGCATTTCACGTTCGGCGATGACTCGGATACGCTGGCGAGCCGGGGATTGGTGGATCTCTTTGGGCCGTTTCATCTGGTAAATGTCCCGCCGAACAACCCAGTCTTGAACCTCACGGTGTACCCATTCGGCGCGGCCGTGTTGAGCCCGCCGCAACGAATCTCCCCCACGCAAGTAAGGCTCAACGTCAATGGCCCCATCAACACTTCGTACACGCTTCAGGTTGGCACCAATCTGGCCACGACCAACTGGGTTTCCCAGTTCTCGTTCCAGCTCTCCTCGAGTCCCCTCCCGATCACGGATTCGCAGGCCACCAACCAGCAGCGCTTTTACCGGCTCTTGCAGAATTAGCCCGGCCGAAATGGGCAGGTGCATTGTCCCGGCGCGAAACCGGATTGTCTGCGGTGGCGAGTGATCCGAAATTTGAGACGCGGCGTTGAAAAGCCTTTTTGAACGGGTCATCCTCGGCGGAAATGACGCCACCACCGCCACGCCAGTTCTGGCTTTCGCTCTGGGGGCTGATGGAAGTTGCCGCGCTGCTGGCCGGTCTGGCCACGGTTACCGGCTTTCTCGGCCGGCTCTGGTGGATATTTGAGCTGACGGCCCACTTCCGCCTGCATCTGGCTTTCGCGCTGGGAGCCATAGGGTTGGTCTGGGCACTGAAGCGACGCTGGTGGATGACAGCGATCTGCGGGGCGGCCGCTGCGGTGAATGCGGCCCTGGTGTTGCGCCTGCTCTGGCCCGCAGAACATGGGCCGGCGGCTGCGGGCCCGCAACTACGGTTGGTGGCCATAAACGTGCACACCGAAAACCAGCGCAGCGATCTGGTGCTGGAGTTCCTTCATCGGACGGAGGCGGATGTCATTCTGCTGATGGAAGTGAACGAACGCTGGATGAACGCCCTGGCCCCGCTCCGCACCAATTATGCGCAGGTCATCGCGGAACCGCGCGAGGACAACTTCGGCATCGCGTTGTTCAGCCGCCTCCCCTTAACCAACAGCAAAGTCATTGAGCTCGGCGAAGCGGAAGTGCCGTCCATTGCCGCCACCATCGCGGTTGGGGGACAGAACGTTCACCTCCTGGGGACGCATCCCCTGCCGCCGGGCTCGGCGGAATATGCCCGGTTGCGGAATGTGCAATTGCGTGAAATCGCCGCGCACGTTTGCCGCCAGACATCGCCCGTAATCGTTCTCGGCGATCTAAATGCCACACCCTGGAGTCCTTACTTTGTCGAACTGCTCCACGCCAGCGGCTTGAAAAATACGTCCCAAGGTCGCGGTCTTTTTGCTTCGTGGCCGGCCTGGCTGCCAATCGCGAGAATCGCGCTCGACCATTGTCTTGTTTCCGCTTCCCTCCGCGTGCTCAACAAGCAACTGGGTCCGCGGGTCGGGGGCGACCACCTGCCGCTGGTGATCGATCTGCAAATCCCGATGCGTGGAAGCGAGGCTTCGCCGCCATGAACGATATGGCACGCGAAGAATCAACCGGGCCATCCCCCGGGCCCCGGCCCATCGGGTTCATCATCAACCCAAACGCGGCGGCCGGCCGCTGTCGGGCGCGGTGGGCCGAGCTTCACGACCGGCTCCGTCGAGACGGCATCCGAGGGAAGGTGGTTTTCACGTCGAGCCCTGATGACGCCGTGCGTTTCGCGCAGGAGCTGGGGCGCGAATGCAGCGTCGTGGTCGCCGTCGGTGGCGACGGGACGCTGTTCGAGGTGGCCAGCGGCCTTTTGCTGGCCGGCGTCACCCAAACCGCGCTGGGCGTGCTGCCGCTGGGCACTGGAAACGATGCGGCCAGGCAATGCGGCATCAGCGATGTTACCCAGGCCTGCCGGACCTTGCAGGGCAACCGCACAAAAGCCGTGGACGCGATCCGGATTCGCTGTCAGGTGGCCGGGGCGCCCGTCTTGCGCTACGCGTTGTTGTTCGGCGCCGTGGGCATCGCCGGAGAGGCGTTGCTGCGAACCACTCCGCTGGTTAAAAAGATCTTCGGTCAGCGGCTGGCCTATCCGGTGGGTGCGCTCCGTGCCATCCGATCCTACCGCGCCCCGCAAATGCGGGTGACCTGTGATGGCCAGACGTGGGAGAACCGCTTCTTGCTGGTCTGCGCCAGCAACGGCGAAATGGCGGGGGGCGGCATGCGGCTTGCCCCGGGCGCGCGCATTGACGACGGGCTGCTGGATGTGAACGCATGCGAAGCCATCAGTCGCTGGGACACGATCGCGCTCCTCTGGCAGGTTTGCCGGGGCCACCGCATGGCGCACCCCAAGTTGCGATATTTCACCGCGCGCACCATGGCGGTGGCAGCCGACCCACCGCTGGCCGTGGCGGCCGACGGCGAACTCATCGGCCACACACCGGCGCAAATGGAAGTTGCACCCAAGGCGCTGAAGATATTAATCCCATGAGAGAAAGCGTGGAAGCCCCTTAACCCTCGTAGCAACCGAGGTGACGAGGCTCAAACATCCTGATTCTCAAATCCTGATTCTCAAGGGCGGCGAACGAAGGCGGTCAGAGCCTCTCAACCTTAAAACGGCAGATCAAATTGACCGCGAACCACGCGAACCACACGAAAACAAAAGCCGAAACGGCTCATTTCTGGTCCCGCGAAGCATCACCTTTTGAGTGGCGCCATGGTTTCTGGCAATGCCTTGGCCTTTCGCGTGTTTCGTGTATTTCGCGGTTTCAACTGCCTTTTCTAGGCTCAATAATGTTTGCTGGCTCAAAGGGCGATGGGTCAAACAACGGTTGCACGCCAAAAGGCGCGGCGTTGACCGAGCCAAGCTGGATCCGACCCGCGCGAATGCTCAGGCTTGCGAAACCCTCGCGCAGCCGTTCGTAGAGATCACCGTGCGCCGCGAGGACCGACGTTTGCCATTCCGCCGGCCACACACTCAGACCGCGATAATAGTGATGCCCATTGCGCTCGACATGCTCAACCCCCAGCAACGCCATCAGCGCCAGATCCTGCAACAACGCGACCGGCCCGAGATTGCACAAATCTTCGCCGGTCAGTACGACGCGTTCGCCGTCTCGGCGCCGCTTTTCGAGCAGACATGCATTGGCGATGCCTTTCACGATGCCCTTGCAGTTCTTGTGACTCGTGCCCGCGTAACCCAACGCCAGCGCCCGCGGCAGGTCGCCGACCGCGCCATCCGATTCGTCAATGATCAGCGGCGGCCGCTCCGGCCAGGCGTGCAACGCCACCCCTGCGTTTTCGCCCAATGCCCGATCCCGATGCACCGGCTGTTCCACGACGATCACGCGCCGCCACAGCTCGCGCAGATCCGGATTCGCCGCCGCCTGCTCCCAGAACTCGCGGAAGTGCGCGTAGTCGCGGAAATTTTCGTTGCCATCGAGCGTGATAAAGAAATTGCCGTCAGTCGTTTGGCCCAACAAGCGGGCCAAATCACGCAACCGCGGCAAATCTCGCGCGGGGTCGGCGAATAGCTTCACTTTGAAATACCGCAAGCCATAAGCGCGGATGCAACTCTCCAGGTCCTGGGGAAGTCCGTCGTCCACCCGCTCGGCCGCGGGGATATCTGCCGGCGACAACGCATCGCCCAGGCCCACCGTGTGCCGCACGTAACAACTGGCCAGCGGCGCGGCCGGCAGCCAGTCAGTTGGTGGTGCGGTGCCGAGTTCGGGATAAATCTCCCCCAACCGCAACCCCAGCCGATTCTCGGCGACGAGCCGATGCAGCGGTTGTCGCGCGAGCCGGCCCAGACCGTCCAGCACCGCGCGTTCAACCAGGCTCACGCCGAGATGCGCCAGCAACGGTGCGAGCGACCGGCCTTGCGCCCAGTGGCTTTGCTGCCGATCCAGTTCGCGCCAGAAGTCGAAAAACGTCACCGGCGCCAGCGCCATTCGTTCCGCAAGCTTCGCCGCATGCTGGATGACGTCGAGCATCTCCGGCAAATCCTGCTCGAAAGTCGTCACCGGATTTTTCGTGAACCATTTGGGCGGCAAGCCCTCGGCAGCCAGCCCGAACGAAGCCGCTCCACCCACACTGACTTTCGTGCGCACAAACAGGTGCGGCACGTCCGTCATGCTCGCAATACCGTAGCGGAACGGAAACCGCGTGCGGGTGGGCTGGACGAAAAACTCGAACGGCGAAAGCGTGAAACGATCAGTCATCGGGCGTAATCATCACGGAAACCGGGCCCATGACCAGCACGGGTAACGAGCCGGTGTTTGTCCTTCATGCTTTCCACAAGATTTAGGCGCATAGGGTCAACGGGGATCACCAAATGAGAAGCTCAAATTAATTGCGACCGTTTTCAGGGCCGGCCGGGGCGGTTGCCGCTCGAAATTAGAACATCATCAGGTTCAAACCCATGGCCGCCGCAAGTTTTAACTGCCGCGCATCCGTGCTGCCAAATTCATTTGCTGCGAGAACCTTCGCCGCGGCGCAGTGCAAAACGTCCAACGACCGGCAGCCGAACATGCCTGTGTACTGCCCGACCAGCTTCACCGCCTCCTGAAAAATGCCCGGCCAATCGCCGCCCGAGGACACCAACACGCCCGCTTTCAAATCCGCCTCCACCAAACCCCGCGCGGCCGCCACTTGGACCGTTGTCGCGCTCCGGAAGAAAACTTTCAAATGCAACGCGTTTACGAATTCCAGTTCGTGCAGTGGTGTATGACAAACCGTCTTGCCTTGGATAAGGGCGATGACCCTGACGCTGTCCGGTTCGGGGTAATAGAGTTTGACGAAGCAGCCCGTGTCCAGATAGGTCACGATTGACCTCCGCGCGCCTCCCCGACCACTTCACTCAGCGGTTTGCCCTCCGGTTGCTCGCCCCAAACGGCTTTGGCGCGCGACAGAAAATCCGGCTGCGCCATCGCCCGGCCCGGAGGCGGGGTCGCCATTTCCAAACGTTCCTGCCCCTGCAGCAGGATCAGCAACTGTCGGGCGCGCGCCTCATCCAGTTGTTTCACCTTCTCGATGACCATTTCGACCGCGCTCATGCCAGAAGTTTAACACGGAGGAGGAGCGTGGCAATTGACTTCTTCGCTTCGAATTGCCAATACCCGCTTGGGCTGGACGAAAAACTCGAACGGTGAAAGCGTGAAACGATCAGTCACAGATTTTGTAACTTCCTTCGATTTTGAATCGAGCGGACTCACGTCCGCTGCTACAAGCTTCAGGGAGAGGAGGTGCGTTTGTCCCGGATCACCCCTCTCCTCGGTCCTCTCCCCACTCCTGCCTCGTGGGGCGAGGAGGAAGAAGCCGCGAGAGAGAGTCTTTGCAAGACGCGACGAGGTTGGGAGAAAACCCTACCGAGCCTTCCTGCTCATGGCGATCGCAGGCGGTAGAAAAGCTGCGGGCTGCCCGGGGCGATGGCGTTGGTAAAGCGAAACTGCCCGGAGATCGGGTCAAAGGTGTTGGTCGCCGTTTGTGTCCAGTTCGCCATCGGTAACGTGGCGTTGGCGGAGACCAGCACCCAATACGTTCCGCCCGGGTGACCGACGCCGCTGAACACCAGGTTGGTGTCGGACAGCAATTGGCCGGTCAAGGTCCACGTCGGCGCGGGCACGGAACTGGTCGAGAACGTAACCGTCCCATACTTGCTGGGCTGATGGAAGTTGGGGCTGGTGCCGGACACCGGGGACCAGGCGTGATACGTGTCGCTCCCCGCCGCGCCCTTGCCACCCGTGGTGACCGGCGTGTTCCAATTGATGCGATTCAAGTTCAGCCGCAACTGTGTGCCGTTGGCGGGATGCCCGCCCGGGACCCCTTGGTAGATATCCGCGAACGGCAGCCGCATCTCGCCCGCGAAACCGATGTCCTGGTTCGCGGAATTGTTCAGCGTGCCGTTGACGTGCCCGGCGACCTGCAGGTTCGTCATGGTGTAACTGCCGCCGAGCCCTTGGAAGATGTTGGTGAAGTAACCATCCCAGATGGCACCCGTGGGGCTGCCTTCGGCCTCCACGTAGCCCGTGGTGCCGGGGACGCTTACGAACACCTCGAAATTATCCTGTTCCCACAAACTCTTGTCGCGACCGTTGTAAGTGGCATACACGTCCGGGTCCTTGGCGTCGAAGGCGATGAACAAATACTGATCGTCCCAGACCATCTTGGCGCTGGTCTGCAGCGAAGCGGGCGCGTTGCTGCCATTCCAAAGCGTGAAAACCGCCGTACTGGCCGCGCCCGCCCAGGAAGCCTCCGTGAGATGGCCGTCCACGGTGATGGTGTCGATTCGCCGCTGCGCGGTATAAGCAGCGCCGCTCTGGGCGAAAGTCGGGCTGACGAAAAGGCAACTGATTATGGCTGAACAAATGAACGACCGGGACAGGATTCGTCCCGCCAGGGCCCGGTGGCGAACGAAGAAGTATTTGTTGGTCCACCACATGGCGGCGAGCATAGGACGCCGCATCTCGGTGTCAAGAAGCCAAGGACAATGGGATCCCGAATGTAATTTCCACAAACTTCGTAGCCGACGACGTCAGGAGGCGGATGGAGCGGGCGTGACAAAAGGTCCGCCTCCTCACCTCGGCGGCTACGGCCGGTCGGCAATTCCTGCGCGAGGTTAAAATTCCGAATCAGCCCCGGACTGGCTCCGGCTGCCGAAGCGGCTTTATTGAGATGGAGCGTGCCCGGCGTTGCCCCCGGCTCAAGGTCGATGTTCATGGTTTAATTTCCTTATCCACACGGCCAACCGGATACCACCACCGCCATCGAAGTGGTCGGGAAGATCTGGCCTGGAAGGAGGCGGAGTTTCGTTTTCATCGTTTCGCTTTTGCGGCGGGTTTTGGCCGACACACGGGGTTCATCGCCAGAACCCGCCGTCCTTCCACGCGGAAGGAGAATCTGTTCAACCACGAAGGGACACCAAACCAAACCGGGATTTGGAGTGCGGTGGCCGAGCGCAGCGGCGACACCGCTTGGCGATGACTCGTTGCCTCCAAAAGCGGCGTGGCGCTGCGCTTCCCGCCGCAGTCCAAAGGGGGCGGATGTTGCCTTCCGCCCTCGGGCCTCCCCATGAACCGATCGAATTCCAGCGGTGAGTTTGCGGTGTTCCTGTGCTGTGGGCTGCGAACCATTTTAGGCGCGTTGGAGTTCCGCGAGGCTGGGCA
>CAZIJO010000192.1:0-12197 GCA_964539515.1 uncultured Bifidobacterium sp. | reverse complement strand
TTGCGTGATTTTCATTTCACCGAGCTGGACCTTGGCTCCCTACACGTTGATGAAGATGGAGGAATTTTCTACGTCGACCGTTTCCCGCTGCCAGCCACACCGACAGCGGCTGGGGAGGAGCCTGTCATCGGTGCGGCAGCCATTCCCGTAAGTCCCTTTCCATCGAGCCTGGAATTCCACAGCCGCCCGGGTTCGCCGAACGTTCTTTATCTCAACTTTGCCGGCGAAACCATCACGAGCGGGCAGTGGCTGACCGAAGTCGGGCGCAGTTCGATTCCCGCCGTCGCCTTCAGCACGGACGCGGACTATTCGACTTACAGTGACGCCGAACAGCTGGCGATCAAGCGCATCTGGCAGAGGGTGGCGGAGGATTACGCCCCGTTTGACATCGATGTGACCACCAAACGCCCCGGGACCTTCACGACGCGCACCGCTCACGCCTTGATTACCCGCAGCACTGACGCCAACGGCGATCCGAACCCCTACTCCACATCGGGCGGCGTTGCCTACGTCAACGTCTTCGGGTCGAGCAGTTATGCCAATTATCGACCCGCATGGATCTACTTCAACAATCTGGCTAATAACGAATCCTACATTGCCGAAGCGGCGTCCCACGAAATCGGCCACAACCTCGGCCTGAGCCACGACGGACGGACAGATGGCTACGAATACTACGGCGGGCATGGCAGCGGTGATACGTCGTGGGGACCGCTTATGGGCACGGGTTATGACCGAAACGTCAGTCAGTGGTCGAAAGGCGAATACTATCTCGCCAACAACACGGAAGACGACCTCGCGATTGTCTCTGGCAAAATTGCCTACCGCCCGGATGATCACGGCAACACCGCCGGCACCGCCACGCCCTTGGTCGTCACCAGCCTCACCAATATCAATTCCACCACCCCGGAAAATGATCCGACCAACGCTAATCCCGCCAATAAAGGCGTGCTGGAGCGCAATACGGACGTGGACGTTTTCGCGTTCACCACGGGTAACGGCCCTATAAGCCTCGCCATTAAACCTTGGATCATGCCCTCGGGCATCACGCGTGGCGGCAATCTGGATTTGCTGGTGGAACTGCGGGACAGTAGCGGGAATCTGCTGCTGACAAACAACCCCACCGGCCAGACCACCGCCACCATCCAGACGAATCTAGTCGATGGCGCTTACTATGTTCACGTACGGAATACTGCTAACGGCAACCCTTTCAACTCGACGCCCACGGGTTACACCGCCTACGGCAGCATTGGACAATACTTCATCAGCGGCTACCTGGTGCCATCGGGGTTCGTGGCGCCGCCGATCGCCGAGGCACAGTTTTCTGACATAACCCAAACCGGCATCGGCACCCAACCGTTCACGGTCACCTATTCGGACAACGTCGCCGTGAATGTGGCCACGCTGGATAATTCCGATCTGCGCATCACCGGTCCGAACGGCTACGACCAAACCGCCCAGTTTGTTTCAGTGGACAATTCGCTCAATGGCTCCCCTCGGGTTGCCGTCTACTCGGCGCCGCCACCCGGCGGCAGTACTTGGACCGACGCCGACAATGGCACGTATAGCGTGTGGATTAGGACCAACGAGGTCAGTGACACCGAAGGCGCATCGGTTTTGCCAGGTTTGCTCGGCCAGTTCCAGGTGCAGGTCCCAATGCCGGTTTACGTCGCCAGCATGGATGTGGATCCTGGTTGGACCCTCACCGCTCAATGGGAGTATGGCGTGCCGGCGTATCCTGTCGGCACCGGCCCCACTGCCGGTTTTACAGGAACCAAAATCCTCGCGTATAATCTGAGTGGAAATTATGAAAACAACCTGGCCACCGCCTACGCGACCACGCCGCCAATCAATTGTACGGGCACCACCGGATTGTCGTTACGATTCCGCCGCTGGCTAAAGCTCAGAAACCAGGACTCGGCGTCGATTCAAGTTTCCACGAACGGCACCACCTGGACCGATGTCTGGTCCACCTCCCGGACGGTCACGGACACGAATTGGCAGGATGTGCAGTACAGTTTGCCAGGGTGGACCGAAGGTGCCGGTGCGCTTCGCCTGCGCTGGGGCATCGGCTCGGGGCCATCCCAAAGTGAAATCGGATGGAACATTGATGATGTGACCATCCTGGCTAACGGGACCTTTGACACCGCGCCGCCTGTTGCGGCCCTTAACGTCGCCAACATCACCACCAGTGGTTCGCCGAGCCACTCGCTGACCATCAGCTACACCGACAACACCACGATCCGCGTGGACAGCCTGGGCGCGGGAGATCTCCTGGTCACCGGCCCGAACAATTATTCGAATCTGGTCGATTTCATAAGTGTCGACGTGCTCACGGACGGCACTCCGCGCACCGCTACTTATTCTATTCCCGCTCCCGGCGGAGCTTGGGACGCATCGGACAACGGCACCTACGAGGTGACGCTGCTCGAAGGCGAAGTTTTGGATGGCTTCAACAACGCCGCACCGCAAACGTTCTTGGGAAGCTTCAGTGTAACGATCCCCAGCAGCCAGCAGGCGATTCTCGTCAGCACCACGGCGCTGACCGTACCGGAAGGCGGTACCGCCGGATTCACTGTGCGCCTTGCGGAAGACCCGGTGAACAATCTCATAGTCACGATCACTCGCGTCACCGGGGACGCGGATCTTGTGTTACAAAGCGGGGGCACGAATGTGTTTACTTCCGCCAACTGGTCCAAACCTGTGCCCGTCACCCTCGCCGCCTTGCCTGATCCGGATCAACAGTCCAATACTGCCACTTTCAATTGCTCGGCCGGAGGACTCGCGACTGTGCTCGTGCTTGCTACCGAACAGGACAACACCCCCAATGTCAATCTCACGGCCACGGTTAACGTGCCCGCTTGGGGCAGCGTGAGCCCCACCAATGGGAGCTACCCGGTTGGTGCCATCGTGCAGATAACCGCGAGTCCCGCCCCATATTTTCTCTTCTCGCATTGGTCAGGCGGCGCGACAGGTGCGCTGAACCCACTCAATATACTGCTCAATTCCAATACCACTGTCCAAGCGGTGTTTGGCGAAATCCTCACGACCAATTATCCCACCCCCTTGTGGTGGCTTGCGGCTTACGGGTTCACTCAGGATGTGGAAAACGCTGTAGGTAGCATCGCTGCCAATGGCATGCCCCTCTGGCAAAGTTACATCGCCGGCCTCAACCCCACCAACCCGGCCAGCCGATTATTGCTGTCGCTGGATCAGAGCGGGAACGATCTCGTGCTGAATTGGAGCACAGTCACCGGACGGGTCTACACCATCTGGGAAAGCACCAACCTTGCGACCAGCTTCACGCCCCTGATTGGCGGCTCGGGTCTTCCAGCCTCCGTCCAGAGCCTGACCAATCCGCCAGCCCATCCGACCCCGGCGACCTACTACCGCCTCCAAGTTGAAAAGCCCTGACCCGGACTGATTCGACAGTGAATCAGCCGCGAAGGTTTCGTCCCAAGGACTGACCACTGGAGTCGAACCGCGCGATGGCGAAAAGTTCGCTTAGGCGACAGGGGCATGCAGGCTGGAAACCACCCGTTTACCCACAACCCCGTCCCGCCGCAGTGCTCGCGGCTAAAGCTGCTCTGGATGCATCAGCAAATCAGCTACGCGTCCAAGCAATCGGCCCGCGGCGCCGCCGTCGAGAACGCGGTGGTCAAAACTCAAAGTCAGGTGTGATTCGGTTACGGGCATACACTGCGCGTTCGCTTCGTCCCAGCGTACGACCTTGCGCCCTGCACCCATGCCCAGCACGAGGTTCTGCTCCGGCAATGGAATTGGCGTCGCCAGCGTGAGGCCAAAGGTGCCGTAATTCGTCACGGTGGCAATGGAGCCACCGGTGGCGTCGGCGGGAAGTTTTCGCTGACGCGCAAGTTCGACCAGTTCATTGTAGCGTGCCACCAGGTCCGTGAGTTTCCGCTGGTCCGCATTGCGGATTACTGGAACGAGCACTCCATCGTCCGCCTCGACCGCAAAACCCAGATCAATCGCTGAAGGGTGCACAATATTGTTGCCGATTAACCGGCCGGCTGGAGCACTATTTTCCGCGAGGGCGATGGCCAGCGCACGCAGCGCGTAGAGCGCGGGGCCGGGCTTGGCCGTCTGGGCCTTGCGATGCGTCAGCAGGCGGTCCATGAGCACCGGCATTCCGACCGTGGCGAGCGGCCGGGTCCAACTTCGCCGCATGGCATCGGCGACGGCCACCCGCATTGAAGAGGCGGGGGTGAGCTTCTGCTTTTCCAGATTGCTGATGTAGCGCTCGAAATCCTCGATGGTGACACGCCCGGCGGCACCACTGCCGGCCAGGCCGGCAAGGTCCGCAGCATGCAGGCCCAGTTCATTCATCCGCGCTTTGAGTCGCGGAGACATGTAACCGGCACCGGCGGCGTGGGCCGGCACCGGCAGCCCCCGAACCGTGGGCTGCACGCCGGCTTCCTGCGTGGTGCTGGTGTTGCCGGACGAGGTCGTGGCCTGGGAGGATTGAGCCCTGGCCTTGTCGAGTTGCGCAGTGTCGAGGCCCAGACGGGATGCTTCTTCCTTGGTCACTTCAATCTGCCCCAGCACGGCGCCCACCGGATAGCTCTCGCTAATCTGGACGGTAAACCGCTCGATCCGCCCGCGTGCCGGCGCGACGACGTTCATGGTCGCCTTGTTGGTTTCGACTTCGATAATGTCCTGGTCGGCCTCCACCGATTCGCCCGGCTGGGCCAGAAAACTGATGATGGTTGCTTCCGCGATGGATTCGCCAAGCTGCGGCATTATGATCGGGACGTGAGGCATGATTTAGCGGGGGATGTACGAGTCTTGAAACGGTAAGGTGAAGTCAGTTTGGCGGATGAGACTTTTCAATCCTCGAATTACCAGATGTCCTGGGTTCATGGCTGCTTATCTTCAATGCTGCAGGATTTTTCGGGCCGCCTCGGCAATACTCCGGGCGGTCGGGCGGTGCGCCGCCCACAGGTCCGGGTGGTACGGCACGGGGGTGTCTTTGGCATTCAGCCTTTGCGGCGGAGCGTCGAGCAAGTCGTATCCTTCACAGGCCACACGGGCAATGACTTCCGCGGTGACGCCACCCCATGGCCACGCCTCACCCACGCAAAGCAGCCGGCCCGTCCGCGCGACACTGCCCATCACGGTATCGGTGTCCAGCGGCTTTACCGAACGCAAATCTACCACTTCCATTTCCCAACCGTCGCTCTGGAGGCTTTTCGCCGCGGCGAGGGACTCATGCAACATCGCGCCATAGGTCACCACCGTCAGATCGCGGCCTTCGCGAGCAATACGCGCGGTACCGACGGGCAAGGCTTCCGTGGGCAGCGCTTCGGCTTTCAAGTGATAGTAAAGCAATTTGTGCTCGCAGAAAATCACCGGGTCTTCGATTGCCACGGCCTCGAGCAGCATGCTGTAGGCATCCTCAACCGTCGCCGGAGTCATGACGACGAGGCCGGGGTAGTGGGAGTAGACCGCCTCCATGGTTTGACTGTGAAACGGCCCGCTGCCCGAGGTGGCGCCACAGGGCATGCGCACGGTGATCGGGCAGGGCACATTCGTGCGCCAGAAATGGGTCGCCGCTTGATTCACCAGCTGGTTGAAAGCGACGGTCGAAAAATCCGCAAACTGCATCTCGACGATCGGCCGCAGCCCTTCAATGGCGGCGCCGATGGCGAGGCCGGCGATCGCATCTTCGCTGATGGGGGCGTCGATCACGCGGCCCGGAAATTCCTTCGCCAAACCTTTGGTGGCCTTGAAAGCACCCCCAAACGCGCCCACGTCCTGTCCGTAAATAAATACGCGTGGATCGTCCGCCAAGGCCCGGGCTTGGGCGGCGCGAATGGCCTCTAGGTAGGTGATGCTCATGCAGGGGGAAGGAAGAACGAAGCATCCGCAGGGAAGCAACCCATGGCCTCTTTTGGACAGGCTAATGTTAGTTCCGCCGGGTTCATTTTGGTGGCGGCCTTTTTATTCATTACCTTCCGCCAGATGGGCAGTAGCCAGCGCCAACCAGGTCTCGGTGAACGGGTCGGGAGTTGGTTCCCGTTGAACGGTCGCCACGGCGGCTTCTACCCGCTGAATGGTTTCACTCCGCCACTGCGCCAAGGTTTCCAAGTCGACCCAACCTTGTTGCTGAAGTAAACTCTCCGCCAATTTGAGGCAGTCGCCCCCCAGGGCGGAAGACTTCAATTGGGGGTCGACGTACTGTGCATCATCATGTTCGCCATGCCCGCAGAGCCGGAGCAAATGCGCCACGACCAGTTGCGGACCTTGACCGGCGCGGGCACGAACAATGGCCTCCCCGACCACCCGCAAACACGCCGCGAGATCCGTCCCGTCCATTTCCCAACCCGGAATGCCGTAACCGACGGCCCGCTCCACAAGTGAGCGACAGGCGAACTGCCGGGCTGTCGGAGTGGAGTAGGCATATTGGTTGTTCGCGACCACCATAACCAGCGGCAGTTTTTCGACCGCCGCCTGATTCAGGGCTTCATGAAATGAGCCCGTCGATGTGGCACCGTCACCGCAAGACGCCACCCCCACCGTTCCGTGGATGTTCTTCATGCGCCGCGCGAACAGCACGCCGTTGACGACGGAAATCATCGCCCCGAGATGGCTGATCATTGCCAACTGGCCTTCCCGCGGGCGGCCGCGATGGACGTTCCCGTCGCGCCCGCGCATCGGGCCGAGAGCGGAGCCGGCAAAATTGCGAACGCTATCAAGGATCGGTTCGCCAAACGCCACCCGGCCCGCCAGATCACGAATGAGTGGGGCAAAGACATCCCCTTCGCGCAGCGATACGCCAATCGCGGCACTGAGCGCTTCCTGGCCGCGGCCCAGAAAAACCCCTCCATGGATCTTGCCCGCACGATAGAGGCTGGCAAATTTATCGTCCAGCACGCGGGCGAGGAGCATGGCGCGATACGCTTTGACGTAAAGCTCCACTGGCGAGGAAAGGGCAGTCCCGGATTTGGGCTCGACCGGCGATTGAACCATTGGCGAAATTTACAAGGCCGGAGCCCGCGGGCGCAACGATTCTTTCCAGCTCCGCCGGAGCAAGTTGTCTGGATGCGGACCCGAGGTTGTCTTATTTCGGGTCACCAAACGGTGCCGCAGTACGTTCCCTAAACATCCGAAATCAACCAAGGTCGTTTCGGATCAGATCCGGGGGAGATTGGTGTTGAATGTGCTAAAAAGTTTGCGACTCGTGATTTGTAAGGCACACGAATGGTGCATCGCGATAGTGTCGAGCTATGAATTCACCCACTGCGAAAGTCCTGCTGGTCGAGGACGACGCAACGATACCCGTATTACTGGCGTCCCAATTGAAGGACGCCAACCTGGAACTGATCTGTGCGGCGGACGCCGCCACCGCGTTGCGCGAGCTCCAAGGGGCGCCGGTTGACCTGATCCTCCTGGATTTGGGGTTGCCGGATGTGAACGGGCTTGAACTATTGCGGCAGATCAAGGCAGCCCCGACGACCCAGACCACTCCGGTAATCGTGCTGACCGGATGCAAGAGTGTGAACGAAAAGGTGCGAGGCTTCGAGCTGGGCGCCACCGATTACGTCACAAAGCCCTTTGAAATTTCGGAACTCCGGGCACGTGTTTGGGCCACGCTCCGCGCCAAACGCCTGGCCGACGAGCTGACCCAAAGAAATCGCGAACTGACAGAGGCGCGCGATACGGCGCAAAAAGCCGTCCGCACCAAGGCGGAATTCCTCGCCAACATGAGTCACGAAATCCGGACGCCGATGAACGGCATCCTCGCGATGTCCGGGCTGCTGTTGGAAACGTCTTTGACCCCGGAGCAACGCGGTTACGTTGAAACGATTTGTTCGAGCAGCGAATCCCTGCTGACCATCATCAACGACATTCTCGACCTTTCAAAAATCGAAAGCGGGAAGTTGGAATTTGAAAGCCGCGCTGTGAATTTACGTGTCTGTATTGAGGAGGCGCTCGACCTGCTTGCCGCCAAGGCCGGAGAAAAACGCCTGGATCTGGCTTATCAACTCGAGGACGGCACGCCCTCGCAAGTCCTCGGCGATGTCACGCGGCTGCGCCAAATACTGGTCAACCTGCTCGGCAATTCGGTGAAGTTCACGGACCACGGGGAAATCGTCACCTCCGTCAAGGTGCTCGCACCGCCGACGGCACCAGGCGGGAGGTACGACTTGCTCTTCTCGGTGCGGGACACCGGCATTGGCATCGCAGCGGACCGCCTCGAACGCCTGTTTCTGCCGTTTGAACAGGCAGACGCCTCCACTGCGCGACGTTTCGGCGGCACCGGCCTGGGATTGTCCATCAGCCGGCGGCTCGTGGAACTGATGGGGGGGCGGATCTGGGCCGAGAGCACACCCGGGAACGGCACCACGTTCAACTTCACGCTCCCTCTCCCGGCGGCCGGGTCCGCCGCGGCTTCCACCCTTGACGAGCGTCAGCCACAACTGGCCGATCTGCGATTACTAATCGTCGATGACAATCCGACCAACTGCCGCATTCTCGCCCGCCAAGTTGGCAAGTGGGGTGTCAACGCCCGCCCCGCCCCAAGCGGCGCGCAGGCGCTCGAATTTTTGCGCGCGGGAGAAGCTTTTGACCTGGCCATCCTCGATATGCAAATGCCGGGCATGGACGGCCTGATGCTCGCGCGGGAAATTCGAAAACTTCCGAATGCCGGCAAGCTGCCGCTCGTCTTGCTGACCTCGATGGGCGTGCGCACCGACAGTCCAGAGTTCCGCGCGGCTGGCTTTGCCGCCTGTCTAACCAAGCCGGTCAAGCCAGCACAATTGTTTGATTTACTTGTGCGCCTGGTCTCCGGTGGGCGCGCCACCCCCGAACCTTCGCGCCCGCCCGGCAAACTCGATCCCACGCTTGCCAACCGCCTCCCGTTGCGGGTGCTGCTTTGCGACGATAATGTTATCAATCAGAAAGTCGCGACCCGTCTCTTGCAACAGATGGGCTATCGCTCCACCATCGCCGGCAACGGCGTCGAAGCGCTTGCGGCCATTGAACGGTCCCCGTTCGACATGATTTTTATGGATGTGATGATGCCCGAAATGGATGGCCTCGAAGCCACCCGCCAGATCCGCTCCCGGCAACAAGACCGCGCGCAGCATCCAAATTTCAAATCCCCAATGATCATCGTCGCAATGACGGCCAGTGCCATGCCGGGGGACCGCGACAAATGTCTCGCATCCGGGATGGATGATTATCTGTCCAAACCCGTCCGCCCGGAAGATGTCCGCACGATTGTCGAACGGTGGGGCCCGACGGCGTCGGCAGGCCAACCGGCCACATCCACGGATTCCGCCACCACCTCCGCCACGATACTGGCCACAACTGACAAGCCTATGAACGATCTAACCCCAATTGACCTGGACCGCCTCCATGAGTTCTCGGAAGGCAACCCGGAAAATCTCACCGAACTGGCAACGCTGTACGTCCAGCAAACCACCCAGCAATTGGATCAACTCGCAACCGCCGTAAGATCGAATAACGCCGCGGATATTCGCCGACTGGCTCACAGTTGCGCCGGCGCCAGCGCCACCTGCGGCATGCGCCGTATCGTCGTGCCGCTCCGTGAACTCGAACACCTCAGCAGTGAAGGCAAACTAGCTCAAGCCCATGAACTGTGCGCCCAGGCGGTCAAGGAATTCGAACTCATACGTATCGCGCTGACCCCTTATCTTTCTCCCTCGGCCGCGCCTCCGGCCCGTTCTGGATCATGAAAAAAATCCTTATCATCGAGGACGACGAAATCGTTGCGAATATTTATCGCAACAAGCTGGCGGTCCAGGGTTTCCAGGTGGAAGTTGCCAACACTGGGGAAACTGGCTTGGACTTGATCCGCAGCTTCAGGCCGGATGCGGTGGTGCTGGATCTGGTGTTGCCCAAGCTCTCGGGCATCGAACTCATGAAGCTGGTCCGCGCAGACCCGGACTTCGCAAAGCTGCCGATGGTTGTATTCTCCAACACCTATCTCACTAGCATGGTTCAGGAGGCGTGGAAGGCCGGGGCCACCAAGTGTCTTTCCAAGGCAACCTGCACGCCGCGGCAAGTCATCGAAACACTCAGAAGCGTCCTAGAAACGGTCGGGGCAGCGACGGATCAATCACCCCCCCCAACCGTCTGCACCAATCCGGTTGCACCCTTGCAGTCAGCGGCGCTTGCCCCCGCGCCAGAACTTGCGCCCGTTGCCTTGCTCGAATCCGCACCCACGTCCACCGCACCATGCCCGGCAACTCCTTCGGCCCCGATTTTTGACATGGAGTTTGAGGTGGATGTGCGCGGCACGTTTGCAACCACATTGCCGGAAATTCTCAATTCGCTGCGCACGGGACTGAAGGCCCTCGCCCGTTCGGACAAGGACAGTTCCCGCACGCTCACAATCCAGGAGTTGGCCCGGCACGCGCGAACATTGACCAGCACTGCCAACGTCGCCGGTTTCGCGCCAGTCGCACAATTGGCCGAAGCGTTTGAAGCCATGCTGCTGGATCTCCGGGAAAAACCCGCGAGCATTACCCCGTCGACACAGCGCACCGCCGCGAGCGCCGTGGACTGCCTGGGTTTCCTGCTTGACCGGGGCAAGGCAGCCAAACAACTCGACGTGAGTTCCGCCAAGATCCTGGTCGTGGACGACGATGCCATTTCGCGACAGGCGGTCCGGCAAGCCTTGGAGAAAGTAAAAGTCAAATCCACCGCGGTCGAGGATCCGAATGATGGCTACCAACTGCTCACCCAGGATATGTTCGACCTTATTTTTCTCGACGTCGACATGCCCGGCATGAATGGTTACGAGTTATGCACAAAACTGCGGGCCCTGCCGCGCTACAAGACCACGCCGGTCGTGTTTGTCACCGGTCTCAATGACTTCGAGGCCCGTGCCTGTTCCACGATGAGCGGCGGCAACGATTTCATCGCCAAGCCATTTCACTTCATGGAGCTCGCCGTCAAGGCGATCATCTACATCCTGCGACGGAAGGTCGCGGTTCCAAACTGATAACCACCTACCGTCTCGTCGGCCTCCATCCCCAGAGCCCTTTTGACTTTACACCCATCGGCCCGTACTCTGTGCCGCATGGACTCACTGCACGCGCCGTGGCGGATCGAATACATCGTCGCGCCCAAACCGCCGCAAACAGAAAGCCTGTTCACCACCCTTGCCCAATCGAACGATGACGAGACCAATCTCGTGATCGCCCGCGACCGCACTTGTTACGCTGTGCTCAACCGTTACCCCTACAATGGCGGCCACTTGTTGGTCGTCCCGTACAAGCAATCCCCCGATTTGAATGGGCTAACGGACGAGGAAGTCACCGATCTTTGGAAATTGGTGCGCCGGTGCGTCAACGTGCTCCAAAAAGAGATGAAAGCGGAAGGCTTCAATATTGGGATCAATCTCGGTCGGGTGGCTGGGGCCGGGATCACCGGGCATTTGCATATCCACATTGTGCCGCGCTGGTTCGGCGATACGAACTTCATGCCGGTGATCGCCGACAGCAGCGTGATTCCGCAAGCCTTGATCGAGCTCGGCAACCAATTGCGGGCCGCGCTGGCCCGCTGATTTTTCCTTCCATCGGCTTAACGCTCCCTTCCCATGGCCACGGCAACCCTCCATTTCGAAAACGCCCGCCTTGCCCAGCAACTTTACAACAATGACCCGCGCAACCTCGACGCGCTCAAGACGCAACTGGGCGTCCAGGCAACCGTTCGCGATGGCTGGATCAAGCTGGAGGGCGGCGCCGACGCCGTCGAACGCGCGAAGCACCTGTTCACCTCCCTGGAGGATGCGTTGAAAGCCGGCTCGCACGTGCGCAATCGCGAATTCACCCACGCCTTGCAGGTCGTCCAGCAGGAAGGCGTTTCCACCCTCCAGGACTTGATGCGCGACCGGGTTCAGACGCACGAGAAAAAACCGGGCGTCACGGCCAAGACCGTCGGCCAGAAGAAGTATCTGGATGCCATTCGCAAACACGACATCACCTTTGGCATCGGCCCAGCCGGAACCGGCAAGACCTATCTGGCCGTCGCCATGGCCCTCGCCACCCTGCGCACGGGCGAGGTTACGCGGATCATTCTCACCCGCCCGGCGGTGGAAGCCGGTGAGGCCCTGGGCTTCCTCCCCGGGGATCTGTATGAAAAAATCCTGCCGTACCTGCGCCCGCTGCATGACGCACTTCACGACATGCTGCCGGTGGACGAAATCC
>CAZIJO010000191.1:0-12405 GCA_964539515.1 uncultured Bifidobacterium sp. | reverse complement strand
AGAACAGGTTCTGTTTGATGGTCCGCAACGTTGCCCGCGCCAGAGCCAAAGTTTCCGGCACTGCGCGGAGGTCCGACTTCAGCAAGATGATGTCCGCTGCCTCGCGCGCCACGTCGCTCGCCCGGCTGACGGCAATGCCAAGATCGGCCTGGGTCAACGCGGGCGCGTCGTTGATGCCGTCGCCCACGAATGCCACGCGGTCACCTCGTGCCTGAAGCTGTTTCACGAACTCCGCTTTCTGGTCGGGGCGCACTTCGGCGAAAACATTTTCCGGGGCGATGCCGACCTGCTTCGCGATGCTGGCTGCGGTGAGCGCATGGTCGCCGGTCAGCAGGTGGACAATTACTCCTTGTTGCCGGAGCAGCGCCACGACCTTTGCGGAATCCGGCTTCAACGTGTCCCGCACGGCAAACAGGGCCGCGAGGGAATTATCGATCGCGAATCCGGCGAGTGTTGCGCCTTGAGCCGACCATTCAGCGATGAAACGCTCGCCGGCTGCGAGGTCCACCTTTGATTCCCGCAGCCATGGCAAAGATCCGAATCGTGCCGTGGCTTTCGGCTCCTGAATGTTACCTTGCACCCCAGCTCCTCGCACCTCCAGCCAGTCGCTGAACTCGATGTCTTCGGCCGAAAGCTTTGCCACCGCTTGACTGACCGGATGCGTCGAATGACGAGCAAGCGCGGCCGCCCATGCTTCGTAGGAGACGACGTGAGGAGTCTCTGACTTTTCCTGCTCCTGGCTGGTTGAAGTGAGAGACGCCTCATATCGCCTCCTACATTGCCAGACATTTACCACCGCCGGCTGGCCTATGGTCAGCGTGCCCGTTTTGTCAAAGATCACCGCCGTTACCTGACCGGCTTTTTCCAATGCCACTCCGTCCCGAATGAGAATACCCCGGCGGGCGGCGGCATTCGCGGCCGCCATTATGGCGGCGGGTGTGGCCAGACCCATCGCACAGGGACAGGCAATGATCAGCACCGCGGCGGCAATGATGAACCCCGCCGCCGCGCCGGTCGGCGGATGGGCTGGCCAGAGAAATTGAGCGAGCCAGTCATGGACGTGGCCGGCGGAGGTGGGCGCGAAACCCCACCACAAACCGGCGGCGATGGCAGCCGCCACCACCACCGGGACAAACACACTGCTGACGCGGTCGCCGAGCCGCTGGATGCCCGCCCGGCTGGTCTGCGCGCGTTGCACCGCGGCAATGATGTGCGCCAGCGCGGTGGTTTCGCCGGTCGCCGTAACCCGCATGACGAGCCGCCCATTGAGGTTCACTGTGCCCGCGTAAAGTCCGGCCGCCGCCGATTTATCCACGGGGACGGATTCGCCGGTGAGCATCGCTTCGTCCACCGCCGAGTGACCGTCGATCACCGTGCCGTCCACGGGAACGCGGTCGCCGGGCCGCAGCGCAACCTGATCACCGATTCGTAAGGCGGCCACCGGGACTTCCTCTTCGCTCGGGGATGTCGTCAGCGGTCGGCGCAGGTCGAGAAAGTTATGGGGCTGGGAAGCCGGCTTCACCCGGCGTGCGGTGGCCGGCGCCAGTTGCATCAACGATCGGAGCGCGCTGGAAGCCCGCGTGCTCACCCGTGCTTCGATCCAATGGCCGATGCTGATGAGCGTGATGATGGCGGCGGCCTCCATAAAATACAGATGCCCGCCGGCGCCGGTTAACAGCGCCCATGTGCTGTAGCCAAACGCCGTGGTCGAGCCAAGGGCCACCAGCGTGTCCATGTTCGAGTTGCCGACCCGGAGTTGCCGCCACGCACCGCGATAAAACTGCGCCCCGCAGTAAATCTGCACCCCGCTGGCCAGCGCGAAGGACAACCATTGAAACCAGCGGACGAGGCTGAAATCAAAAACCCATTCCCCCAGCATCAGCATGGCGGTTACGCTGCCGCCGATCCACAGATTGACATGCCAGTCCGCTTGGGGAGTGGATGCGCGGCCGGTGGCGGCACAAGCCACCCGGGCATCGAAACCGGCCTGCTTGATAGCCTGGATCAGTTCCGCAGGCTTTACCGCCGCCCCTGCCGCCCATCGTACCGATGCGCGACCGGCATCCAGTGTGATTGCGGCGCTACGAACCCCGGTCACGCTTTGGAGCGCTTCCGTGACGTGGCGGGCGCAGTTGTTGCAGGTCATGCCCGTCACCGACAGTTCGGTGACAACCGGGGAAACGGTCCGGTCGGCGATATCGGTGGCGGCGGTGGGTGACTGCATAGGCCGATCCGAAGATGCCTCGGGTGGCGAGCTGAAGCAATGCGTCTCGAATGCGTCTCGAACGCGACATGGGCGTTCTGGGTGGCGGGGATGGCGCATCTGCTGCCGCCGCGCTTTACACCACCGGTAAAAAGGTGAATTATTCCTCCCATGAGAAAACGCCTTTCTACCCTCATGGCGGTCTGCGTTTGTGTTGCCTTGCTGGGTCTGCCCAACCGGGTAAATGCCGCCACCGCGGACGATCTTCCCGGGAAAGAGATCGCCCAGCACATCTCCCTGCTCACCGGCGTTGCGCTCTCGCCGTTGATGGGGGTAAGTGCGGTTGGGGCGTGGCAATACTTCAAGGCCAAAACCCCGGAACAAAAAGCGAAACTGGCGTGGTATGCGAATCCGTTGTTTTTTGTTCCCGCCCTGCTGCTGGTGATTGTTTGTTTCGTCAAGGACACCGCCGGCACCGCGCTGCCGACGGCGGTGAAGAAACCGTTCGACATCGCCGAAACGGTGGAGAACAAAATCAGCGGCTTGGTCGCCACCGGCGCGTTTGTGCCCATTGCGGCGGCGATCTTTCATTCGAAAACCGGCGGAGACGGGGCGGCCTTGAGCAGTCTGGGTTTTGCCGCGATCGATCTCTCCTGGTTCTACAACGCCCTCATGGTGCCGATCTCGATGGCGGCGTTCTTTGTCGTTTTCCTGGCCTCGAACGCCATCAACGTCCTCATCATCCTCAGCCCGTTTACCGTCGTGGATGCCGCTCTGAAAGGATTCCGGCTGGCCCTCCTCGGGACCGTCAGCGTCACGGCGCTGGCCAATCCCTGGATTGGGGCGGCCTGGGCCCTGGTCCTCATCATCATTGCCTATTTCATTGCGGGCTGGTCGTTCCGGCTGTCGCACTTCGGGTTGGTGTTCACGTGGGACTTCTTCACATTTCGCAGTTCCCGGTTCACGCCGAATCCAGCGGTGAACCGGCTGTTCCTCGGGCGCAAGATCACCGGAGTACCGGCGCGCACCTACGGCCGACTCAGCAAGGACGAAAAGGGCAACCTCATTTTGAAATACCGGCCCTGGCTGGTGTTGCCCGAACGCGCGCTGGTGTTGCCGGAGGGCAAATATTTCGTGGGCCGGGGCGCATTCTTTTCCGAAATCCAGGAACTTCAGACGGATAACACCAGAACGGCGCTCCTCCTGCCACCACGCTATCGTGGCCACGAGGAAGAGCTGGCTCGCATCTATGGGCTGAGCGGCGTGTCCGATGTTGGTTTGCGCGCGGCCATGAATTGGATCAAGGAAGCCTGCGGGGTCAAAACTGAACCGGCCACCACGTGAGCCCGCTCCCCGAACCCATGTGCCGGCGCCTGAATCCTGGTGTTTTGCGCATGCAGGGCACTCCCGCGAACCGCGAAGTCTTGATTTCATGACCGCCCACCCCGCCTTCATTTCCTTCCAGAACATCACCAAACGATTTCCTGGAGTGTTGGCGCTGGATGATGTGAGCTTTGACATCGCCCGCGGCAGTTGCCATGCGCTCATGGGGGAGAATGGCGCTGGCAAAAGCACTCTGGGTAAAATCCTTGCCGGCGTTTACGTTGCCGACGGGGGCGCGATCCACCTGGACGGCAAACTGGTCCATGCCACGAACCCGCTCGCCGCCCGTAAACTCGGCATTGCGATGGTGCATCAGGAACTCGCCTTTTGCCCCGACCTCACCGTGGCGGAGAATCTTTGCCTCGGGCAACTGCCGGCCACAGCCGGCTGGCTCGACCGCCGCCGCCTGCACGAACAGGCCCGCGCCATGCTCGCCGAAATCGAATCGGACATCCCCGTGGAAACGCGTATTGGTGAGTTGTCCACCGCGCAGGAACAGATGGTGCAGATTGCCGGGGCGGTCGGTACCGGCGCGCAAATCATTGTCATGGATGAGCCGACCAGCTCGCTTTCCGTGCGCGAGAGCGAGGGGCTGTTTGAACTGCTCGCCAAACTCAAGCAACGCGGCCTCACCATAATTTACGTCTCGCATCGCCTGGAGGAGATTTTCCGCCTGTGCGACACCGTCAGCGTCTTGCGTGACGGGAAGCACGTGGCCACCGAAAAGATTTCCGACACCAACGCCGAGCGCATCATCCAACAAATGGTGGGGCGCGAAGTAAACCAATATACGTCAAAGCACCTCGCGCAGACCCCCGGCGCCGAAGTGTTGCGGGTGGAGAATCTTTCCTCGCCCGGCAAATTCCGCGGCGTCAGCTTCACCCTGCGTCAGGGGGAGATTCTGGGTTTCGCCGGGCTGGTGGGCGCGGGTCGCAGCGAGGTGGCGCAAGCCATCTTTGGCGCGGACCCCAAAGCGACGGGCCGCGTCTTCGTTCACGGGAAGGAATTGGCGCTCGGCTCGGTGACAAAATCGCTCGCGGCGGGCATTGGCTTTTTGCCGGAGGATCGCAAGCGCATGGGCTTGGTGCTTTCGATGAACTGCCGCGAGAACACGTCCCTTGCCATCCTGCCGCGCCTGAGCCTGGGCGGGTTCGTGAAGGGCGGGGCGGAGCGCGCCCTTGCGCAGCGTTATGCCGACCAACTGCGCGTCAAGACGCCGTCCATCGATGCGACCATCTCCGGCCTCAGCGGCGGCAATCAACAGAAGATTGCCCTGGCCAAGTGGCTGGCGCGCGAGTGCGGCATCCTGATTGTGGACGAACCAACGCGCGGCGTGGATGTGGGGGCGAAGGCGGAAATCCATGCGCTGCTGGACGACCTCGCCTGCCAGGGCCTCGCCTTGCTGGTCATCTCCTCGGAACTGCCGGAAGTGATGAATCTGAGCCGCCGCATTCTGGTGTTGCGCGCCGGCCAGGTTGCCGGCGAACTCGCGCGTGAAGAATTCTCTCAACCGAATCTGATGCGGCTCATGGCCGGGGTGGAAGCGCAAGCGGCGTAACGATCGCGCTCAGGTCGGCGACGAATTGGTCCACGTCTTCCCCAGTGGTGTCCCAGCTGCACATGAGCCGTGCTTCCTCCCAGCCGCCAACGTTCGTGTAGAATTGCCAGCCGCGATCGTGCAGGCCGGCCACCGCCGCCGGGGGGATGTCGGCAAACACAGCATTGGTATCCACGGGATAGGCAATCCTCACTCCGGGTAGATTCGCGATGCCGGCGGCCAATCGTTTCGCCATCGCATTCGAGTGGTGTGCGTGCCGCAACCAGGCGCCGTCACGCAACATGCCCACCCACGGCGCGGAGAGAAACCGCATCTTCGACGCCAGCTGGCCGCCCTGCTTGCAGCGATAATCAAACTCGCGCGCGGCTTCCTGATTGAAGAACACCACCGCCTCGCCAATGGCGATGCCGTTCTTTGTGCCGCCAAAACACAGGACGTCCACGCCCGCCTTCCAGGTGAGCTCCGCCGGCGCGACTTTGAGCGCCGCCACCGCGTTGGCAAACCGGGCCCCGTCCATGTGGACCCGCAGGCCGTTCTGCCGCGCCTGCCCGGCAACTGCCCGCAACTCCTCCACCGAGTACACGGTACCGACTTCGGTGGCCTGTGTGACGCTGACGGCGTGGGGTTTGGGATAATGGATGTCGGTCCGCTTGTTGACCGCCCGCTGAATCGCGGTGGCATCGATTTTTCCATCGGCTCCCGGCAGCAGCAGGACTTTGCTGCCGTTCGCGAAGAATTCGGGCGCGCCGCACTCGGCCGTTTCAATGTGGGCCAGTTCGTGACACAGCACGCTGTGATACGACTGGCAGAGCGATGCCAGCGATAGCGAGTTTGCGGCCGTGCCGTTGAAGACAAAGAAAACTTCGCAGCGGGTTTCAAACACCTCGCGAATCAGGTCGGACGCCTGCTGGGTCCACGAGTCGTCGCCATAGCTGGTTTCGTGGTCCTGATTCGCCTCGGCGAGCGCGGCCCAGGCTTCGGGGCAGATGCCGGAGTAATTGTCACTGGCGAAGTGCCGGCGCCGAGGAGTTGTCGGTTTCATACGCCGCCTGTTACGTCATCGGCCCGCCCACATTGATTTTGTGCTTGAGGCAATAGGCGCCATTGGCCACGTATTTCTTCGCCCAGTATTTCAGGGTGCCGCGTTCTTTGGGAGTCAGGGGGCGGACCACCTTCGCCGGTGCGCCCAGCACCATCGAGCCGGGCGGGATTTTCATTCCCTGAGTTACCAGCGCATTGGCGCCAATGATGGACTGCCGGCCGATAACCGCGCCGTCCAGAATCACCGCGCCCATACCGACCAGCACTTCGTCGCCAACCCGGCAGGCGTGAACAATCGCCGAGTGCCCCACCGTCACGTAGTTGCCGACCACGCACGCGTAGTCGTCCGAGATGTGCAACACCGCATTGTCCTGGATGTTCGTGTGGTGGCCGACAATGATCCGGTTGATGTCGCCGCGCAGAACAACATTATACCAAATGCTGGAATGGCTGCCGATCTTCACATCGCCGAAGACCACCGCGGTCCGGGCGAGATAAACCCCGCGGCCAAGGCGCGGATTCTTTTCCAGGAACGTCGCCAGTTGTGTTTCCAAATTGCCCATTCCGTGTTTGTACCTCTTCGGCCCGGATTGAAAAACAAAAATCCCGCCGCGAATTGCTTCGCGGCGGGGTCCAACCAACCCAGTTCAACCCAAATCCTGCCAACGGCGAGCGTAGCCCTGGTCGCGCGCGGCCGGCACCCTTACCCCCCTCGGCGACTTTCGATTGCCGAACGCGGTGATGAGACGGGACGATTTGTGTTTTATTCATTCCGGCCGATCGAATAGACTGGCCCTGGCGTATGAAGAAGCCATCGGTTCACCGTCCGCCCACTCCGCGCCGGCGACTCCCCAAGTCGTTCAAAGAACTGACTCCCGCGCGACATTTCAACCCGCGCACCTTCTTCCGCGAGTTGATTTGGAAAGCGCTGCTTACGCGGCGGATTGGCCAGCACAAGCGGCCCGCGTTCCCCAAGCTCAAGGCCGGCCAGGTGGCGATCACCTGGATCGGGCACGCCTCGTTTTTGATTCAGTTTACCGACTTGAATGTGCTGGTGGATCCGAACTTCGCGAACTGGCTCTTCCTGATGAAACGCCTCAAGCGCGCCGGCCTGAAGCTCGAAGACTTGCCCCCGATCGATCTGGTCCTGCTGACCCACGCGCACTACGATCACTTCCACAAACCGACCTTGCGCCGGTTGCCGCATCCAAAGATTGGCGTGATGCCCTGGGGGGTTGGCGATCTCGCCCGCGACCTGGGTTTCGCCCGCATCATCGAACTGGACTGGTGGGAGAGTTTTTCCCACCTCAACTGGCAGGTGACCCTCACCCCGGGACAACATTGGGGCGCGCGCACGTTGCACGATCACCATCGCGGTTACGGCGGCTTTGTGCTGGAGCACCAGGGCCGGCGCATTTATCACGCGGGCGACAGCGCTTATTTTGATGGCTTCAAGGAAATCGGCAGCCGGCTGGCCCCCGACGTCGCGTTGCTGCCGATCGGCGCGTATCACCCGGAGACGTTTCGCTGCGTCCACATGGGACCGGACGAGGCGGTGAAAGCCTTCAAGGACTTGCAGGCGCACTGGCTGGTGCCGATGCACTATGGCACCTTCAAGCTGTCGTTCGAGGCGCTGGACGAGCCGCCGAGGTGGTTGCGCCAGCTCGCCCATGAACAGGACCTGACCCACAAACTACGCATCCTCGAAGAAGGAGTGCCGACGGTTTTTTGAGCGCTGCCTGCTTTGCCTGCCTCGGAGTCGAACGGTCGGCGCGGCTCCATCTTTCCCGTCGGTGGCAAAGGTGAATCAAACATTCCCCGCCAGCTACTGCAACGTGCACCAGTTTTCGAGGCGCTCCGGTTTGGCGTTGAGCTGCGTCTCGCTCACTCGGGTTTCCGGCCTTGTCTGTAGCTGCGTTCGTGAGAACGCGGCTGACTGCTCTGCCGCCGCAGGGGCGCGCGAAGCGGATGAAGTGAATTAAGTCATAGACCTCATTCGTCTTCGGTTCGATGCAGAAATCTGCATTTTTGGATGGAATGTGCGGGCGACTGGGACAGCGCGATTCCATCGCTTTTCTCCGGACGAGGTAATGGAATAAAACAGGGGGCATTCTACTTTCCCAACTCCCTTTGAATCGCTGGGGACTGGGATTATATTTTTTTAGTGGCAGCATCGAAATCAGCAAGCCTTTGCTCCTGAGCTTGTTTTTTTCGGAGACCAAACCCGTGGAGTCGTCATGAACTGGGTGCGGACAGTTTGTGAAGCAGAACACGATGCGACCGCAGCGATCAGCCATGGTTCGCTAAGGGAACGTGGCATTTCGCATTCCCGATTCGCCCCGCCCGATTTCCGGCGAGTTTTACCTTCCCGCTCAACTCCCAACCTTGTAATGCCATGAATGAACAGAATTCCCATTTACTCGCGTACGCCCTTCTCGCGTTGGGCCTTTCACTGAGTTTCTCCCCACCCTTGCCCGCCGCCACCAGCACTTGGACGAATACTACCGGCGGAAACTGGAGCGCCGGCACCAATTGGAGTACTGGCACGGCGCCCGGTTTAAACGATGACGTGTTCATAACGCTGGCCGGCATTTATACTGTGACCCTGGATGTGCCCGTCACGGTTGCCAGCCTGACGCTGGGTGGCGGCAGCGGCACGCAGATTCTCACCAACGCCGGCTTCAACCTCACGCTCAACGGCGCCAGCACTGTCAACGGTACCGGGGTGCTTGGCTTCGGTGGCGGCACACTGGCGGGCCCGGGCGGGTTGACCGTGGGCGGTAAAATGGCGTGGACCGGCGGCACGATCAGCGGCGTGGTCACCGTCATCGTCAACGGCATGCTCGAGATCGGCGGCTTGGCAGCCAAAGGCCTGAACGGTACCGGCACGCTCATCAATTACGGCGTCGTCACCTGGTCCGGATCGAACGACATCCAAACGGCCAACTCCGCGCGGATCATCAACCAACCCGGCGCGCTGTTTGACATCCAGAACAATCAAGTGCTGGCCATTTACAATGGCGGGGCAATCACCAATCTCGGCACTCTCCGCAAGAGCGCCGGCAGCGGGCTTACCATCATCACCGTCCCGCTATACAACGCCGGCACCCTCGACGTGCAGTCCGGAATGATTGGTTACGGCGCCAGCGTCGGCAGCCAGTTCAATGCCGGCACGGCCTTCACCGGCACCGGCACCAATCTGATTTACAACGGTACCGTCACCTTCGACGGGGCGATTGCGTCGGAGAATCTCGAACTGGGCGGGGCCACTCTTGGCGGCAGCGGCGTGTTCAGCGGCACCGTCAATTGGTCCAGCGGCACCTTGAGCAGCGGCGCCCTCACCATCGCCACCAACGGCACGCTCCACATCAGTGGCTCGGACAAGAAGCACCTGAACGGTACCGGCACGCTCATCAATTACGGCGTCGTCACCTGGTCCGGATCGAACGACATCCAAACGGCCAACTCCGCGCGGATCATCAACCAACCCGGCGCGCTGTTTGACATCCAGAACAATCAAGTGCTGGCCATTTACAATGGCGGGGCAATCACCAATCTCGGCACTCTCCGCAAGAGCGCCGGCAGCGGGCTTACCATCATCACCGTCCCGCTATACAACGCCGGCACCCTCGACGTGCAGTCCGGAATGATTGGTTACGGCGCCAGCGTCGGCAGCCAGTTCAATGCCGGCACGGCCTTCACCGGCACCGGCACCAATCTGATTTACAACGGTACGGTCACCTTCGACGGGCCGATTGCATCGGAGAATCTCGAACTGGGTGGGGCCACTCTTGGCGGCAACGGCGTGTTTAGCGGCACCGTAAATTGGTCCAGCGGCTCCTTAAGCAGCGGCGCCCTCACCATCACCACCAACGGCACGCTCCACATCGGCGGGGCGACGGAAAAGCACTTGAACGGCACCGGCACGCTTGTCAACTACGGCACCATCACCTGGTCCGGCTCCAACGACCTCCAAACGGCCAACTCCGCGCGGATCATCAATCAACCCGGCGCGCTGTTTGACATCCAGAACAATCAAGTGCTGGCCATTTACAATGGCGGGGCAATCACCAATCTCGGCACTCTCCGCAAGAGCGCCGGCAGCGGGCTTACCATCATCACCGTCCCGCTATACAACGCCGGCACCCTCGACGTGCAGTCCGGAATGATTGGTTACGGCGCCAGCGTCGGCAGCCAGTTCAATGCCGGCACGGCCTTCACCGGCACCGGCACCAATCTGATTTACAACGGTACCGTCACCTTCGACGGGGCGATTGCGTCGGAGAATCTCGAACTGGGCGGGGCCACTCTTGGCGGCAGCGGCGTGTTCAGCGGCACCGTCAATTGGTCCAGCGGCAACATGCCCGACGGTACTGTTTTCACCGTTGCCACCAACGGGGCGCTCCGCATCAGCGGCTCGGTCAAGAAAAACCTGACCGGGGCCAGCATGCTTATCAACCACGGCACCATCACCTGGTCCGGCTCCAACGACCTCCAAACATTCAATGAGGCGCGGATCATCAATCAACCCGGCGCGCTGTTTGACATCCAGAACAATCAAGTGCTCGACATTTGGAACGGCGGAGCGATCACCAACCTGGGCGTCTGGCGCAAAAGCGCCGGCGACGGAAATACGCTGATCACCGTGCCGCTGCGCAATGCAGGCACCGTGGACGTGCAAAGCGGGAAGATTACCTTCAGCACCTATACCCAGAACGGCGGGAAGTTATCCTGCGGCCTGAACAGCCTCACCAATTTTGGCCGGATCGCATTCGCCAACAGCGTGACGCTGGAGGGAACGCTCGCGGTAAATTTCAACGAGGGTTACGCACCAGTGGCGGGCGACGCCTTCGCGTTGCTCACTTTCCCATCGCGCACCGGGACTTTCGACCGCTTTGACCTGCCGGCCAGTCACGCCTGGCAGACCAACAGTACCATCTACAGCGCCACCGCCGTTACGCTCACCGTCCTGAACGCGCGTCCCCTGCTGACGTCGCTCCCGAACCAGACCGGCAACGAGCAAACCCCGATCACCTTCACAGCCAGCGCCAGCCATCCCGACCCCGCGCAAACCCTTACCTTTAGCCTCCTCGACCCGCCCGCCGGCGCAACCATTAACGCCACCAACGGAAACTTCTCCTGGACGCCATCCGAAGCGCAGGGCCCGTCCACCAACACTTTCAGCGTACTCGCCTGCGACGACGGCACGCCTGCGCTGGCGCACACCCAGCAGGTCACCATTGCCGTAAATGAAGTCAATCGCCCGCCGGTCCCGACGCCTTTGACCCTGCCCCCCATCAACGAACTCGAACCATTCCTGCTCGCCACGAATCTCGCGACCGATCCGGATATTCCGGCAAACACGCTGACCTTCGCGCTCATAACCTCCCCGTCCGGCATGACGATCAACGAAAACTCCGGCGCGATATCATGGACGCCGACGGAAACGCACGGACCGGCCACGAACCCGGTTTCGGTGCGCATCACCGATCACGGTTCCCCAAGTCTTGCCGCGACGAACACCTTCACGCTGACCGTCGCGGAAGTAAACAGCACACCTGCGTTGGCACCGCTGGCAAACTGCACGCATGTCGCCGGCGCCATGCATTGGATCACCAACTCCGCCTCCGACGACGATTGGCCACCGCAATCTCTGACCTACAGCCTCCTTAATGCGCCGCCCGGTATGAGCATTGGCCCGACCAGTGGCTTGATGGTTTGGGCGCCGCAAGTAACCTGTGCGCCGCTGACGAATACCGTGACCGTGCGCGTGACAGACGGCGGTTCGCCCCCGTTGTTGAAGGAACAAAGTTTTGTCGCCACTCTGATTGCCCCGCCACGCCTGCGCATTGAATCGGCGGCAGTGGGACAGGTGGTTTTGACTTGGCCCGAGAATGCTTCCGCCGCGGGATTTGTCCTTCAATCCGCAACCAATCTGCCCGCGGCAGCCATTTGGACGAACGTGCCCGGAGCGCCGAACGTTTTTGCCGGTCAAAACCGACTGACAAATAGCGCGGATTCTAGCTTCCGCGTCTATCGCCTCGCGTCACCACTCGCGCCGCTGCCAACTCTGCGCATCGAAAAGATTGCCCCCAATTCGGTCGTGGTGATCTGGCCTACTAATGCCGGCGGTTTTGTGCTCCAAACCGCGCCAGCGATTGCATCACCGCTGTGGGCCGATGCCACCAACGCCGTTACGGTGAACGGGGAATCAAGTTTA
>CAZIJO010000190.1:0-12475 GCA_964539515.1 uncultured Bifidobacterium sp. | reverse complement strand
CGAGGTAACGAGGCGGATGGTTCCGGTCGCGCCGGCCCGCGAATCCGCCTCCTCACGTCAGCGGCTACCGGCTACTTCGCCGGATAGAGCCAGACCCAGTCACCTTCAAGCCCGTTCACGGTTTTCCCGTCGGTGCTGAAGGCGACCGTCCCGCCGTCGTCTTTTTCGTTCCAACCTATGGAATAGAGCACGAACTTGCCATCCGTCGTACGGCGGTAATGCAGTGGCTGGCCACTGATGACGTCGCGCGGAAGCTGCGGCACGAAAGGCGGCACAAGCGCCTCGAGGGATGGGGGGTAATCCCCGTGCGTCCGCCGGTAGCGCTCCAGACCGCAGGCGATGAGCGCCTGATCCGCCTTCGTTTGATTGTGCGCGAGGGTCGAAGTGGCGCGGACAAAAATAGGGACCGCACGGCTGGCGAGAACCGTGTACGGGCCCGGACGATCGCTTAATCGCTTGGCCTCACGCTGGGCCGCCGCTGCTTTCACCGGTGCAACCACCCGTTGATCCGGGTCAATGATATCAACCGTGAGCTGTTCCGCCCGGGCGACGGCGGCGATATTCTGCAACACCCAGCCACGGGGGGCGAACTTCAGCAACAAGAACGCCGGGTCGGTGGCTCGCTTCCAACAGCTTGGTTTTGGCCCACCCAGCAAGGTGGGATCAAAATATTCGGCAAACTCGCCGGCCGTGATGACCTGCAGCGTCTGGCAAACCGCGGCCCGTTCGGTGCGAAAGCCGGCCCGGCCCGGCGGCAGCAGGTCAATGCCGCCAAGCTGTTGCTGAAGGGCGACGAGTTCCGGCTCGCGCCACACCTGCAAACGCAAGCCATCGGTGAAGGTTTCCACATAGAGACCGGCAATAGCCACGTCAATCATCGCAGCCACGAGCGAAACGGGTTTTGCGGAAAGCAGCCGGCGCAGATCGTTGACCAGGGTCAGTTCCCGCAGGGCCTTCTCGGGCTGCCCCAACAGGAGATGGCATTGCGCCCGCTGGGCGAGGGTCTGCGCGGTGACCCGGACGCCAAAGAAGTTTGGGATCGGCTGCGCAAAGGGCCGTTGATGGTCTCCGGCGCTAGTCGCCGGGCCCACCTGCGAACGCTTGAGCGCCTCACGAAGGAGGTCGAATTCGGGTTGAAACGGATCGCTCCAGGCGAGGTAATCGGCGGCGGCGTAGGCCGGTTCGCGATCAAGGAAAACGCAAAACGAATTACTGCCGTTGCTTTCAGCCCGCCAGCTGTTTCCGGTGTGGGCGAACCCGGGGCCAAGTTGACGGGGAAAGAAATCAGCGACCGTTTTTTGGTCCGGCTGACATTCTGCCAGAATGATCACGCGCATGGGTTTGGGGTCCGGGAGTTCGCCGGCCACAAACGTGTAGCCCTGGCTCCCATCCGCCCGCGGCCCGGAAAGCTCATCCAGGCGTTGACGAATGGCGTGGCGCGTCAGGTCCAGCAGGCGTGTGCGCGCCTCAGCAGTCACGTGGACGGATGCTTCAGCCGGATCTCTGAGCGTGATTCGCCCGATGCCAGTCTGTCCGTCTTCGATCCACAGGAGGTGGTAAATCGTGAGGAGTGTGAACAACGCCCGACGCGCCGACAGGTTTTCCCAGCGGAACGTGACATTGGGCTGGGTGCGAATCTGGCCTTTCTCGTCCGGCTGGCCGTAACCGACCTTGGGATCCAGGATGTAGCTGAGGCCTTCCTGCCGCGCGAGAGCCTCAATCGCTTTGGTCAAAGGCACTTCTTCGAATCGGATCAAAGGCAGGATCGGGGACTGGGCCACAGGCGTTTTCGCCGCGGCTGCTTTGGGGTCAGCGAGGGACAGCGATTGACAATTGTAATGCAGGATCAGCGCGGCCGATTTCAAGTCGTCCGGGCCAATGGCAGCCACCACGGACACCTCGGCCACGGCGTTGGAGCGACGCCGGTTCACGAACTCCGCGAGGGAGACGTCGCTCAAACGCGTGAGCAGTTCGTTCGAGCCGAGGCCGCCCACGAACCATTCCGCCATCCTCGGGGCTTTGAGAACATTCTCCGCATCCGGGACCTGTGCAGGGAGATACGCAGACCAATCCACCGTTTCGCCTTTGGCGGCGAGCTCGCGCTTGCATGCCTCCCATGCGCGGCGGCCCCGCCAATTCTCCACCAACACGGCAAAGGCCAGCAACACGAGGACCGCCAGGCAGGCGCGCAGAAATCGTCCGAGCCGTAAGCGCCAGCGTCCGCGCGTCCCGCCGGTGGAATCCTGGGAGACTTTCATGCCCCGAGCTTGGCTGCAAACTGCGCCGGAGCGAAGCCGAAAAATGCCATCGCCCGCCGAAGCTCAGCAAACAAATATCGGATATGGCTCCCAGCGTTTACAACCAGTCCGGTGCGGGGGGGGTGAGCAACGATTCAAGGAAGCCATTCACGCGTAGCCGCCGAGGTAACGAGGCGGATGGTTCCGGTCGCGCCGGCCCGCGAACCCGCCTCCTCACGTCAGCGGCTACCGGCTACTTCGCCGGATAGTGCCAAACCCAGTCGCCTTCGGTCAGATTAACCCGCTTGCCTTCTTCCCTCCCGTTCACGGTTGGGCCGTCGTTCTTGAGCGGGACCAGGCCGCCGTCGTCCGTTTCGTTCCAACCAACGGAGTAAAGGACGAAGCGGCCGTCGTTGGTGCGACGGTATTTGAGAGACTGGCCGTTGATGATGTCGTGCGGGAGTTTGGTGATGAACTGCGGAGTAAGAGCATCGAGGGCTTCAGGATATTCTCCGTGCGCCAGGCGGTAGCGCTCCAATCCGCAGGCGACGCGGGCGAGGTCAACCTGCGTTTGGCCATGGGCGAATTTGCAGGGAAAAGGCAGTTCATTGCCAAAAGCTTCAAACATCATCATACACCCAGCGAGCGCCGAAAACGGTCCTTTCGCATCCCGTTTCGCGGTCAGAAAGGCTTCGGCAACTTTGGGATGAACCGTTCTGGTCTGAATATCGATGGCGGCAAGAATGTAATCGTCAAACAGCCGACAAATGACCAACTGGTTTTGATAAATCCATCCCTTGGGAGCAATACGTGCATAGAGAGCGTAATAGGAAAGCCGCTTGGTAAACTCCGGCGAACCGGAAAACGCCTGAATCACCTCCGCCAGATTCTCCCGGGTAAGCTTGGCCCAAAGGCCGCTGATCGCACGCTCACCACCCATTGAGCGTTGAAAGCCGGCCAGCAAATCCGCCGACGACAACCGCTGTTGCAATGAGGTCAGTTGCGCCTCTGAAAATTGATGGCGGGCCAGCCCTTCCTTTAGTGGTTGAAGGATTATGTCATAACAAGCCATGCGAACCAGTTGTGAGATCACGAAGGGTTCAGCGCCGAAGGCGTCAGCGAGCCGAAAGCCAAGTTCGATGTCCGCAAGTCCTTCCCCGGTTTGGCTGGCGGCTAATTGCGCTGCCGCCCGAATCTGCAGCAGCATGGTGATGCGCTTGGCATTGGCTAAATGCGGCAAAAGCGTGATCCACGGCTGCTCCAGATCATAATGAATCGGCCAACGAGCCAGCGGACGGCGGGCGGCTTCGCGACGGATTTCCGTCAAATTAGGTTCCACACGCCGCAGGGCAAATAGCACATCCTGGGTGGGCGTGTTGGCGGGATTCGCTCCATCAAGATTTGTGCCCATTCGATAGTAGTCCTGCCACAAGGCCAGATTGATCCAACCGTTGGTGAGGGTATTGGCTTCGGCTTGCTTTTGGACTTCCTCCATATCTACCCGCTCCTGCAATCGCCGCCGATCTTCTCCCGAGAGGGATTTCAGGTAATCCCTCATCTTCCAGTGCAAATCCAGCTGGGCGAGGCGGGCGACGCCATTCGTATCCAGCCAGATGATGTTATGCACCGACTTGTTCTCCAAACGATCCTGGTCGTTTGCGTATCTGAAATCCAAGACCGGCTTGAACAGCGGGCACAGAGCCAGATTCTGATCGTCGGGAATCGGCGGTGGAATGAACGCGGCCAAGTCCATCTTCTCCCCCCGGGCCTCCTGCTCGCGGACGTAGTTCTTCCACGCCCGTTTGCCGCGCCAGTTCTCCTCGGCATAGAAGATCGCAATCAACGTGGCGAAACCGGCGAGGGTTACCAGAACGCGCCGGAGATTGCGCCAGCAACACAACCAGCGCACGAACCAGAGACCAGCGGTGACAAGGGTCGCGATGCCAACGGACACGGCGAGGGCGGTTAAAACCAGTTCGGGAAGGCTGTTCGCCTTGGCAGACGCCAGCCCGATGCACAAAAAGCATGCAAACGTCGCGCTCACCAGGATCGCCCACCAGCCAAACACTTTCACCCGACCTTGCCACGGTCGTCGCCAGATGCTTTTAGGTCCTTCATTCATGATCGATTCAGGCCATTCCCATTTCTTCCGGGCGCTGACTGCGCGGGCGCGCCGGCGCGGACTTGGGCCGGTCAGCGGCACGCGGCGCAGGTCGTTCCACCAGTTCGGCCAACAAAAGCTGTTGCTGCCTTAGCACCATCAAGACTTCCGGCGAGGGGGGTGGCGTTTTGCGGGCAGCAACCTCGGCGGGATCGCGGGAGGCAAGCTGCAGGGTGAGTAACACCACCCACACCGCCGCCAGACCAGCCCACGTCCGGCGGCAGGGCCAGATCAGTTCGCGCCACAAGGTGTGCAACGCCCGGAGCAACGACCGCTCGATCCGCAGCCCGGGTGGGTTCGCGAGCCGGGAGATGACGTCACGGCGGATTCCGTCCAGTCGGGGCTCGGTCGCCCGATGTCGTTGCAGCAAAATTTCACGCGGGGTTTTCATTGCGTTGGTTCCTCCAAAAGTTTGCGCAAGGCGCGCTTGGCGTAATGCATCCGGGATTTGACGGTGCCGAGCTGGGTGTCGGTAATGCGGGCGATTTCTTCCAGCGGAAAATCCTCGAGGTAATGCAGCAGCAACACGGAACGCTGGGGCAGCGGGAGTTGCTGCAGCAAGTGCAGGAACTCCGCCTCCTGCTCGGCGCGCAGGAGCAGTTCCTGCGGGTCGGCGGCGAAATCGTCCGGCTGATCCGCCAGTTCTGCCTGGACGGCCGCCGCCCGATCCCGTTGTCGCCAGAGCTGGATGCATTTTTGGTGCGCAATCCCGAACAGCCAGCTGCCGAACTTGTCGTCGTCACGCAGGCTCGCCAGGTGGCGGGCAGCGGCAATGAACGTCTCCTGGACGAGATCGAGGCTCGCCTGTTCGTCGCGCACCAGTTCAAAAGTATAGGCATACAAAGGCAACTGGTAGCGGCGCAGCAGCGCATCCCAAGCCCCGGAATCTCCGGCCCTGGCCTGGCGCACGGGCAATTGTTCGTCGTCAGCCACTCCCAGCATTTACAATCAGGAGAATGCGGGAAGCGAGCAAAGGTTCAATGGAACTTACGATTTACGAATGTGGATCTACGCGCCAGACGGTTGCAAGGCTCGGGCAAGGCGGCGGGAAGCGAAGCGCCACGCCGCGTTTCGAACGGACGATGGTTTTCGCGGACTCGATTAACCTTCGCGAGACGAAAGCGTCGTCGCCGCGGTGCTCTTCCAAAATCACGTCCGGCTTCACGAACGATATTCGTACGAGCCGCCAGCATGCTGAATCATGGGAATGGTGTGGGTGTTCAGCTTGCCAACCAAGGCAGCCGCCGAGGTAACATGGCGGAAGATTCCGATCGCGCTTGCATTGCAAATCCGCCTCTGCACGTCGGCGGCGACAACGTGCGGCTCACAACCCCGTCGGATGGTCAAGGAAGGTCCACGGCACACGGAATTTTTTCGCAAGATGCGCGGCGAGGGCCTTCACCCCGAAAGTCTCCGTCGCATAATGACCGCCGTAAAAAACATTGAGGCCGAGCTCTTCAGCCAGGGCATACGTCCAGTGCGGGCCCTCACCGGTAATGAAGGTGTCCACGCCTTCCGCGGCCGCGATCTTCAAATCCCCGCCGGCCCCGCCGGTGACGACGCCGATCCGGCGGCAAAGCGGTGGACCACCTGGAACCACGCGCGGTTGATGGCCGGTGGCACGAGCGAGCCGGGCCGCAAGTTCATCGCGGGAAAGCTTGGTGGCAGTTTGAAATCCAATCGTTTGCCCGTGGCTGGCGAAGAACGGGTGAAGCCGGTTGAAGCCCAGCGCGGCACACAGTTGCGCGTTATTGCCGAGCTGAGGATGGGCATCGAGCGGAAGGTGCGAGCTGTAAACGGCAAGGTTCTTCTCGATCAATGCGCGGAGCAGTTCATATTTCGGGCCCGTCCATGGATGTGACGGCGACCAGAACATGCCGTGATGGACTAGGAGCAAATCCGCCTTCGCTTCAATCGCGAGTTTCACGGTGGCCAAGCTGGCATCCACGGTCGCGGCGATGCGGGTGACGACTCCGCAATTGGCCACCTGCAATCCATTGACGGCCCCGTCATAGTCGCCGATCGCAGCGGTGCGGAGCAGGCGGTCGCAATGTTGGACGAGGGCAGCGAGGGAGGCGTTTTCTTTCATGGGTAGGAGACGACGTGAGGAGTCTCTAACTCGGTCTTTTGTTTTCATGCAAAGGTGGACGCTTGGATTTTCCGGCATCCGGCCGCAGCAGCATGCCATGAATCCGCCAGAACTTCGGCCAGAAATCGTCTTCCAAAGGATTCAGCTTCGGGTAACCAGGAATTACGCAGCCGATGTACGGCCAGACCTCGCCCGCGGGTATCAATTCGGCACGGACTGGATTTGCCGCGATGTAGAAGCAGACTTTGGCCAACGCATTCCGCTTTCGTTGCTCCTCCCGGAGCACTTCGTCCTGCGGTTGGGGCTGAAATTTTGCGGGGGACAGCTCCGGCTCGAGATAAGTGCGGAGAAAAGCCATGCCATTGATTTGATCAGTATCACGCCGCAACCCCAGCCAGACCAAATGGAGGTGGTCGGGCATCAGGCAGTAAATCGGGCAAAGCAATCCCTCGCGTGCGGCTGTGTGCAAAAGCAGCTCGCGAAACCGTTGGTGCAATTGAGGAGTCAACCATCCCTGTGCCCGGTCGAAAATGGTCAAGGTCCAGAAAACCACGGCGTCGGCTTGATAATATTCGCGCGGCAATCGCGGCAAGGAGAACACCCGGTTCAAAGGGTCGCGCAACGCTTTGTGTGGCTGCTGGGTTGGCATGGCGGAGAGATTAGAGACTCCTGACGTCGTCTCTTACAAGTCAATTTGGGAGGAGATGTGGGGGTGATGTTCAAGGAGTCCAGCATCCCGGCCCAGACGGGGAGGAAGTTAGCGACTCCTCACGTCGTCTCCTACGGGTGAAAATCGGGGGAGCGATTATTTCCGCCGCGCTTCCCGCGCCATGCGAACCAGTTCCCAGTACGGCGGCGAGTAGCCTTTCGCCGATTTGAATTCCCCTGCCTTTGCCAAGACGTCGGCTTTCATCCGGGCATGATTGGCCGTCAGACGTCGGACTCGCAGCGCGGTGGTCGCACTCATGCCTTCCGGGATTGGACCGACTTTGCCGCACCAGTTCAGGAGCACGCTCCCGGCTTTGGTGAGGCGGACCACGGGCAGCAGCCAGAGGTTGTAGTCGAGTTGCTGGCCGCGTTCGGCAGCTTCCAACATTGCGTCAATGACGGCGTTGTCCACATGATCCTGAAACAGCGTGTGCGGGTCACGCCATTCGGCCACCACCTGCACCTGCGGATCGTACTCCAGGTCGGACGGCTCCTGAGTTGCAAAGTGGCGCACTCCCAAAGCCCCCAACCACGACGTGACCCCCAGGGTCGAGAGATGCGACAAGCCCGACCACAGGGTTACGCCTTGCGTCCGGTAGGCAGCGGCGGCCACTTCCGAACAGAATTGTTTCGTGGGATCCGCGTGGTCCATTGCGAAATCGTAGGGAATGTGGCGGGCGAGCGCGTTGCTCAGGGCCAGCGACGCCGCCCGGTGCGGCAACAGCGGATCGCTGGCAAGTTGCGGCAGATCGCGGCGCAGCCGCAACACCAGGATGCGGAGCTTGGTGTCGGCGAGATATTGTTCGAAGGGACGAACCCCCACGCCGCTTTCGATGTGTGATTCGACGACCGAAATTCGCTTCGATTGCTCCTCCACATGCACAAGAGCGATGTGCGAAAAGTTGCCGGGAAAATCGTTGCCCCGGGCAATCAGGGCTGAGGTGGCCGCACCGCCGCGCGAAACCAGAATGTCGCCACTGCGGATCATCACGCCCCGCACCTCCGCCTCCGGATTCGGCGACAGGTCAGCGCCGGCGGCCACTTCCACCGGGTGGCTCACCGGCGGAGACTGCAACAGCACCTCCTCCACGGCGGCGCGCCGGCCATAGAGCAACCCGTAGATCCGCTGGCGGGCAGCGGCGTCATCCCGCGACCAGCGCTCCGACTGCCCTTTGACGAGCTGACGCAGTCGCGCGGCTGCATCCATGAACTCCGCCGCACACTCCGGACCCGCAGCGGCAATGGGCGCGAGTTGAAAAAAGGCAGTCTCCAACGTTGCAAACGCGGACGCGTTGGGCGGCAGGTTGGTCGCCGCAATCAGGTCGAGCCCCAGGCGAACTGGTTCGAGGGCGGATGCGAAGCGCGTACGACGGTCCGCAGAACTTTCAGCCCGCGCCAGGCGAAACTTGGATTCGAGTTCCGACCAGAAAGCGTCGCGATTCCAGCGGAACGGCAACTGGCCGGCGCCCGGGAACTTCGGCGGCGGCGGTTCGGGAATCAGCAGCAGGCCGTACCCACCCACCAGACCCAGGATCAGGCAGCGCCACCAGCGGGGGCGCGGAACGCGGGCGGCGGGAATCGGCGATTGCACCCGGCGATGCTACGCCCGGCACGGGATGATTCAAGCGGCGAACACGGGGAACCGGAAACGGCGGGGCCGGACAAATTTTTCATGGCGCTTATTGCTTTCTGCGCCCGGCTTTTTATAGTGCGCACGGATCGATTTAAATTAGATGAGCAATTCCTCCAACGCCACGCCGCCATGGGACATCCCGGCGGCGCGCAACCTCTACAACGTCCATCGCTGGGGCGCAAATTACTTCGACATCAACGAAGCCGGCCATGTCATCGCCAAGCCATTGCAGGAAGCGGGCACGGCGGTGGACATCACGGATGTGATCGAGGAGGCAAAGGGCCGCGGGCTGAAGTTTCCCCTGCTGATCCGGTTTCAGGATATCCTGCGCCACCGGGTGGAATCCATCAACCTGGCGTTCCGCAATTCCATCACCGAGTTCAATTACCAGGGCCGGTATCGCGGGGTGTTTCCCATCAAGGTGAATCAACTGCGGGAGGTGGTGGAGGAGATTCTCGACGCGGGCAAGCCGTTTGACTTCGGCCTGGAGGTGGGCAGCAAGCCGGAGCTTTTTGCCGGCCTCGCGCTGCAAAACCAGATCGGCAGCCTGATCATTTGCAACGGCTACAAGGATTGTGAGTTCATCAAGATGGCGCTGCTCGGCACGAAGCTGGGCAAGAAAGTCATCATGGTCGTCGAAAAGCTGGAGGAATTGCGCCAGATCATCGCGGTGTCCAAACAACTGGGCGTTGAACCGTTGGTGGGCATTCGCGCGCGGTTGTTGAGCAAGGGCGCGGGCAAATGGGCCGAGAGCGGCGGCGAAAACGCGAAATTCGGCCTGAGCACGGCGGAGCTGCTCGCCGCGACGGAAATGCTGACGGCCGAGAACCTGGGGTCCTGCCTGAAGTTGATCCATTTTCACATCGGCTCGCAGGTGCCGGACATTCTCACCGTGAAACGGGCGGTGCAGGAGGCGACGCGCTTCTACGCCAAGCTGCGGAAGATGGGCTTCACCATCGATTACCTGGATGTGGGCGGCGGCTTGGGCGTGGATTATGACGGCAGTCGCTCCGCGTTCGACAGCTCCACCAACTACTCGCTGCAGGAGTATACGAACGACATCATTTATTATGTGGCCGATGTTTGTAACGCGGAGAAGGTGCCGCATCCGGACATCATCAGCGAAAGCGGCCGGGCACTGGTTGCCCACCACAGCGTCCTGATCATCGAGGTGTTTGGCGCGATCGGCAAAACGCACCCGGACATCAAGTTTCAATACGGCGAGAACGAGCATCCCATCGTCCGCGAGTTGCTCGACATCCGGAAAAATCTCGCGAAGCTGAACAAGCTGGAAGCCTGTCATGACGCACAGGAGCGCCGCGACGACGCACAGCACATGTTCACCCTGGGCCTGCTGGATTTGCCGGACAAGGCGAAGATTGAAAATCTCTACTGGGAGATCAGCCGGGACGTGGTGGAGAGTTTCAAGGACCAGGCCTATATTCCGGAGGAAATCCGCAAACTGGAAGACAGCCTGGGCGACCAGTACCTCTGCAACTTTTCCGTCTTCCAGTCCCTGCTGGACCACTGGGCGCTCGGCCAGCTGTTTCCAATCATGCCGGTGGGCCGGCTCACGGAACGACCGACGCGGGAAGCGACGCTCGTGGACATCACGTGCGATTCGGACGGGCAGATCAACAAATTCATCGACCTGCGCGATGTCCGCGACACGCTGCCCCTGCACCCGCTCAACAGCAACGGGAACGGCCAGCTCGAACCGTACTATCTCGGATTCTTCCTCATGGGCGCCTACCAGGACATCATGGGCGACCTCCACAATCTCTTTGGACGGGTCAACGAGGTCCATGTGTTCCTCGATCCCGATGAGCCCACCGGCTACTACGTCGAGGAGATCATCGAAGGCAGCACGATCGTGCAATGTCTGGCCTCGGTGCAGTACGACGAGAATGAATTGAAACGCCGCATGAAAGTGCAGATGGACGAAGCGATCAAGTCAGACCGGATGAAACCGTCGGAAGCGATGCGGCTGCTCGACGACTATGAGCGCGGGCTGAAGGCCTACACCTATCTGTCGTTTTGAAAGGATGAAGGATGAACGTTGAAGGATGAAACCACGCCTGTTTGAGCAATTCCCGGCAACAAATTTTCCTCTTTCATCCTTCTCCCTTCATTCTTCTTCGCATGCCTGATACTCCGGTCAACCCCGAACTGCTTCGCTCCCTGGGGCGGCTCGTGCGTGGCTTGTCCGCGCTGTTCTGGGGTTTGCCGGCTGCCCTGATCGTCTGCGTGGGCACCGCGACGGCCGGCTGGTTCAAGGCGTTCAGCATCGTGCCCGGATTAGCCACCACCGGTTTGCTGCTTTTTGGTCTCTGGCAGATTGGCGCCTTTCAAAAGCAGGAACGCTTGTGGCGGGCCGCGCTCGACCGCACCCGGCTCATCGGACTGGTAAATTTCTTCCTCTGCCCATTTGTTTACTGGTGGAATAAAATACCGGACCAGCCGTTCTTCACGCTCGTGGTCGCTTTGTTCGGGTTGTCGGGGCTGTTGTTTTTATTCAACCTCAACCTCGTTCTGGCCCGGTTGGGTGCCATGTTGCCCGATGAAACACTGCGGCACGAAACGCGCCAGTTCACGGCGCTGAACCGCGGCCTGGTCGTCGTCCTCCTCCTGATGGCCGGGATTTTTGTTTTTCTCCGGCTCATGCCGAATTTGCCGGTGCCGCTGATAATCGTGCTCGCGCGGTTGGAACCCATCAGCCAGTGGTCGCTGCTCATGCTCGTGCTCCTGCCGCTCTCGCTGACGATGGCCCTCATCTGGAAGACCAAGGAAGTAATTCTGGAAAACGTCTTCGGCGCCGCGTCCTCCCACCCCACCGATCACTCCCCCAGCTGACGGCTCGCCCGAAAAGCTCGTCCATCCGGCTGCAGAAAAGGGTCGCCCTTCAGCGCCAACTTCACCACTTCGACCTCGCCTACGGCAAGCCGAACACGCAATAGAATCGCTCGCTGTTGGCGGCGGGTGTGGGGTCCGTATTGGTAGCTGGTCGGGGTGAGGCCAGGTTGAAAGGTCAGTTCAATCCCGCCTCGGTTGTGGGATGGGATGCTAGTTTACCAGGCGATACCAGTTGTCGCGCTGGTGCGGTTCGTAGCCGAGGTCGCGGATGAGGCGGTGCATGTCCGGCACGGTCATGCGGAACGTCGTTCCTGCCTGGGAAACGACATTCTCCTCGATCATGATGCTGCCGAGGTCGTTCGCCCCGAATTTGAGGGCCACCTGTCCGATCTCCAATCCTTGTGTCACCCAGGAACTTTGAATGTTCTCAAAGTTGTCGAGGTAGATACGCCCCAGCGCCTGGGTGCGGAGATAATCATGCGCACCGACGGTGGGTGCTTTGAGCTTCGTGTTCTCCGCCTGAAACGTCCAGCAGATGAAGGCGGTGAAATGTCCCGTCGAACGGGCGCCCATGCCGCCCGCGACCATCCTCCCCCCATCCGATGCGGCGAGGGACGGAGTGCGGGGCGCGGTCGCGTAGCTCAATGACTTGTCCTGTTGCTGCCGCAATCGCTCCAGATGCTCGATGCGATCTTCGGTCGTTTCCACATGCCCGAACATCATCGTCGCGCTCGAATAAAGTCCGAGCTGATGCGCCACGTCCATGACCTCAAGCCAATCGTTGCTCATGGCCT
>CAZIJO010000189.1:0-12547 GCA_964539515.1 uncultured Bifidobacterium sp. | reverse complement strand
TCGTTATTGTCATGCCCCCAGCTTACTCGACCCGCCAAGAAACTGAGATGCGCGCTAGCCTAACCCGGGCCTGAGCTTTTTGGTGCGCAGGTCCCCAGCGCAATGGTAGGCTCCGACCGCTTTGACATAGGGAAACAGGGAGCCTTTTTTGATTCCATTTTCAACATAGCGCTGGGCGGTGACCACGGTCATCCCAGAGGACAAATCCTGATAATTGCCATTGTCATTATGGGGGCCGGGCCAAAATCCACCGGCCGGGTTTCCAATCTGGCCCGGAGCGGGATCCGTGTAGATCATTCGGTCGTTGCTATCGTCAGCGTACATCACAAATCCCAAAGCCAGCTGTTTCTGGTTACTGAGGCACGCAGACTGGGTGGCCTTGAGCTTCGCCTTGGTCAGTGCCGGGAGCAACATGGCGGCCAGAATCGCAATGATGGCAATGACGACAAGTAGTTCGATGAGGGTGAAGCCAGGCTGTGCTGGCTGCCGAATCGGACGGATACGGGTAAAGTTTGCTTTCATAAACATCTGTGTTGCTCTTCTCAAATCTAATCAAATCTTCAGCTACTGTAAACAAATTCATTTGCCACTTTTCGGGGGTTTTACTCCATTTGGCCTATGCTGTAAGCTACTGGGATTCAGCGCGTCAAGGGCCGGCACCTGCGCCATAGAAACAAAAGATAGCGATGATGTTGCTCGCGAAGATCTCCCACTCAGTATCGTAGTCGATTTGCTGTACCCGCCCGCAATGAGCATAACCACGAAGGCCAAGCGACTAGACGATACAACCAGGGTGACCAAGCGCGAAGCCCTAATTCATGATCCTTTCTTTGCGGTCTATCCGCTTAGTAAGAACAAGTGTTTGCCAGTTGACTCGGGTCACCTGCGAAGGAATAAAACTTGGGACAACCCCAAGGCCCAATCTTGCTCGGCGGCTGCCATCATTAGTCAACTCAGCTCGCAAATCGATGGAAAGCCACCGTTGACCTTGGAAAAAAAACTATTAGGATAAACGCAACCACATTTCAGTTCTTATGAACTTGCGTCCAAAATCCATTGCGCCACGTCACTGCACGCACTCGACAGCATTTACCCTGATCGAGCTTCTGGTTGTCATCGCCATCATCGCCATCCTGGCGGCCATGCTGCTACCCGCCTTGTCGAAGGCCAAAGCCAAGGCCCTGACCATCAACTGCCTGAGCAACACAAAACAACTTACCGTGGCTTGGATCATGTACAGCGGGGACAACCGCGAGCAGTTGATTCCGAATTACCTGGGCAACCAGACGGAATCCTGGATCCAGGGAGATGTCAACGCCCGGCCCGGCGACACCAACGTTGCCAATATCCGGAACGGACGACTGTTCCCGTACAACTCGTCGTACGGCATTTACATTTGTCCGGCGGATGACTACACGCGCGGGGGGGCGAAAGTCATCCGGGTGCGAAGTTATTCCATGTCCGGACAGATGAACAGCGACATTGCGGTGAACCCGGCTTATCCCATTCGTCGGAAGACAACGGACATCAAGGATCCTGCCCCAAGCGGGGCTTCGGTGTTTGTGGACGAGAGCAACCAGACCCTCGAGGACGGATATTTCGCGATCCAAGTGGACCCCCGGATTTGGCAGAACAGTCCCACGGATCGTCATTCGCGCGGGGCCACCTTTAGTTTCGCCGATGGCCATTCGGAATACTTCAAGTGGCTGGAGGCGAAAACAGGCAGGGTCTATTGGAATGAGCCGGCGAAGAGTCCGGTGGACCGCGACTTCGACCGGGTGGCCGCCACCATCGCAACCAAGAAATGACGCGAGGACGGTCCGGGGAAAGATCGTCGAACGAACTAACCGAGACCCAAACGTCGTGACCAGACCGAGGGCCGGACGCTTCGCCCGGGGCGGGTGCGGGGACAAGTGATCGTACCACAGAGGAAGATGGAGGGCGGATCAGTGATTGCCACATCCCCTGTGATCAGCCGCGGTTTGATCAAGTTTGGAACACCGCTAAAAGGAAAGGGGTCAACATGGTTGACCCCTTTCTTGAACGGTTTGGGTGCGTTGGAATTGACGTCGCGATCAGTCAGTCCCGTGCGTGATCGTCAGAGCCGCCGCAGCCGATAGTATCCATTTCCAGTCGCGAAATCGACCGTGACGGAGTTTCGGCCGTTGCTCACGTCCGGCCCCGGGCAGGGGATAAGCGTCCAGTTGGGAGAGGTCAGGCTGTCCGTGGTTTCCAAGATGAAACCCGCCCCGGTGGCGGTGGCCGGCCACGACAGAACTGCACTCACTCCGGCGCGTGCGATTTTCAGCTTCGGTACAGCAAACAGTTGATCCAATTCTTCCTGCGTATAGTACTCCATCATGTTGGTATGGGTGCTAAACAGGAATAAGTCGGGAGTCACGCCGCCCTCACGATAGCCAATGGTGAAGTTGAGTTTCTTGCCCACCATGGCCGGGGTCACAGTGTAATTGAACGGATAGTTGGGTACCCCTTGCGTATCGGGATTCAAGAACTGGCTCGAGATGCACTGATTCCAGTGGAAGTTACCTTCCCAGTAGTAGGCTTGGCTGAGACCGTCATTACCGGAATGATTGGTCCTTGCTCCGCCAGTTCCGGGTTCAATGATCCAGAGGAAGCCGGACGTGCTCAAGCCGCCTTCGCAGTAACCCCCACGGTCACTCAACGGCCAGTCCGTCTGCGGGTCCTTTCCAAAGTCAGGCGGAACGAAGAAGGAATCCTCGCTAAGGTAGTTCGCGTTGGCCGCGTTCTCGAACATCGTAAAACGCATGTACAGGTAGTAGGTGCCGGGGGTCGCGAACTGAACTTGATAGGTGATCTTATCAGCATATTGGCCGAAGGCAGTCCGGCCGAACAGCGCGCCGCCTTGGGAAGCCGTGGTGTTTGCCGCCAACACCGGATTGCCCAAAGAATTCGTGAGCCCATCGCCCGCATGCACGGTGGTAAACCCAATACCCGTCGTCGTGTTTGTTTCGTATTCGTAGTTTTCAGCTTCCATGACGAGGTAAGACCAGGCGTCCTGGCCGGTTCCCACCACATCCGCCGGATCCTGCACCGACACTTTGTTGATCAGGAGTTCATCCAGAGCGGTCTGGGAGTATTGATCCATCAAGTTGGTGTGGGTGCTGAAGAGAAACAGGTCAGGCGTCACGCCGCCTTCCCGGTAACCAATGGTAAAGTCGAGCGGCACTCCCACCATTTCCGGTGTCACGACATACTGAAACGGGTAGTTCGGCACCCCTTGGGTCTCAGGATTCAAGAACTGGCTCGAAATGCACTGGTTCCAATGGAAGTTTCCCTCCCAGTAATAGGCTTGGTTGAGCCCATCGTTGCCGGAATGATTGGTCCGGGCGCCACCAGTGCATGGTTCCAGAATCCACAGGAAGCCGGAGGTGCCCAATCCGCCTTCACAATACCCCCCGCGGTCGCTCAACGGCCAGTCCGTCTGCGGATCCTTCCCAAAGTCCGGCGGAACAAAATAGGAATCTTCACTGAGGTAATTCGCGTTCGCCGCGTTCTCGAACATTGTAAATCGCATGTAGAGATAGTACGTGCCCGGCGTGGCGAACTGGACGTGATAGGTGATTTTATCAACGTATTGCCCGAAGGCGGTCTGGCCGAATAATGCCCCGCCTTTCGAGGCCGTCGTATTCGTGCCCAACACGGGATTGCCGAGGGAATTCGTGCGCGCCGCATCGCCGTAGACCTTGGTGAAACCAGCCAGCGGGTCGGCATTCTGTTTGGTCGCTGGATCGTAATCCTCGCCTTCCAAGATCAAATACGACCAAGTGTTGGTGCCGGTCCCCACAACGTCACCGGGGCGTTGAAAAGTCGTTTGGGCGGCAACCGGGAAGACGGCGGCTGAAGCGAGGAGCGCCCCAAGAAACAAGCGCTTTGTTCGGGCGAAGACAGTTTTTTTCATAGTTTGATTGAGGGTGGTTATTTGGGTGGATGGTGATTATGATTCCTGCTTTCAGGTATTTGCCGGGGTCATGGGCGGATTTTTGCACAAGTTCCCAAAGCGTCAAGCTTTTTATTCCAAGCGTGATGGCGTTTTTTTGGACCAAGCCATACGCGATGTAAAACCGCGTCCGTTCAAGCGGAATCCGCAGGGGGAACCTGTATTGAGGTTGTCACCCCTCAGGGCGCACTGCTCGCGCAGGGCCGCGGGGTAGTGCGGACAGACCAGTCCGCTGAGCCGCCATAGACGCTGCTTAAAAACTCGGCGAGCTGCATGCAACGGTAGCGGCGGGCGTCCTCGCCTGCCGTTGAACCGGCGCGTCCCGCCCAGCAGACAAGACGTTCGAATCGCCGGTCAGCATTGGAAATTCCTTCGTCCTTGGTAAACTTGAGCCGCGATTCCGGGCAACAAGATGCCGCCCTCTGCGGCCGGCGAGACCCCCGCCGTCACCAGTTTTCAAATCGGCTCTTAACGCCTTTAACCGTGACTGCCTTTGTGCATTGATGCGTGCGCGGCGATTACCGGCTCGAACCCGGCTTTGGCGATTCGGTGATCAACCCATGGTAGCGACCCATCCAGTACGGCAGCAGATAAGCCGCGCCATCGTCTTCCCCGCGTCCATCGCCACCCCCATCGGGCACGAGCGGATCGGCATTCCATTTGGCAAAGGTGTATTCATCTGCCGGCAGGGACTGGAGCAGCACACGACGGCCAAAGCGGTTTACCCGGGGAGCAAAAACCACATCTGCGCGATGGCTGTTCTGCTGGCGCCAAAGCCGCCGGTCGGTGGGAATTTGCCGCAGATTCTCGATGGCGCCCGCGAGGTCCGCGTAATCGGGGTCCACCGTGGCGTAAACGAACGTAAAAAATGCCGAACACTCAGCCTTGATCACTTCGTAATGGCGGCGGACCCCGCTCAAGAGTGCGGCGCGAATGGCTGGCTCGCGCTCCAATTGGAGAATCGGATACCAAGCTACAAAGCCGAGCTGGTTGTCCGAATGATTGTCTTCGTCCGGGAAAACTTTTTTCGAGAGCAGGGTATTGCTCAGGTAGCCGTGCTCCCGCATCAATTTCTGGTAATGCGCGTTGTACTTGGGGTCGCCGGTAATATGGTGGGCAACTTTGAGAAAGGACAGCATCTGGAGGCTGTTCAACCCGTTCTCGAGATAATGCTCGGGGTCGTCATTCAAGGCTTCTGGATTCCAAAATCCCCAGCGCGTGCGCTTGCCGGTCCAATCAATAAGTTGGTAGTTGTGGTCAACAATGTAATCGGTGACCGCGCGGACCTGGCGGACGCACTGTGCTTTTTCCACGGGATCATGCCGGGCGATATGTTCGTAGTAGGCATAAAACGCCATGTAGTGCCCGTCGATTTCGTCACTGGACGTGTCGCTTTTCCAATAGAATTTCCCGTCCGGCGTCGGCTGCCACTGGCGGCCTTTGGTTTTGCCGAGTTCCACCGGCAGGACGCTGCGCGCCACCAGACCCGGTGTACCCGAGGCATTCTGCAACAAATAGAGCGCTTCCATCCCCTGACGGGCCGATGCCTTGGCGGTTGCCTCTTTCGTCGCGCCGTAACCCAGGGCCATCGCCGTCACATGGTAGGCAGTCCAAAGTCCGTCGTTGTCATTATCGCCGATCGTGTGACTTTTAGGCTTTCGCGCGTCGTCCAGCGTGCAGTCGGCAACGAGGCCAAATCGACGGTGGCGTTCGTTGACAAGTCGCTCAATGGTTCGTGCCTTCCCCTCCAGCGTCGTGATGACATTCGCAATGCGCCCGACGCCCCCGTCAGTCAGAAAATAGGCCGGCATGCCAGCGGGGGCCAACGCGATCGCGCGCACGCGGTTGCCCGGCAGGTAGCGCGGCCCTTCGCGATAAAACCAACGGCGGCCTTCCACGTAAGGGCGATGCAGCACCGCACCCATCGACGTGCCTATCCAGATGTTGTCCTGCTGGTCGATGGCGAGGGCGGTGATATCCTCGACCGGCAGCCCCTCACGACCCCGAATATGACGCCACTTGCCGTCAGCGTTCCGCAAACTCAAACCCAACGGTGTGCCCACCCAAAGCACGCCGCGAGAGTCCTGGGCAAGGGCGGTTATGCGCGTCGCCAACGGGCCGTCTTCGCCGTAATGTTCGTGGCGCACAAGTTCCGCGGCCGGGTTTGAGCGGAAATAAAGTCCATGGTCAGTGCCGAACCATTCGCCGGATGCCCCAGACTTCAGGTAGGCAGTAGCTGCTCCGCCCGACGGGAGCGGCGGCATTTCGTTAATCAACTGAACCTCACCGGACGGACCGATCCTTAGTCCAGAAGCATTCGCGGCAGCACTGAGTGAAATTGACTCCTCCACGGTCCCTACGTGTTCGGTGAATGGGGGGACCGGAATCGGCAATTGTTTGGGTGTACCCAGCTTCTCCCAAGGCGGCACGACGTTGGCCAGGGGAATGGGTTTCTGGGCAGCGGCAGCACCGACGCCGAGCAGAGTCGCCAGCAAAACACTCAGAGTTTTCACAACCCGAAACCTGACGTCCGGCTCCGGGTCACGCAAGCCATTTCGTGACCGGGTGGCGAAAGTCTAACCCACTTAATCGCGCCATGAGGTCAGATACGTGCAACCTGACAACTCGCGATGGAATGGCAATCGAATATAGTGATTCGCTTGTTGCTTCGGCGAGGTGTCAGGGTATTTCGACGCGGTAACGGTAATAGTTGGCGATCATCCAATCCTTCTCGCTCAACTCGCCGTAGCGACTCAAAAAAATCACTAGGTCGCCATTCTCCCGATCCTGGTAAAAGCGGAAGTTCGACATCTGAACGCGCGCCGAGTCATTGAAGTTTCGCTCATCCACGGCGAAAATCGTCTCGCGCTTGAGGGCAAACGGTTCTTCCTGCACTTCGACAAGACAAAGGGGCGAGCGCGGCCAGTTGCCATTGGGTCGTTCGCCGCGCAACGCGAGATTACCCAGCCAGTATAGCCGGCCGTTCTTGATTGAGCGGAACAAGGCGGAGCCATTGGCACCGGATTCGATCGGGTCGCCGCCCGTCGCCGGCAGGGGCTCCGGCGCCGCCCACGATTGGCCTTCGTCCCGCGAAAAACTCAACCACTTGTAGCCCGGCTGCTCGGGGAAGGCGCTGTTGTCTCCCCGGCAAACGGCGGCAATCCGACCATCCAGGAGTTCGATCAACGCGTTCTCATCCAGCCCGCGGGAACTGCGTTCGGGGCTGATGTTCAGTGGCTGGCCGAGGCGGAAAACAAGCTCGCCCGGGCCGGTCCACGCTCCAATCACGGTCACCGCCTCATCCACCGGCGCCCAGGTGTTCCCGAAGTGGATTGCCTTGCCGGCCGCGTCCACGGTTTTCCGCATGCCGGGAAACAGCAGATGCCCCCGGGCGGTTTTGAGCGGGAACGAAAAGCTCATTGCCGGCGTGCGCTGGCCCGGAAACCTCAACTCCCGGCGCACGGTCCATTTGCGTTTCACCGGATCGTAGAGATTCAACTCCAGGCCGTAATCGGTGTCCACGTTCAGTTTGTCTTTGGGATAGAGGGTGTGATCAATCAGAACCACGAGCTGGTTCCGGTCGGAATCGAAAAACGCCGCCGGCTCGGCATAGCGCATCCGGCCTTCCGGCACGACGGTGCTCCGCCAGCGAATCTCCGGCGGCGACCAGGTGCGGCCATTGTCACGGCTGATCTGGATCGCGTAATCATCGTAGCCATCGGAATAATCCTCGCGGCCGAAACAGTGCATCAGCACCGGCTTCGTCTTGCTGATGTAAGTGATGAACCCGGTCGCGACCGGCCGACCGCGGTCGTGACGCAGGAATACCTCCTTGGCGAGCAGTTGCGGACGGGCGGGGACGGGATTGGTCTGGTTCGCAAACGCACTGACCCCGACGCCCATCGCCAAGACCAGCCCCAGGCCGCGGCAGACGCAAGCGGCAAGGCCCCGGCGACGGACGGCCGTCTGCGAGGGGTAACTGAATTGAAGGTCCTTTGGTGGCAGGCGGTGACTTTTCATTCAAGTTATTGATGAAGCGAAGGTCGCCAGGATAATGTCAGGGCAGGGGAGCTCAAGGTTTCTCCGGCGAGACCCCAACGAGCTGGTTGGGTTTGGACCAGATCACGCGCGCCACAAAGGTCGCGCCCTCGGCCCCGCGTTGGCGCGAATCCTTCATGAACATGCCCTCCGAGACCGTGATCCACGATTCCGATTCGCTGATGGCCGCCGCGCCGAAATTGCCCAGTTCGGCGCCGCGCTCCGGCACGACAATTCTTTCCGTGCGCCGAATCACCCGCAGCGTGGCCGGGTCCACCTGCGCCATGAACAGCGGCGCCCGGTGACGCATGATATGGTCGTTGCTGGCGCCGCGCCGGGTGTAGATCAGGAATAGCCCGTCGCTGTGCGCGAGCCAATGCTGTTGCGTGTTGTAGCTGCCCAAGTCCGTTCCGTCGTCGAATTGCCACGGCTTTGGTTCGCGGAAACGCAATCCGTCGTCGCTCGTGCACACATAACCCCGCTCATCGTTGCGGAGCGTCAGGAAATAACTTCCCCGAAACGCGATCAACGAGGGTTCGTAGAGCCCGCGCCCGTTGTTCACGCGAAGCACCGTTCCGTGCCGCTGATAAGTGAGCTTCGAGCCGTCGAACCGGCACTCGGCGACCGTGGTGCCGAATGGCTCGCGGGAGTTGGGCCCGATGTAGAGTGGCACGAGCAACCGGCCATCCGGCCGCACGAGCCATTGCGAACAGGCATTGCGCGCGAAATTGAACTGCGGGTCCGGCGGCAGCTCGAGCACCTGCCAGCGCGACCAGCGATTCGGCTGCGGATCGAGGACGGCGTAAACGGTCTGGTGCGCCCGGACGACGTCATCAAGCTGCTCGCCTTTCGGGCTGTAACGGACCTGACAGCCGATGGCAATAAGCTTCCCGGTCGGTGCGTGCCAGCCGGGCGTGACGTCGGCGACGCTGATGGTGACGCCATTGGTTTGCTGCTGCCAATCCAGCTCGGGCGGCAGCACCGGGCCGGTCCACGGCGCATCCAGTTGCGGGCGCGTCATCACATGGAGTCCGGAGTAGTAATCCGAGATCTTCAGGTGCTTTTGAATCGTCATCACGGCCGCCGGTCCGCGTTGGCCAGGGCAGGGGATGGCCGCGACACGGGGATGAAACCAGAGGAACTGGCCGTCGTCGTGTTTCATCACCGTCTCCAGCTTGACGGTGTAATCGAGAGGCGCACTTTCCGCTGCCGGCAAGGTGGTGTTCAGCAGCAACAGCAAAGTCGCGGCGGTGCTCACTGAAATATTCACAACGGGTTTCCGCGGTTGGCAGCAGCTAAGGTTCACGGCGAAATTCCATTTGCTCACGGCTGCCGCAGCCAGTTCAGGCTGACCCGGCGGATGCGCAGGCGGTTGAGGCCGCCAACCTTGGGATCACCGGCGCAGTAACCAAGGAGAACAGCACCATCCGTGAAATGCATCGCCGTGTAGCAATACCATCCGTCCGGATCGTCCTCGATCAACTTCGCGTGCGGCCAGGTATTCCCGTCGTCGCTGGAAATCGCCGCCACCAGCGGCGTCCGCTTGCCTCTGGGAAACGGAAACCGGCCGGAGTGGTCATTGTAAATGGCGAGTAATTCAGTGCTGTTGGGCAAGCGCTTGAGGCTCGCGGGCGAGACCGGTGATTTCATTTCGGTCGCAGCCGGCGGCGACCACGTCTTGCCTCCGTCCCGGGACTGGAAACCAAATTGAGCCCCTTGATCCGTGCGACTCCATGCCAGGATGTCGCCGTTGCTTAGCTCCACCACGCCGGGTTCCTGCAACCCGCTACCACTGGGAACGGGCATGGCCCACCAGTTGGCAGCCTCCTGCCAGGTCGAGCCCGCGTCATCGGAATAGAGCCAGAGCGCGATGGCCCGGGCGTCGAATGATGTGCTGGAATCCGGATCGCTGCCACGCGACCGGTGAAAGGCCAGGGGCATCAGCAGCCGGCCCGTGCGGGTCTGGATGACGCGATCGTTGTTGAGCACAAAATAGCCCGGCGCATCCAGTACCCGCTTTGCCTCCGACCAAGTCGCGCCTTCGTCGCTGGAAAACCGCAGATGCGGACGGCAATCAATCCAACTGTTTTTTACCAGATAGAACAGAGCGAGTTTTCCGGTGGCCAGCCGGAGCAACGATACACTCATGACATTCTTACCACCCGTGTTTTCCACCACTACGACCGGCTGACTCCAAGTGCGGCCTTGATCATCCGAGTCAATGCGCACGATCCGCGCCGGACTCTCATCCGCCGCGCCCCCATAATACTCCGTGTAGCAGAAAATGATGCGGCCAGACTTCAGCGTGGCAAAAGCGCCCTCCGAATTGCGCGGGTGCTCCGGGGTCGGGTCCAGATTGAGCGTCACGACGTTTTGCTGGCTGTCCGCCGCGCCGCTGCCATTGACCCACAGCAGGAACAAAACTGCGGCCACTGCGCGCGACCATTTCCGGCCAAATGCTATTTGTCGGGGCATGGGTGCTTCTGCTCGCGATTGCGGCATGACAAGTGATCAGCTATTTACCCCCTGCGGCCCTGGTAAAACGCAGCGCGTAAAGGTCGGCATCCTTCAAGACTAAACGCAGCCGGACGGTCTTGCCCTCGAGGGGGGAAACATCCGCGCCGCCTTTCCAGCGGATGACACGTCCGATTTCATTGCCAACGATCTCCACACAATCGCCCGCCGCAAACCCTCGGACGGGCCCGCCTGCCTCATCCTGAATTTCGACGCGAATTGAGCCAGCGGCAGAGGTGGAGAAGTTCAGTTCCAGCCGGTCGCCGGTGAATCGGAGCGGTTTGGTGAGCAGTTCGCCGCCGGCGTACGGCGCGTTCACCGAGGCGAAACCATCAAGCCGTAAGGAATAGCGTTGCAGATGGGCAGTGGGCTGGGCGTAATCCTGGTTGACGTAAAGCGACATCTCGGTGGGGCTGGTCTGCACGATGCCGAGGGCGGGGTAATTGTTGCGGGACACCCAGTGCCGCGCGCCGATGCCCGGCCGGATGAAGGAAGTTAAAAACGTGCGGTCATAGACGTTGCCGCCGCGCGTGGTCATCAGCACCGCATCGGACACATCCTTCTCGAAGCCTTTGGCGACCTGCAGTGCTTTGGCTTCCTCGTCGCTGATGGCTTGCCGGCCGGGAACAAAGCGCGCCGCGACCGCCACGTAAAGGTGGGGCGCCCGAAAGTACGGATCGGTCTGGTTTGTGTAGAGATCCTCGGTTGGCGACGGTTGGCCGTCCGTCATTTGATTCATCAGGATCGGATCGCTCCAGGTCAAAAAGTCATTACTCTCCGTGCGAGCGATGCGGCGCACCCCCTCCCAGACGCGGAAATAGCAAACATATTTTTTCTCCGCCTCCGACCAGAATGCCACGTTTTGGGAATCGAACATCCAGGAGAACTTGAACGGCGCTTTCTCGGGAATGACCGCCGTGTCGCGAAGTTTGCGCCAGCGCAGGCCGTCCCCCGAAACGAAGGCCACCAGCCCGCCCGGGGAAATTCCGGCCAGCGCTTTGTAACGTTGATCCGGCGGGCAGTCGGGGCGCGCGTCGAGGAACGGGCTGAAGTTGTGCGAGAACGGCGGATCGCCAGCCAGCACGACATTGTTCGCTTTCGTTCCGCGCACTTCAAATAGCCCAAGGTTCGGTTTTATCCAGCGGAGCCCATCCTGGGATTCGGCCACGCAAGTGACCTCGCCAGCGGTGCCGTCTTTTACGTCCGCGGGCATGCCCCGATAATAAACCCGGAAACGGTCGCCGTCGCGGATCACCGTGGAATAGCCGCAGTGAATTCCCTCCCACGGTTCATTGAACTTCAGGATGGAGCCCTCGTCCCGTGGTTCGTGCAGGCGCAACTCGACGCCGCGCATCGAGGCAATCAAATGGCGGTCCACGAACATCTCGCGCCGGGAGCCGAGGTCAACAATGGCATCCGCGCTGGCGAGGCGGGGCAGTAAGACCGCGCTCAGGAGCAGACAATTCAGCCGATGACAACGGGTGGAGATTGGGTTTGGTTGCATTGCGTGGTGGATTACCAGAATTGACGGGACATCGCCACTAATTCATTATTTGGTCGGCTTGAGCACCACCTGCGGTAAATCCATCACCGCCGGGCCGGGCTTGGACTTCGCCTTCACCGACAGCGTGTAACGGCCCGGCTGGTCAAGATCCAGCCCGCCTATGTCACGATTCACGAAGGCCTGAAATCCGCCGGTCGGCGTCACCTTGAACAATAACTTCTGCGCGCCGACGGCAAACTCAACCTCACTGCCGTCGCTGCCCGTATCACAGCCATAGGTAATTTCCACGGTGAACCGGCCGGGCCGGGTCACCTCAAATTCCCAATGAGCCCAATCACCGGAGTTGACCCAGAAACCCAGCGTGTTTTTGTGCGGCAACGGTTCGTATCGCAGCGTGACCCCGTGGATTTCGGCATCCTTGGCCAGCAGGGTGATCCTCCCATCCGCCGCCTGCGGGCTGGCATGATAGTCCGGGTTTGAGGTCGGCATTTGTGCGCCACAGGCTTTGCGCC
>CAZIJO010000188.1:0-12555 GCA_964539515.1 uncultured Bifidobacterium sp. | reverse complement strand
CACCCGCGCCATTGTGATAGCTGGCGGGAACATCCCACCAGACGTTCGCGTTGGGGTCGCAGATGAGGGAGGCGTCGTTGATGCTAAAAGAATTCTCGTCGATCAACACCCAGCAGTCCGAGGGCCCGGGCCGGATGATCTCGCTTTGCTTGCGGAACACACGCAACGCACTGGCGCCGCTGTATCCCTTGATGGAATTCCATTCCATGATTGGATTCATCCAGGCGCTCATGGACATGCTGCGAACGGTCGGGACTCCGTTCACCTGTTTTCGGTCGGCGGGGCACTTGTAAACCTCCAGAGAATTGACGTAGCTATAAAGCAGGCCGGCTTTCAGCAGCAGCGAGTTCGTGGCCGCTTGACCGGCTTCGACCGTACCCAGACACCACTGTGATTTGGCGCCGCCGGGTTGCCCCGCCAAGTCTTTCGGGTCGGTGACCAAGGCTTCGAGACCGCCCGTTCGCACAATCCGGTCATCGTTATCGCCCGAATACAGGATCCAGCCCAATTGCAGCTGCTTGAGATTGTTGAGGCAGCTGATCCCTTGCGCCTTGGTCTTGGCCTTGCTCAGGGCGGGCAAAAGCATCGCGGCGAGAATCGCTATGATCGCGATGACGACCAGCAGTTCAATTAACGTAAAGCCGCTCTGGGAGGGGTTTCTGTGAATTTTCATCCAGCTGCTTGTGTTTTGCCAGCTGAGCCTGCGTCCCGGTGACGCAGGCTCAGCGTTTGATTCGGTTGAGCTTACCAACGGCGTGGACGAGTGATGATAGCGCCCAGGTTTTATTGAGTGCGGATACGGTAGAACTGCTGCGGATTGCCCGAAGTCGGCACCGTAAAGTTCAACAAGCCGCCCGTTCCGGCGTTGGTCCTGATGCCGGTCCAAGCGGGGGTGGTCAGCGAGAGCGTGCCTTCCAAGACGTAACTTGTTCCGGTCACCGAAGCCACCTTGCAGGTGAAGTCCGTCCCACTGCGAGCCGGGGATTGGATGATTGGCGTGTTGTTGTAGAAAAAGACGTTATCAATGTAGAAGGTCCCATTCTGAACGCCGGCGCCAAAGTTATCCGTCCAGAGCATCTGAATGAGCTTCGAAAAATCAAGATTGGGATTGATGTCGGTCCACTTCGACAACGGTATGTCAAGACTGACCCAATTGTTGCTGGTGATGAGGCCGCTGACGTCGTCCATGCGATACTCGGCCTCGAACTTAGTTCCGGGAGTCCCGAGCGTCTCGCTGACCAGCTTGATCCCAAACTGATTGGCAGTCGTCCAGAGGTCCACATGCATGGTGTTCGCCGCACTGACATTAAGTTCCGCTCCGGCGGTATAGGTGGGGTCTAGCTGTATTCCAATATAGGAGAGGTTCTTATAACCGAGCACAATACTGCCGGTGTTCGTGATCAAATAGTTGCCAGTGACAGTGCTGCTCCCGAATGAAGCATACCAGTCTATGCCAGGCTTGTCCGTGTAAGTGCCGCTGCTGTTCTTCAGCGATTTAACCGCCACCGAAGGCCAGATGGGCGTCGGCGCGTTGTTGGTCGGATAGGTCAACGGGGGCGGGGCGATATTCGCGACGACGATGTTGACGCCAGCCGAGGTGAACGAGGCTCCGGTGTTATCCTTCGCCACAACCGTCAGCGTCCGGTTGCCGATCGGGGCATTACTGTAGGCGAAACTGTAAGGGAACGTGCTGTCACTGCCGAGCAAGGTCGCGCCGTCATAGAAGGATATGTTGGTGATGGCGCCGGGGCTCACGGTAGCGGACGCTTCAATCGTGAAGGCGACGTTGCTGTTCGTGGAGCCTTCGAGTGGGCTCGTAATTGACGCAATCAGGGCCTGGGGCGGCACAATCACGCCGATATTGTCAAATCCAACAGTGGCGTTTTGCGCCCAAAGCGGCACAATCTTGATCCCCGTCGTACCCGGAGCAAGGGTGACTGGAAAGGAATAGGTTTCCCAGGAGGAGGAATTTCCGGGCGCCCGCTGGTCACCACCGTTCTCGCTAATTTTGCCATTAGGTCCCCAGGACTCAATTTTGACTCCGGCTTCGAAGCCGCCGCCCGCGACAAACGTTTTCATATCTTGCACGAAGTTGTAGGTCCCGCCCGCAACGAGGCCCAGTGGATCAATCGGGATCGGATCCCCGGAAAGCGGTGTGTTGCCAGCGATGAAAACAAAATACCCGTTTGCGTCGGCATTAGTGATGACCGCGTAACCGCCTGGGTTGCCCCCTGAGGTTGGAAAACCAAAGGAAAAAACTCCACAGCATGAATTGTTGGCCCAATTTGTCCCAGCCGGAAGCGACTCAAAATCTCCGTTCGCCCAGTAGTTGGTTACCTCTGCGTTGGCAATGCTCACCATGGCGAGCGTTGCAAGACTTGCGAATATTTTTTTCATACGATCAACTTCGGTAGTTGGATTTGATTTGGTTATGGTTAACAGCTATGCACAAATCCTAGCAACGAAGCTAAAACCGACTAGCTAGCCGAGCGGCTAGTTTTCGGAGGGCCGGCCCTGGCGGAATTTCAAGGCCGCTTCAGTTCGCGAATGGACGTGTAGCTTTTCGTAGATGTGCTGGAGATGCCACTTTACCGCCGCCACGGTCACTCCCAACCGATCCGCGATTGCTTTGTTGCCCAACCCGTGCATCACGAGTTCCAACACTTCACGCTCCCGGTCCGTCAGTTGTTCCACTTGCGACGATGTGGCCGCCTGATTGCGGAACTGACCGATCACCTTGCGCGCGATTTCCGGGGTCATGGGCACGCCACCTTCATGGGCTTCACGGATCGCGGCGATCACCGCTTCGGGCTTGGAGCGTTTGAGCAGATACCCGCAGGCCCCGGCCCGCAGCGCCTGGAAAATGCGTTCGGAATCCTCGTACACCGTGACGATGACGATCTGCATGGCTGGCAGCAGCACCTTGAGCTTCGCGGTGCATTCCACGCCGGTCCCGTCCGGCAATTGAATGTCCATCAACACCACGTCCGGTGCGGCTTTGGGGATTTTTCGCAGCCCCTCGGCGACCGTGTCGCAGGTGCAAACACATTGAAATCCCGGCGTGCGATTGAGCAGCGTCTCAAAACCTTCACGCATGGTCTTGTTGTCTTCCACAATGCCGACTTTGATCATAGCCATCTCTTGGGCAAGGGGGCGCGGAAGCGGACGGTCGTGCCTCGCTGCGGGCCACTCAGAATTTCACAATCGCCGCCGAGCGACTTCAAGCGTTCCTCCATGTTCGCCAGGCCATCCGACCCGGCTGGCCGAACCTGCCGGTCAAAGCCGCGGCCGTTGTCCGTCACTTCCACCACGAGTTGCTGGTCCCGGACGGATATCCGCAACCAAGCCTGGGTGGCCCCGGAATGCCGCACAATATTGGTCACCGCCTCCTTGAACGCGAGGAAAAGCTCCTGTCGATATTTGGGATCGAGCGGATACTCCGGCAAGTCCTCCGCCACATCCAAACCGCACGCGACGGAAGCCAGGTCGAGCAACCGCTTGGCATACGCCCCAAAATAGCTCGCCAGCGAAGCCACCGTGTCGTTGCGCGGATTGACCGCCCAGACGATTTCGTCCAACGAGGTCACCATCCGTTCCGCCGCCTTCGTCAGATCTTCGAGGTACTGTTGTTTTTCCTGGGCGGAAGTCATCGGGCTTTTGGCGAGCGTACTCAACATGTTCACTTCGGTCAGCCCTGCGCCCAAATCGTCATGCAAGTCATGCGCGACGCGGGCGCGCTCCTGCTCGATCTCGCGCCGACGCTCCGCCCGCTGGCGCTCTTGAATTTGCGCTTCCAGCTGGCGTGTCCGCTCGGCGACTTGCCGGTGCAGCACCGCCACCCAGGCCGACGCCGCCAGCGCAATAAACCCCAGCGCGCCCGCCATCCAAAGCATTCGCCGTACGTTCAACCAGGGTGGCGAGCGGAGAATGACCACATCCCGCGGAGAGCGCAGCAGGATGCGAAAGGATTTGGCCCGCCAACTTTCTCCCGCCCGCCAACTGCTCCCGCGTTCGATCAGGCAAATGCCTTCCACCGCCACCTCACTCCCCGCTTCCGCTCGCGAGAATCCCGTCCGCCCTTCCTCCTGCGCCAAATAGGCGTAGAAGATAAAACCATTCTTCTCGAGCACGATAAACTGTTCACGACCGCGCTGCGTGTGCTCCAGCAGTTTGCCGGTCATGCGCACCAGGCGGCAATCGTGCGCGCCGGCCAGCGCCTCATCGAGACTCAGTTCCTGCGGCGCTGGGGCCTCACCGGACCCGACTTTGCGATAGGTCGCATCTTGAAGCACCGGCGTGTATTCGCCCTTGGCCGGAAAACCCAGTACTTCCACCCGGTCGCCGGGGGAAAGGGGCAGCACCTCGCGGGTCTGGCAATACAATCCTTCCTGTTCGTCCTGGATGAAAAGCGCCGCCCCGGGCTCGTGATACACCACTTTACCCGCCACCTTTACCCGCGGGCCATACCCTATCTGGGCCGTGAACTGCAACAGGCTGCTGATCCCCTGGGTCGGAATGTCGAAGGGGTTCGGGGCGGCGGGTTTCACGATGGTCAGTCCCGAAGCGCGCGGCACCAGCAACCGGAAGCCGAACAACTGCCGCTGCCGGTTGAAAAGAGTGGCGCAGACGCCGCGCACGCGAACCACACTCTCCACCAGTGCCTGCGTGTTGGTGAGGGGCAGCTCCCGCGCGTACGCCGTGAAGCGTTCTCCGGCCGTCACCAGATCAATTAGATAATTCGCCGACTCCGCTTCAAACCTAACGGCCCGTACCGTGCCCACAACTTCAACAAACTGGCTGTCCTCGCGACCAAAGACCAAATCCTCCAGCGTCACCTGCTTGGCCACAGGCAATTCCCCTTCACCCAGCACTTTCAGGGTTTGCAACTTCACAATCGGCGCATACTCGCCAGCGCCGGTGACTCCCTGGATTTCCACCAACTGCCCTGCGGCAAAAGGCGGCATGTTGGTCGCCTCCTGAAAATAAATCCCGGCGGTTTCGTCCTGCACAAAACGGGAGAACACAGCCCCATCATGGAACGTTACCACCCCGCGCAGTAATACCGGCAAATGATTCTCCGCCTGTTCCGGGGTCAAGCGCCGCACCTCGGCCGCCGTCCGCAAAACGCGATTCGTCGTTGGCTGGCTGAAACCCACAAGTGTGCTCAGCGCGAGCATCGCCCCGATGCCCAAGCCCAGGCAACCCCAGGCTTGCACCCCAGAGCGTGAGCGAAGAATTCTAGGCGGGCTGGTCATGTTTGCTGGCGGCTCGGAGTATTTCCCTCGCCCGCCGAGGGTGAAAGTGAATTCGTATCCCCGCCGCGCAAGCCCTCCGGCCACATCCAACCCTTATGCACCAGCTCTAGCGCCCCAATCGGCGCGAGGAGCAAAGGGGATGGCTGCCTCGGCCCAAACAACCCAATGGCCCGATCGCGCCTTTCCACATCGCGCAACACGCGCGGCACACTCCGCCACCGCTCGAAGGCCGCGCGATTGGGCGCCATGGCGGACTCGCAGGCAACCCCGCCGGCGACAGGAATATCCCTCTGCCGGCGGCGGCCGATTTCCGAGTGAGCCTGGTTCATGTCAGCGCGACGGAGTCGTCGAAATAGTGTGGTACGGCTGGCGATTCGATGTCGTAAACTTGGTGAAATGAATGGCAATTGTCAAAACGCCATAAACGATTCCCGGTAATTGATCGCTCAATCCCGCCGGCCCCAGTAATGTTCTCCCAAGATGAATGAATCGCCCGACACGCACAGCAAGCTGATTGGCTACTTGCTTTGGATCTTTGGTTTCACCGGTGCCCATCGCTTCTATTACGGCAAGCCGATTTCCGGCACGATCTGGTTTTTCACCGGCGGACTGCTGCTCATCGGATGGGTCATCGACCTGTTCTTGATTCCCGCCATGGACCGGGCGGCGGATCGTCGATTCGCCAGTGGCCCCACCAATTATTCGGTCGCGTGGATTTTGCTAACCTTCTTGGGGATCTTCGGCCTCCACCGATTTTATTTGGGGAAATGGGTCACCGGCCTCCTGTACCTCCTGACGGTCGGCTTGCTCGGCTTGGGCATACTTTACGACTACTGGACGCTCAACTCCCAAATCAGCGAGCGAAACCACGCCAGGTCAATGCCATCCTGAATGTTGCCGGTCACTGGCTACCGCACTGCACCTCGTTAGATACGGGAACGATGCTTGACGCTGCGGGCGGCGCGACGCAAAGTCGATTCATGATGACGCCCGCGACGCGGTTCACCCGTCACCGGGTGAAGTTTGGCACAACTGGCATCTATTCCCGATCAGCCTGCGCTTACTCGCGTTCCACACCACCGGTGAGCAGCGAGATTGCCAGCACCAAATACGAAACACCGGTGCATCTGCGGGCGAAGCAATTTGGATCATCCCCACGACCAATTCCCACCCGCTGGATTTTCAGGGCGGTTTTGACCTTCTCTTTGTGCTTCGCTGCCGCCGCCCACGCAGATGAGGTTTTGTTTGCCGACGCCTTCAAGGGCAAGCTGGGCGACGGATGGTCGTGGATACGTGAAGATCGAGACAGCTGGCGGGTGACGCCGCAGGGACTCGAGGTGCGCGTCCAACCGGGCAACATGTGGGGCCGGGGCAACAACGCGAAAAATGTTCTGGTTCGCCCCGCACCCGATCTGGCGACCGGCGGGCTCGAGATCTCGGTGCGGGTGACCAACCAACCCACGGCACAATTCGAGCAGGTGGACCTCGTCTGGTACTATGACGACAGTCACATGGTGAAACTCGGTCAGGAACTGGTGGACGGTAAACTGAGCATTGTCATGGGACGCGAGGAGGCTGACCGGACGCGGACCATTGCCATCGTCCCGCTGAAATCTTTCGCCGTTGAATTGCGCTTGCGGGTGACGGGCAACCGCATCCAGGGTCAGTTTCGCAGTCCGGATGCGCCCGAGTGGCAGGAAGCCGGCGAGTGCGACCTGCCGGCCCATGGTCCGCCGATGGTGAGCCTCCAGTGTTACCAGGGATCCGCCGTCACCCCACATTGGGCACGGATCACCGATCTGGTCATTCGTCGCCTGCCAAAATAACTCGCGGAGCCAAGAATCGACTGCAACGTCACCCTCGGCCGGCCTACAAACCGGATTTGGGTTTAAACCCGACCCCGGTCCGGTTGAACTGCGTCACGGCGCTGCCCGTTTCAGTTCGAAATGGTGAAGCTTCGGCTGCCGAACCTTTTCGATTTCGGCTTCACTTTCGGCGATCTTTGCATCCAAGCGCGCCAGTTCCGCCGACCGCTTGCTTTCCGTTTCGGGCGATTGGGCCCAAGCCGGGAACGAATAGAGCTGGACGCTGCGCCACCGGTTGTAGAAGAGATTGTTTTTCTGGACGACCAACTTCAACAGTTCCTGCCCTTGCTTCGTGATGGGTCCGGCCGTTGTCGCAAGGTTCCATCCGCTGCCCAGTTGTTCCGCCGTCGTTTTCCCCGCGGATTCACCATCGATGGTCAGCTCATAAGCACCCGGCGCGAGGCCGGTCACCCGCAGTTCATACCGGTTCAAGTCATCGAGGATCGGCGCCAATTTCAGAACGGGCTCCGCTGCCGGATCAATCGGCATGGGCAAGGCCTCGTCCAGCCGGTCGAAACTGATGCCCCCATCCGCCACTTTGAGATTCCGAACTTTGCAGGCGTCCGCCGCCACCACCGCTTTGGTTGCACTATTGATCTCCGCCCGCGAGACCAACGCTGACGCGCCCAATTCCTTCAAAATCGCCCACGCCATGAGCGTATGGCCAATCGGCCCCGGATGCACCGCATCCCCGCCGCCGATGAGCCCCGGCGGATTTCCGGTGCGCTCGCGCAGCAAGATCGCCATGTAGGGATCAAATTGATCCCCGAAAGTAACGCCGGCTTTGGCCGCCACGTCCTTGAGTCCGTCGGAAAACTTGCGCAATGACTGGTTGCGCACGTCCTGGTCCGGATCCGGCCGTTTGTCCTCAATCGGCTGCGGCGTCAACAACGCCACGCGCGCGCCGTTGGCTTTGAGCACCTTGACGAGTTCCGCCTGACTGCGCACATAGGCCCGGAAAATGTCCTCGCGGAAAGTTTGATAAGCATGGTCGTTCATGCCGAAGTCGATGGTCACCGCCGTGGGTTTGAGCGGCAGCACATCCCGTTCGAGCCCACGACCCACGGCATCAACCACCATTTTTTGCTGGGCGGCTTCATCCGCGGCAAAAAGCTGTTTTTCATCGGGATGAGCGCGTTGCCGCAACCAGGCGGTGTCACCACCCCAGCCCACGTTCCGAAAGGACAGCCGCCACTCTGGATGGCGGGTCAGGGCATAGGCTTCAATGTAGGTTGTATAAAGCCGCTGCTCGGTGATGCTGTCACCGAGAAAAACCACGCGGTCGCCATCGTGAATAAAAAAGTCCGCGGCGAGAATGCGGGCGGTGAGACCGGCCGCGGCCAGCAAAGTGAGGAACGGTTTGGTAAATGACGGTTTCATTTCCGCAAGCTTCGGAAACTGAAATGGAAAATCCAACTCCTTTTTGCGGTTCATTGCCGGCAAGATCACCGTTTCGCCACCACGTGCAAAGAATGCTGCCAATCAATCCTTGACGCTAAAAAGGTCCACGCGCAGGCTCGCCACATGCCCACCGTCAGAAACCAATGTTCGCCAACCAGCGGGGACTCGGCACCGGGAGAATCTTCCGGGCACATCCCAATCCGAACGGTTCGACGCTCATGGCGGGAACGCTTGATCCGTGTTGCCGCCATCGCGATAACAACCATGATCTGCACTGCGAGCGCAAAGGATTCCGATATGTCAGCCTCCATCGAACACGGTTACGCGACCAACAACGGCGTGAGAATCCACTACGCCGCCCTGGGCCAGGGACCGCTGGTGGTCATGATCCACGGTTTTCCGGATTATTGGTACACCTGGCGGCATCAGATGACGGCGCTGGCCGGGAATTACCGGGTCGTAGCCATTGATCAGCGCGGTTACAATCTGAGCGATAAACCCAAGAGCGTGGAAAACTACAGCCTCGACCTGCTCGCCGCGGATGTGGTGGCCGTGATCAAGCAACTCGACCAGGAAAAAGCCATCATTGTCGGACACGACTGGGGCGGCGCGGTGGCCTGGACGCTGGCCCTGAGCCGACCGGCCGTGACCGACAAACTCATCATCCTCAACCTTCCACATTTCCGCGGGTTGACCCGGGAACTGGCGCGCAACCCGAAGCAGCAGCAGAACAGCGGGTACGCCCGCCGGTTTCAGGAACCCGGCGCCCATGAAAAACTGACCGCCGAGAAGCTCGCCGAGTGGGTGACCGACCCGGACGCCCGGGCGCAATACATCGAGGCCTTCCGCCGCTCGGACTTCGAGGCCATGCTGCATTATTACAAACGCAATTATCCCAAACCGCCGTATTTGGAGGATACCGCCCCGCTGGTGAAGGTGAAATGTCCGGTGCTGATGATTCACGGTTTGGATGATTGGGCGTTGTTACCCGGCGCCTTGAACGACACCTGGGACTGGCTGGAAAAGGACCTGACCCTGGTGACAATCCCCGGGGCCGGTCATTTCGTGCAGCAGGACGCGGCCGATCTGGTCAATCGGACGCTGAAAATGTGGCTGGCCCGTTAATCCGCCGAGGTCATCATGCCAAAGGCAGTTCCCATTTGGCTGATCGCCTTCGCCGTCGGCGTTAGCTGTGAAGTCGCCAGTCTGGCGGCGGAAGATGCCTCGGGAGAGCGGGTCACAACGTTGGAACTTCAGGGTGGGAACCTGTCCGTGCGCCTGCGGGACAATTCCGATTCACCCAGAATCCTGAGCGGGCTGGATTCGCTGTTTGACCGCCAGACCGCTCCCGGGTTTGACGCCTTCGATCCCGACGATCGGGGCGCGTCGGCCGGATTGAATTTTGAACATGTGATTTGCGGGCACTCCAATCGAGCCAACGCCTTCACCCCGCGCGTAGGAAAGTATGAACTGCTCCGGCTGGGCGACGGTGTTTCGGCTAAACTCGTCCGGAAGGCCGAAGACGATCCGTGGGAACTGGCGTCCTCGCTGAAGTACACGCTGACCGTGCCGAACGCGATTGATTTCGAGTTCCAGTGCCGGGCCAATAACCGCGAATTATTCGGCCAACGCGGTTACGCTGTGCTTTTTTTCGCCAACTACATGAATGATGTGGCGGAAGTTCCCATCCACTTCCGCGGCGTGACCGGGCCCGGGGAGGAGGAGAAATGGATCAGCGCCGGGGCACCACCCGGTCATCCCGATTACAACCAGGGCGGCACGTATCGAAGCCTGCCTGCCGCGGACCTCGCCTACGACACGAACCACAACTTCAAACTAAACCTTTGGAGCTACGACTATCCACGTTTCACCCGACCATTTTATTACGGTCGGGCGGCGCACGGGATGGTTTTCATCCTCATGTTCGATCGGATGCACCGCCGGGAGGATGAAATCCGGTTCAGCCTGTTCAAATTCAAAGTGCCGCGGCGACCGCGACCGGCCTGGGATTTCCAATACGTCATCCACCAGGTAGAGGCCGGCCGGCCCTACGGTTTCAAAGGCCGGCTCATCTGGAAGAGATTTGTGAGTGCGGATGATTGTCAGGAAGAATACCAACGCTGGCAAACCGCGATCGGCAAAGGTCGCTGACGACGAAACCATCTCAACGCCGTGCGCCTGCGTCTCAGAACCTGATGTCAGCATCTCCCTCCCAATCGGCAGGGAGCCTCACGAAATTCTCGGACAAAGCTGTAAGGGAGGGCGTGAGCTTGGACGCGGTGGCGTTGGGCCAAGGGCAGCCTGCTGCGTTGGCGAACCACCGCCGCCGGACCGCGGAGTCGAGTGACGGGCACGAACTTCCGCTGGCGCACGGAACGGGATTTCGTGAATAATGGCCGCGTGCTCCGGAAATTTTTGACGCGCCGCAACTGGATCGGCATCGCGTTTTGCATTGCCGTCGTGCCGGGCGCATTGGCGGCATCGCCCAAACCCAACATCCTGCTCATTTACGCCGATGACATCGGTTTCGGCGATTTTGGATGCTACGGCGCGACGTCCGTCTCGACGCCCAACGTGGACCGGCTCGCCAAGGAAGGGCTGCGCTTCACCAGCGCGTATGCGTCGTCGGCGACCTGCACGCCCTCCCGCTATTCGATGCTCACGGGCGAGTATGCGTTTCGCCAGAAAGGCACCGGCGTGCTGCCCGGCAATGCCGCCCTGATCATCCGGCCTGGCCGCCCGACGTTGCCGTCAATCCTCCAGCAGGCAGGTTACACGACCGCCGTCGTCGGCAAATGGCACCTCGGCCTCGGCCACGAAGACAATCTGGATTGGAACAAGGAAATCAAACCCGGCCCGCGCGAAGTGGGCTTTGATTATTCCTTCATCATGGCGGCCACCGGTGACCGGGTGCCGTGCGTGTATATCGAGGACGGCAAGGTGGTGGGCTTGAATCCGGCGGACCCGATCCAGGTCAGCTACAAAGATCCGTTCCCGGGCGAACCCACCGGGGTGACGGCGCGGGAGACGTTGAAGCTCGATTGGAGTCACGGACACAACTTCGCCGTGGTGAACGGCATCGGGCGCATCGGTTACATGACAGGCGGCAAGTCGGCGCTTTGGAAGGACGAGGACATGGCGGACACGTTCACGCGCCGCGCACTGGCCTTCCTCGACCGCCAGGAAAAAGGCCGGCCGTTCTTCCTCTACTTCGCCACGCATGACATCCATGTCCCACGCGTGCCCCATCCGCGTTTCGTCGGCAAGACCAGCATGGGCGCGCGGGGCGATGCGATCGTGCAGTTCGACTGGTGTGTCGGGGAACTGATCGCCGCGCTCGATCGCCGCGGCTTGTCGCAGGACACGCTCGTGCTCCTCACGAGCGATAACGGCCCGGTGCTGGACGACGGCTACAAGGACGGAGCGGTGGCAAAGCGTGGCAACCACAAGCCGGCCGGGCCGTGGCGGGGCGGCAAATACAGCGCGTTCGAAGGCGGCACGCGTGAACCATTGATTGTGCGCTGGCCGGGCCGCGTGAAACCGGGAGTGTCGGAGGCCATCGTCAGCCAGGTGGATTTTCCCGCGAGCCTGGCCGCGCTGGCCGGAAAACAATTCCCGGCGAAAGACGGACCGGACAGCCAAAACCTCCTGCCGGCGCTGCTGGGCGACACCAGGACCGGGCGCAGCCAGGTCGTGCAGCACGCCCGCATGCTCGCGTTGCGGCAGGGCGACTGGAAGTACATCGAGCCCAACAAGGGCCCGCAACGCGCGGCGGCAGTGAACGTGGAACTGGCCAACGATCCTGGCGGCCTGCTGTTCAACCTGGCGGCGGATCCGGGTGAAACCAACAATCTGGCAACGGCCCAGCCGGAAAAACTCAAGGAACTGGCCACGCAGTTGGTGCAAATCAAAGAGTCGGGGGCGAGCCCGCCATGAATCCTCGGGCAATTTTATCTCTGTTGGTCTGGAGCCTGTTCGGCATTGCAGTTTATGCCAATGCGGCCGCTGGAGGTTCAGCCCGTTCCCCCAACGTC
>CAZIJO010000187.1:0-12680 GCA_964539515.1 uncultured Bifidobacterium sp. | reverse complement strand
CGGCTAGGGTATATTGGTCGGCATTGGCATGCGGCGCAGAATTCACCACGGTGAGGGTTGCACTTCGTGTGACTGCACCACAGGCGCCAGTGACCTCGACACTGTAAGCGCCGGCATCGTTCTGGGTGATGTTGCTGAGGGTCAGGTAGCTGCTGGTCTGGCCGGACAGGATCCCGTCGTTCTTGCGCCAAACGTAGGTGAACGGACCGGTCCCCGATGCTTCGGTGGCAAAACTCGCACTGCCGCCAGTCGTTGCCGTGAGGCTCACCAGATCGGTGGCGTCCACGGGCGCATTCACGGTCAGAGTTGCACTGTTGGTCAGGGTGTCGCCGCAAGGCACGCTCACCACCACGTGGTAGGAGCCGGCATCGGCGGCGCTCACGTTGGTCAATGTCAGAGTATTATTGGTCTGGCCGGGCAATGTGATATCGCCTTTGAGCCACGCGTAGCGCAAATCCGTGCCTCTGGCCGAGACGCTGAAGCTCGCGGTGGTGCCCGGACAGTTGGTCAGGTTGTTTGGCGCACTCAAAATCGTCGGCGGCAGACACTCCTGACAGAGACCTTGATCGTAGTGGAATTGGTAGTTGCCGGTGACGTCAACCGCATTGGCGATCAGCGAGCCGATGAAGTTAATCACCTGGGCACCGCCCCCGGACATCTGCACCGCCGCTTGCGGGGCGTAGACCGTGCCGATGTATTCCGAGTTACCGCCGAACGAAATGCTGGAGCAGGACGGCAGTCCGATATAAGCGCAGTTCGTGGCAAAGCCGGTGCCATTGACCGTGCCGCCCCCCGCCAACGACGCGGTGTCCGCGAGATATACGGTCAACTTGGAGCCAGGGGTTATGTAGATGTACGCCGGACCCGAGATGCTGAATTTCTTCTGGAAATGCAGGACCACATTGCCGTTAATCACCATTCGGTCCGAGCTGGTCAGCGTCAGATCTGTGGAACGACGGTAGTTGCCGGTGTTAAGCACGTAGCTGTAATTCGTGCCCCCGACGGTGCCGGAGGTTTTTTGCAGCGTGTTGAAAGTAATCCCCGGCAGCGTGGCATTCGGAATACTTACGCTCAGATTGGTGAGGTGCCAGCCCGGCTCCACCCCGCGGTTACCCCCATCCACCCAACCCAGGCTGCCGACCGAGGCGCTGCCCGTGATGTGGATTGTGCCTGCCGGACCGGTTTCAAACCGGCCATAAACCTTCGTGTTGCCCGTGTCGGTGATCACGGTCAGGGAATCCGCGATGCTCGCGACATTGCCGCCGTCCCCGCGTTTGTTCGGATCGTAGCGACCGTTGGTGCTGAAAGTCGGATCGCGAGAATTGAAGCTGTCAATCAGCATGGTTCCGTGCAGTGCAATCGGCTGCTTCGCCAGGATGGCGCGACAGAAATCCGGCGGGGGACGGTTGATGGCGGTAATCCATGCCGAGTAATTGTTGTTCGTCCGGCCCGTCTCCTCGGGCTCGATTCCAAAGATTTGGGATCGGTTCGTAGTGTACCCACCGAGCGGGCTGTCAGCAGCAAGCTGGGCCTGGAACGAAAGGGAGCCGCTTGCGCCCGAGGCAAGCGTGCCGAGACTCCACGAGATAACATTGTCCTCGACGCTGCCGCCATTGATGGTGTTGGTCAGCGCCGTGACTTGGGCCGGAAGGAAATCGCGAAGCACCACGCCGGTACTTTTCACCGGACCGATATTTGAGTAACTCAGGGTGTAGGTAACGATCTCGCCAGGCGCTGCCTGGGCTGGGCCGGCTTTGCGCACCACCAAGTCCGGCCAAGCCCACACGCTCGGCGCAAGCAGCATGGCAAGCAGCCCGACACGGGCATGAAACCGTTGCTGCCGGAGCCAATCAATGCGTGGCCTTGCCCTGCGCGCGGTAGCGATTTGGTTTCCTCCCATGATCGCCACGTTATCGCTGGTCTACCGGGACGACAATCAGGGCAAACCACCTTCATCGACCCGGACAATCCCCGGTGAAATGGGGTTCGCTGGAATTGAGTCCAAGTCGATGAGGCGTCGTTCAAAGAAAAGGTTGGGGTCGTCCATCGGAAACGCAACAAGAATTCCAAGACATTTCCTCATGACTTTACATTCCAGATGGCGTCCCGCATTTTGTGCGGGAGATGAGACCATTTCGGATTGGCTTTTTCGCTGGTTGCCTTCTGTTCCTGTTCGCTTCCGCTCCCTGCGTCCGGGGAGCGACCAACGCCCTGCCTGATCTCGCTGTCGTGCTCGATCTGGTCCGGGCTCATTTGTCGGGTGTCTCCGAGACTGATCTCAACCGTGCGGCAGTGGAAGGTTTGCTGGCCGGTTTGCGGGGCAAGGTACTATTGGTGACGGACACCAATCAGACCAGCGCGCCAACCCTGGTTCCGCTCGTGAGCAAGACCAACGTGCTCGAGGACGACATTGCCTACCTGCGAGCGAGCCGGGTGGCCGATGGGTTGGCCGGTGCAGTCAGTGCAGCGTATCAAACATTAACCGCCTCCAACAAAGTCAAAGGCCTCGTCCTCGACCTGCGTTTTGCCGAGGGGGATAGTTTTGCGGCTGCCGTTGCCGTTGCCGACTTGTTCGTGTCGAAAGAACGCCCCCTGCTGGATTGGGGAAGTGGCCTGGCGAAATCCACAACAAAAACGGACGCGCTGCGGTTGCCGGTGACGGTCTTGATCAACCGCGAAACCACCGGTGCCGCGGAGGCGCTGGCGGCGGTGTTGCGCGAGGCGGGCGTCGCCTTGCTCCTTGGCAGTCCGACCGCCGGCGCTGGGATGGTGATGAAAGAATACCCATTGCCGGACGGGCAGCGATTGCGCATTGCTTCGACCCCGGTAAAGCTTGGCGATGGGACGGCACTTTCGCCTCAAGGGGTTAAGCCGGACATCGAAGTCAAGGTTGGGCTGGAGGAAGAGCGGACGTATATGCGGGACGCGTATGGGGTGGTGGCAAAGCCGGTTGTCAGGGCGGGCGGAATATCCAATGCGCCGGCCGGCACCAACGCCGCGAGTCGCCGGCCGCGAATCACCGAAGCGGATCTTGTCCGCGAACGCCGCGAGGGCCGGAGTCTCGACGAGTTCACGCCCGCCCGTGACCGCGAGCCGCCCAAGCCGCAGATCACCGACCCAGCCCTGGCGCGGGCGGTGGATTTGCTCAAGGGGTTGGCGGTTGTGCGGCGGTCGCAGTTGTAATCTGGACTTCGATGGACATCGACTTGCCGCGAACCCATGGGCTCGCGGCAGGGAGTCATTGCAGCTTGCTGGCAAAGCGGTAGGAACCCGCTTCCACGGCGAGCACCACGCGGTTCCCTTCGCGGCCAATGCGTTTAATGCCCTTCGCTTTCGCCAACGGCTGGCTGCCTTCGGTCACGACTTCCGGGCCTGCTACCGGCAGGTAAACCTTGGCCGTGGTGTTTGCCGGGATCGTCGTTTCCAATTCAAAGCGCGCCTCGTGCCATCGCCAGTTGCTAATGATGCGGCCGTGGATCGAGTCGTAGTGGGCTTTCACCCAATCAATCGACTTTTGTTCCGGATTGCTGCCCGGCGTGGGCGGGTGGGGGTGGATGATTATTTGCTTGAAGCCTGGACCGTCCGTGTCAATGCCGGCAAGGGTCCGGAAGCCCCATTCCATAACCGCGCCAAATGAATAGTGACTGAAGCTGTTCATGGCGGCGTTTTGCGTACCGTCCGCACCGTTGAAGCCGTGCTCCTTTGTGTAGCTGTCCCAGCGTTCCCAAACACTCGTGGCGCCGTTGACAACTTCGTAGCCCCAGGACGGGAAACGGCGGCTCTGGAAGAGGCGGCAGGCAAGGTCATTTTGACCGGTGGCCGAAAGCACGGGCAGGAGCGGCTTGGTCCCCAGAAAACCCGTGGCCATCCGGAAGTCATTCTTGGCGATCCGCTCCGCGAGTTTCCCGGCAATGCCGTGTGAGCTCGCCTCCGGTGTCAACCTGAAGGCCAATGCCAGGACATGGGCCGTTTGGGTGTTCACTTTCAGCGTGCCATCGGGGTTTTGATAATCCTTCGCGAATTGCGCGGCGATGTTGCGGGCCAACGCGGCGTAATCGTCCGCTTCCTGCTGCCGTCCGATTGCGCGGGCCATGCGGGCCATCAAATCCGCATCGTGTTTGAAATACGCCGCATCAACGAATTCAATCGGCGTCGGTTCGTCGACGTTCAGCCAGTCACCCCAGGTGTTGCCGTCGGTGCCGCCGTGAAATTCGGGTGCGCGTTGCTTCCGCCAAGCCATGAAGCGGGTCATCGAATCCCAGTTTTTCTCGATCAATCGCGTGTCGCCATAGACCTGCCAGATCGTGTAGGGACAAATGATGCCTGCGTCGGTCCATGCCGTTCCCCAATTCTGATCCTTCGCGCCGTGGCCCATCGGATACGGGCAATAATCTGGATACGGCCCGTCGTTGAGCTGCGCCTCGACCAGATCATCCAGCCACTTGGTGAAAAATGCGGCGACGTCGGCATTGTAACTGGCAGTGCGGACGTAGATCTGCGCATCCCCCATCCAGCCCAGCCGTTCGTCGCGCTGCGGGCAATCCGTCGGCATCTCGAGAAAGTTTGCGCGCTGGGTCCATTGCGTGTTTTTCCAGAAGCGGGTCAGCACGGGGTCCGAGCACGCGAACTCGCCCGCCAGCGGCGTGTCGTTGTGGAGCACCAAACCCGTCATCGTGTCGAGCGAAGGCTTGGTCGGGAGACCCGTAATCTCGACGAACTGGAAACCGTGATACGTGAAACGGGGCGCCCATGTTTCCCCATTCGGATCGCCGGACAGAGTGTAAAAATCGGTGGCGCGGGCTTTGCGCAAGTTCTCCGTCATCAGCCGGCCATCGGGATGCAGCATCTCGCCGTAACGGATTTGCAGCCGGGTGCCCGCCGGACCTTTGACCCGCAGGCGGATGATGCCCGCGAAGTTTTGGCCCAGGTTGAAAACATAGACCCCTGGCTGCGGTTCCGTGATGTGCCGGATCTTGAGCTCCTCGGTAACTCGGACAGGCTGGGCGGCGTAGGCCTGCAGCTTGGGCGGGCGCTGGAATCCCAGTTCGACCTCGCGCGGTCCACGGTTGTCGGAAAACACCGCTTTGGTGCTGCCGTTGTCCTCGGCTCGGATCGCGGATGCCCAATGCCAATTCCTCGCTCCGAGAACCGTGCACCAGTTGGCGTCGGCACGTCGGGCGTCGAAGGCCTCGCCCATGATCAGATCCGCCTCGCGAGTCGGTCCGTCGTGGTTCACCTGCCACGAAGTGTCGGTACCGATGGACTCGCGCGATCCGTCGGCATACTCGATTTCCAGTTGGGCGATAAACGCCGGGGTCTTGCCATAAAAGTAGCGCCCTACTTTATTTGGTCCGTAGCCGACGAGCAGGCCGTACCCGACATAACCCGCAAACCAGCCATCGGCGACGACTGCCCCGAGGCAATTCTCCCCAGCCTGAAGCTGCCGGGTAACATCGTGGGCACGGTAATAGGCGCGCTTCTGATAATCGGCCCATCCGGGTTCAAAGAAGGAATCGCTGATCGGTTTTCCGTTCAGGTGCAGGTCAACCAAACCCAGGGCCGATACATAAATCATGGCGCGCTTGACGGCTTTTGCGGCCGCGAATTCCTTGCGGTAATGTCGTGCCGGGGGCAGGAAGAGCGATGCGCGGTTCGTGTGTAATGGCGCGTCGTCCCGATAGGAAATCCATTGGGCTTTCCAATCGCCCGGCTGGAGCAACCCCATGCTCCAGTGCGCCGGGTCGCTCCAGCGGGAGACCTTGTTCCGCTGATCCCATACTTGCACTTTCCACCAACAGGCTTGTCCGGAGGTCAGCGGTTTGCCGGCGTAGGCGATTTGCGTGCTTGCGTCGCTAACCACTTTGCCCGAGTCCCAAAGGTCGCCTTGCTGCCGGGCCAGTTGTTGAGCTGTGCTGGCGACCAGAATGCGATAGGCGGTTTGTTTGGCCCCGCGCGCGTCGGAGACGAGCTGCCATTGCAGGCGCGGGGCGGTGGTATCGAGTCCAAGCGGGTTGACGAGATACTCGGTCCGCAAAACGGCGGGCTGGAGCGATGCGCCGAATGCATTTCCGCCGGCTATGGTAAGGCTGACCACCAGACACAATTTATGAAGGATCATGAAAACGGGTCACTTGGGTTGTTCGACTTCAATCCCGGGTGGGGCGTCAATTGTGGATTTGATGGATCCATCCGGTTGTCGTTCGTGACGCACTTTGATGGCGCCATGCGGTGTGGGATAAGTGCCCTCCGCCCATCTTAGGTCACCAAGCCGCGGGGCGATTCGCACCCGCTTGAATCCGGGCGCAAGCGGTTTTACCCCGAGCACATTCTGACTCAACCATGCCGTCGGTCCGCTGGCCCATCCATGGCAAAAGCTGTGGCGAAAGCCTTCATAGCAATACGCCCCGCAGTCGCCGTGCAGGTCCTTCTTTCCGGCCGGGACGAGTTCGTCGATACGCGTGGCGTTGTTCGTCCACTCCAGATTGAAATCCTCCCAGAACGTCGTGGCGCCAAAGTCGAGCATCGCGCCCCAATACGTGCGGATGAAGTCGAGCGCGGTGTCGGTGTCGCCGGACTTGGCGAGTGCCTGCAACACGTAGAACCCGTAGAAGGTCGAGACATCCTTGGGGCCGCCGGCTTTGAGGACGTTGTCCGAAGTTTTCTTGGCGTCCATCATTCCAGCCAGCGACAGCAGCGCCGCACCGGACTTGGATTGGTTCACGTCGGGCACGACCTTGCGGCCCCGGGCCGCGGCGTCCGCGCAGAGTTTCGCGGTTTCGGCATCGCCGAGCACGGTCACGAGCCGTGCTCCGCTTTCAAGCGTCATGACCAGCAGGCCTTGCAGCCCGGCAGTGACGCCCTGCTTATTGGGGGAACTCGGCCAGTCGAGAAAGCGCAACCCGTCAATCTGTTCCTTCCCGTCCGGGCCGATGAGCAGGGCGAGTCGTCGGAGCAGCGCGGTGAGATAACTCTGTTGCGCTTCGAGATATTCCCGCCGGCCCTGGTGCATCCACAGTTCCTCATGGATCAGCACCCACCACATGGAGTAGCTGGATATGCCGTTCATCCATTCGGTGACGGGTGTGACGTCGCGCGTCAGGTCGAGCGAGCGGGGCACGACCTTGTTGTAGCCAAACACGGCGTTGATGGTGCTGACCTCGGGGTGCATGTCGCCGATCCATACGAGGCGGTCGCGCTTGATGCCATCCCAGAGGTACTCCTGCATGTTGAGATGGACGGTGTACGCACCGACCTGCCAGATCCGGTTCAGCCGCTCATCATTGCAGCGAAACGAACCGATATACGGCGCGTCGCGCAACACCAGCACCGCGCGCACCTGACTCAGCGCGACCGGCAGCTTCGGGTCAACGGCATCAATCCGTAGGAAGCGAAATCCACTTGGACCCACGGTCTTCTTGCCCAGCCAAGGCAGCACGACGGTCTGGTCGCGCACGGCATGGTCGTTTTGGGCGTTCTGTTTCCCGCCGATCTCGGCCATGGCTTCGGACGCGGATTCGCCAAAACGGAGCCGCACCGGCACGGGCGTGTGATCTCCGGTCATGGGCGTGAACAGCTCGACATAACCCTGAACCTCGACGCCGAAGTCGAGCAGGATGCCGGCGGTCTGACTCGGCGTGGTGGTGAGTTTGCACGGCGGCGACGACTCCTTGAGCACTGCCTGGCCGGGTTTGGCTTGGAGCAGGCTGTCCGCGTGCTGCACGCCGGAGTCACTCTGCCAGACGATGCGCACCGGCGGCAGGAACCAAGATCGCAGCGGCGAGGCCTCGGCACCCTGGCGTAGTGGCGTTGGAATTCCGGGCGGCAGTTCGGGTTCCCGGGCCCTCGTCGCGCTGGCAAGCGCGGCCAGCCACAGCACGGCAGTGAAGGCAGACACCCATGGCGCCCGGACATATCGCGCCGCCGGTTGGTAGCCGAAGTGAAGCAAGTAAGGCGTGAATCTCATGGCAAAGAAATGATGCGGCTGGCGGTTGGAAAATCTAGCCAATTTGCACGATGAGGGATTTTCCAAGCCTTGCCCTGTGGATCAGGCGGCCCGGGTTCGATCCGACGGTGTGCCTCGACAATTTTCTGCTCGAATTATGTCCCGGTCTCAGGCGTCATTAGCCACGTATGAAACTCTTCTCGCCGGAATCCAGGTTCACCCGCCGCCAGTTCTTACGCACCACCTCCGTCGCTGGTCTGGCGGCGCCATTCATTCTGCCGTCCGGCCTGCGCGCGGCGGCGCCCAATGCCAAACTCAACCATGCCTGCATTGGCGTGGGCGGAATGGGTTGGAACGACCTGAATACGTTTCTCCAGCATCCGCGCCTGCAAGTCGTCGCCCTGTGCGATGTGGATGCGAACAGTCTCGCCGCGGCGTCCAAGGCGGTTCCCGGGGCGCGGTGCTACTCAGATTGGCGCGAGTTGCTGGAAAAGGAGGGGGACAAGATTGACTCGGTGAATGCGGCCGTGCCGGATCACATGCACTTCGCCATTGCCTACGGTGCGATACAGAAGGGCAAACATGTTTATTGTCAGAAGCCGCTGTGCCATGACGTCGCGGAAGTGCGCGTGCTGACCGAGGCTTCAATCAAGAAACGGGTGGTCACGCAGTTGGGCACGCAACTCGCCGCCGGCGTTGGCGACCGCACGACGGCGCATCTGCTCCGGACCGGGGCCATCGGCAAAATCAAGCACGCCTATCTTTGCTCAAACCGGCCCGGCGCGGTTGAGGCCTATCGGCTCGTGGGGCCGCGACCCGCCTCCGGGCAGGCACCCCCCGCGAATCTTGATTGGGACTTGTGGACGGGAACTGCGCCCGTGCGTCCGTTTGTGCCCGACATATACCACCCGACCAAATGGCGCGCGTGGCAGGACTTTGGCACGGGTTGGTCGGGCGACATCGGCTGCCATATTTTTGATTCGACCTGGAAAGGGCTGGGCTTGAAACCCGCGCTGACCGTGCAGGCAGAAGTCCAGACTTCATGGGAGCAATCGCCTGCCCGCCGGGGCGACACCTGGCCGCAGGGCGATCACATCACCTGGACGTTTCCGGGCAACGAGCTGATTGACGGCAAGGAACTGACGCTCGAATGGTTTGATGGCGAGTTTTATCCACCCAAAGAGATCCGCGCCCTTTACTCGTTGGAGGACTATCCACCCGAATCCGCGATGCTCATCGGTACTGAAGGCGCTTTGCTGCACCATCACGGACGGTCGCCAACGCTGCTCCCGGAGAAGAAGTTCGAGAAGCTGGAGCGCCCGAAATTTGAACCGCGCGATCATTACCACCATTTCGTGGACGCGTGCCTCGGCCTGACGAAGACCGAATCGTTCTTCGCGCAAACCGGGCCGATGACCGAAGCCATCTTGCTCGGCACGGTCGCGATCCGCGTGCCCGGTAAGAAACTGGAGTGGAATCACCGGCGGATGAAAGTCACCAACCATGCGGAGGCGAACCAATTCCTCCAGCGCAAGTATCGCAACGGCTGGCATACCGGCGGATTCTGAGTTTTCCGGAAAAGATTTGCCTCGAAATCAAAACGCCCTTGATGCGTAATTAGAACACCATGAAAAACACGTTGTCCGAATCCAAGCTTAACCGTCGTCGCTTTCTCGCCGTCACCGGCCTCGCGCTGGCGGCTCCCACCATCATTCCCCGTCGGGCCTGGGGCCAGGATGGCAAGGTCGCGCCATCCAATCGCATCACCATGGGCATTGTTGGCGCCGGCTGGCAGGGGTCGGGCAACATGAATGCCTTCCTCGGCCAGAAGGATTGCCAGGTCGTGGCGGTGTGCGACCTCGACCGCAATCATCTCACGGCCGCGCAGGCGACGGTGAACAAGCATTACCAAAACACCGACTGCCGGGTCTATCATGACTACCGCGAGATGCTGGCGCGGCGGGACATCGATGCGGTTATGATCGCCACGCCCGACCATTGGCACGCGTTGACGGCCGTCGAGGCCGCGCAGAACGGAAAGGACATCTACGGGGAGAAGCCGCTGGGCAAGACGATTGCCGAGCAGCAGGCCATGGTGAAGGCGGTACAGAAAAACAAACGTATCTGGCAGACTGGTTCGTGGCAGCGCTCGGAACGACATTTCCACTACGCCTGCGAAATCGTCCGCAACGGTTTGATCGGCAAACTCAAACGCGTCGAAGTCGGCCTGCCGGACGGACACTCGGATTTCGCGAAGACAAAGGATAAAACCGGCATCACGACTCCGCCTTCAGTGCTGGATTACGATTTCTGGATCGGACCCTCCGCGATGATGCCGTACATCGAAGCGCGCGTGCACAAGAACTGGCGCTGGAATTACAACACCGGCGGCGGGCAGTTGCTCGACTGGGTTGGACACCACTGTGACATCGCCCATTGGGGAATGGGTTTTGATAACAACGGTCCGTTTGAAGTCGAAGGGCAGGGGGAGTTTCCGCCGCACGACGCCGTTTGGAATACCTGCACGAAGTATCGCATCAGTCTGAAGTATCCCAACGACATCGAGATGGTGATGGCTGGCGGGTATCCCGACATCAAGGGAGGCACCAAATGGATTGGCTCGGACGGTTGGGTGTGGGTGAATCGCAGCAATGCTTTTGAATCTTCCAATCCGGCCTGGAGCGACGCCCGGCGACTCCCGGAGGCGCTCCGGAAGGTGAAGCTTTACGAATCCAGCAACCATTACCGGAACTTCATCGACTGCGTGAAATCACGGCAGCCAACCATCACGCCCGTCGAAACAGCGCATCATTCGGCGGTTCCAGGACACCTCGGACAAATTGCAATGGTCACTGGCCGCAAGATCAAGTGGGATGCCCAAAAAGAGGTGATCGTGGGCGATGCGGAAGCCAGTCAGCTCCTGACGCGGCCGTTCCGCAAACCGTGGAAACTGGCCTGATCCCGCGGATTGGCTTCATCGCTTGACACGCTGACCGGGTGGCCCACTTTGTCGGTGTGAATGAAGTCTAAACGGCGAAAATTTTTGGCCGGTTTGGTCGGGGCCGCCGGTTTGGGTGGCCTCTGGCTGGCTACGTCCGAACGGCGTGCCGCCCGTTGGTTCCGGCGGATTGTTGCTGATTCCGGCCGTCGGGTGCTGCCGGCGCCGGTCAAACCGGATCTCACCTCGTGGTCCGACAACGCGGTCACGATTTGCTGGCTCGGTCATGCGACGGTGCTCATCAACTTCTATGGCATTCGCATTCTAACCGATCCGACTTTGGGTGACCGGGTTGGCATTCCCCTTGGCCTCGGGACAGCGGGTCCGAAACGTTACTTCGCCCCGGCACTCCGGTTGGAGGAACTGCCGCCCATTGATCTGGTGCTGTTGTCCCATGCCCACATGGACCACATGGATTTGCCCTCGCTTCAGGCGTTCACCGGAAAGACGGCGATTGTCGCCGCCCGCCAGACGACCGATCTCCTTGGGAATACGGAGGCGAAGCCCCCCACCGAACTGGGCTGGGGCGACGATTTCACGCTCCGCACGGATCGGGGTGAACTGCGGGTGGAGGCGCTGGAGGTGAACCACTGGGGCCGCCGCTGGCCCAACGAGGAGATCGCGCGGGGTTACAACGGGTATGTGCTCCGGCGCGAAGGTCGGGCGTTGCTCTTCGGTGGTGACACGGCAAATACACCCTTGTTCGCCCGGCTCCGCTCCCGCGGCCCGTTCGAGGCTGCCATGATGCCGATCGGTGCCTACGACCCCTGGATTCGCAGTCATTGCACCCCCGAACAGGCTGTGGAGATGGCCAATGCTGCCGGTGCGAGCTACATCGTGCCGGTTCATCATCAGACCTTCAGGCTCAGCGAGGAGCCGATGAACGAACCGATCGAACGGCTTCAGGCCGCTTTGCAGCGTGAGCCGGAGCGGTTGGCGCTGAAGCAAATTGGGGAGACGTTCGTTTGCCCCCGCGTTTGAGGTTTTTCCCGTTCTTGACGGGTGCGCCCGTAATCTTCACAGTTTTATCCAATGGGCCGAGATTTCGGCCTTAACTTTTTATGAGCAACGCCCAAAACCCGTTTGATACCGATACCCTTAGAAGCTTTGACCTCGGCAATGGCAAGGATGGCAGGTATTACTCGCTGCCCGCGCTGGAAAAAGCCGGCGTCGGTCCGATTTCCAAACTGCCCGTCTCGATCCGCCTCGTGCTGGAGTCCGTCCTGCGCAACTGCGATGGCAAGCGCGTGAGCGAAGCCGCCGTCCGCGCTCTCGCCAATTGGAAGCCCACCGAGACGCGCACCGAGGAAATTCCCTTCGTCGTCGCGCGCATCGTGCTACAGGATTTCACTGGCGTGCCGCTCTTGGTTGATTTGGCCGCCATGCGCAGCGCCGTCGCCAAGCTCGGCAAGAATCCCAAGATCATCGAACCGCTCGTGCCCGTGGATCTCGTCGTGGATCACTCGGTTCAAGTCGATTACGCCGGCGGCACGGATTCGTTGGAAAAGAATCTGGAGCTGGAATTCTCCCGCAATCGCGAACGTTACCAGTTTCTCAAGTGGGGCATGCAGGCGTTTGACACGTTCAAGGTCGTCCCGCCCGGCATCGGCATCGTTCATCAGGTGAACCTCGAATATCTCGCCAAGGGCGTCCTCAGCGCGAACGGCGTTTATTATCCCGACACACTCGTCGGCACCGACTCGCATACCACGATGATCAACGGCATCGGCATCGTCGGCT
>CAZIJO010000186.1:0-12765 GCA_964539515.1 uncultured Bifidobacterium sp. | reverse complement strand
CGAAAAATACTTACATCATTTTAACCCCTCAGCCAAGATGCATGACAGGCTCTAGTCTTTTGGCGCGGGGGGACGAGTTTCCACCGCCGCCGGCAAGGCGTTGGTTGTGACTGAAGCCGGCGCCACCGGCACCGTATCAGCGCCGGCCAGTTCATCGGCCAGGATGGTGACGGCGATGCGACGGTTGCGTGCTCGCCCCTCAGCCGTTGCATTGTCCGCCATGGGTCGGAACTCGCCATAGCCCACGGCCCCCAGGCGCTGCGGCTCCACGCCCGCGTGTTCCGTCAGGTAGCGGACCGCAGCGAGCGCTCGGGCCGTCGAGAGTTCCCAGTTGCCGGCGAACCGGCTCCGGGCGCTCGCGCGGATCGGCACATTGTCCGTGTGTCCGATCACGTGGATCTTCAGTTCCGGATGTTGCGCGAGAATGGCCGCGATCTTGTTCAGCACGGTCTCGCCGTCGGGTTTGAGCACCGCTTCGCCCGAGTCAAACAGAATGCGGTCCAGGATGTTGACCGTCAGTTTGCCTTGCAGTTTGGAGATGGTGACATCCTTGGATTCCAATTCGGCGCGCATTTGCTCTTCCAATCCGCGCGCCGATTGGACGGCCATCTCCTTCTCCTTTTCCAACTCCGCCACCCGCTCCCGCAGTTTGGTAATCGCTTCCAATCGCTCGGCGCTGGTCGCCAGCGCGGTTTGAACTGCCAATGCGACTTGATCGAGCTGCGCGCGGAGCGACTCCCGCTCCAGCCGCTCTCGCCTCACAATGGACCCCAAGCCAATCAAGGCCACCAGCAATAGCACAATGACGACTGCCATGATCCAGATCACCGTCCAGGTAACCCGGGACGCTTTTGATCTGGTGACATATTCCGTGAAGGGGTTGCTGCTCTCGCTCATTGTCGCCTGGCAGGATGGTAAGAAGGATTTGGCTTCCTCCAAGGCGATATTTGTCGCGCGGGAATTTGCCCTCAAGTGGCAGGGGCCTCTTCGCAGCCCTTGCCTTTTACTTTCCCGTTCGCCTCGCGCACCAATCGGTCAACCAACCGAATCGCCTTGTCCAGCCAGACCAGGTCACGGCTCAGGCGCTCCAGTTCCACCATACCATACCATTTACGCGCGTTCTGGCCCGGTGTCGACGCGCTGATTGCATCTCTGTTTCGTATCGTGCATCATGGGCGGCGCGCCAGTGATGGGCGGTGTTCGACCTCCTAATTACCATGTGGGAAACCATCGGCATGTTCGGCTCTGTTGTCACCCCGATTGCTCTCACTATCCTTTTTACGGCTATTTTCTGTTGGTATCGAGTCTCACGTAAGCAGCCCATCTCGTATGGAACAGCGTGGGCAGGCGCTTTGAGTTTTCCTGTCATTGTCACGAGTTGGTTAATGTTAAGACCAGAATTTTGGTCCGATAAGAGTGTCGGCATGATGGGCTTAATTCTGAGTTTCGGAGTCGTTACGGGGCGTGTGTATGTTGCCAGCATTAGTAACTGTCTATTTTTGTCAGAGACGGAAGAAACATCATGAGAAGCATTTGGTCGAACAAAGCAGATGCACAGAGCCTGGCGATGTCGTTGCTGATCCAGATCGGACCCCACCCGCGCCGGGTCGCTGAACTGCGGCGTTCGGCATCCGCCCCCGGGTAATCCGATCCTTATGAAAAAGTTCACTTGGTTTGCTGCAAAGGTCACGGTTGTCCAAACGGTGACCTACATCGTTGCCGGCATGATTGCCTATCCGTTGTTGACCCGGCAGTTCTTTGAAGGTTCAAGCCCTTTGCTCGCGCCGCTGATGCGGCTGCCAAACCAGCCCGAACTCTGGGGACACGTAATTAAATGGATGCTGCCGGCTCAGATACTGCGTGGCGTTCTCATGGCAGGAGCCCTTTATCCGTTCTTGAGTTCGCTTCAATCATGGTCGTTCATGAAACGATTTCTCAGCGTCGCGTCGCTTTATGTCGTCATCGGCCAGTGGAGCAGCCCCGTCGCCGGAGCGAGCACCATCGAGGGGTGGGTGATTCTGCGGCCCGAGTTCACGACCCCGCATGTCGTGTTGAGCGTTATTCCCGAGGGCTTGATTCAGGGATTGGGCTTTGGCGCCTGGCTGGCTCGTTGGCTGTCGCCGAAGCGTTCGTCGAACAAGCCGAACCCGGCGCTGCCCGCCACCGCCGCGGCGCCGGGCAGTTAGCCCGTTTATGAAAGAAGAACAGCCTCATTGCCCTTCAGGTCCCACCGCGGCGACTGGGTGTGCGCTTTGGCGTTGATCACAACCGGCGCAACTTGTTCCCGTTGACCGCTCGCGACTTCGTTGCAACCAGATAACGTAGAGCATCTGCTGCGTCTTCGCCCCGGACGTATCGGCGTCGGCATCCCCTTTGCGACGGCACCGATCAGCAATAATCCTTATTGTGCCATCATTGCTTTCACACGATTCTTATTCTATTCTACCGGGGATGATATGAAAACTTTACCCCGGACTGCGGCCCAGCGGGCGATCTTGCCCTTGATCGGGAGCTTGATTCTTGCGGGCCTTCAGCCGGCACGGGCCATCACCACGGTCTTCTTTAACAACGCTCAAGTCGCCACGCTCGTCGCCACCAACGTCGATTCCGATACCATCAGCAGCGAAGGCTACGTGTTTACGTACACCCGGGACAAGCTCTTCACCGGGGGAGTCGGGCTGACCAATCCGATCGGGCGCGCGGTGCGGATTCCTTGGCCGGACGGGGTCGAGGCCCAATACATCACCTCTGGCCCGAACCCGGGCAAGGCCAAGATCATCATCCAGCGGCTGGACGGCGCGGTCTTTGACCTGACCGCGTTCACCGCGAAGTTGCTGGCCAACGCCGGCGCCGGCCGCGCGATTGAAATCGTTCCGCTCCTCAATGGCCAGGAACCGTTGAACGATCCGCTCTATTTCGACGTTTCCGGAAATTACGGCAACGAGTTCGCCTACGACACCACACCCAACCACCTCGGCACGACCGTCGCGCTCACCAACTATGACGCCTACGTGATCAACCTGACCCTGGACTACGCGTTGGTGAGCCTCACCTTGGTGGATGCCAGCATACCCCCGCCACTCCTGATGATCACACCGGTGAACGCGGGTTTCGTCGAGCTTTCCTGGCCTACGGAGGCAGTGGACTACGCGCTTGAATTCGCCACGCAAGTCCCAGCCGAAGCCTGGAATCCCGTTACGAACAACGTTGCCCTCAATGGCGATCTCTTCACCGTGCAATTGGCGACCACCGGCACCCAACGATACTATCGCCTCAAGAAATAAACCTGACCCTCTCGGATCCAGACTTTTGATCATAACTCCCTCAGCTTGCTCTGCGTGACTCCCATGAACTCCAAGAACGAAGAGGCAGGCTCCGCCCGGGGAATACACTTGACCGCCCGCCCGGGCGTCTCTTTACTTGCGGGCGTTAGGTTCATTTCATGTGGACGCAAGTTAAAAGCCTGTTTTCCAACGACATTGGGATTGATCTCGGCACCGCCAACTCGCTCGTTTACGTACGAGACCGTGGGATTGTGCTGCGAGAACCCTCCGTGGTGGCGATTCAGGCGGGTACGACCAACGTGCTGGCGGTCGGTGAGGAAGCAAAGCGAATGTTGGGCCGGACGCCGGGTAATATCGTGGCCATCCGGCCCATGAAGGACGGCGTGATTGCCGACTTCGAAATCACCGAAGCCATGTTGCGCCACTTCATCCAAAAGGTGCACCATCGCAAACTCATTGCCCCACGCGTCGTGGTGGCGGTGCCCTCTGGAATTACCGAAGTGGAGAAGCGGGCGGTCAAGGATTCCGCCACGCACGCGGGCGCCCGGGAGGTTTACCTGATCGAACAACCGATGGCCTCGGCCATCGGGGTCGGGCTGCCGGTACATGAGCCGGCAGGCAATATGATCGTGGACATCGGCGGGGGGACGTGCGAAATCGCCATCATCTCCCTGGCCGGAATCGTCTTCAGCCGCAGCCTGCGGGTGGGCGGGGACGAATTCGACGACACGGTCGTGGCGCACATGAAACGGGCCTACAACCTAATGATCGGTGAACGCACTGCGGAAGAAGTCAAGATACGCATCGGCTCGGCTTTTCCGCAGGAGCAGGAATTAAACATGGAAGTGAAGGGCCGCGATCTGAGCTCGGGTCTGCCGAAGACCCTGACGATTCGCTCGGAAGAAGTTCGGGAGGCCTTGCAGGAGCCGCTTTCAAGCATTCTGGAATCCATCCGCCTGACCCTGGAACGTTGTCCCCCGGAACTCGCCGCTGATCTCGTCGATCGTGGCATTGTGATGGCGGGCGGCGGCGCGTTGTTACGCGGCATTGACCGACTGGTGGCCGAAGAAACCGGCCTGCCCGTCCACGTTGCCGACGACCCGCTCACCGCCGTTGCCTTGGGCACGGGCCGGGTGCTGGAGGAACTCCAGTTTCTCAAGCGGGTCGCCACCAACTCCAAATAGCCAAAAGAGTAATTCCTTCAGCGTTCGCCGTGCGACAGTGGTGTTTTTCAAGCGCATGACGCGGACAAATGTTTAGGCGGCCGTATTATATCGCCGTGGCCTTGGTGGCCTTGCTCACTTTGCTGGTGTTAAACCTGCCGGGTAGCACTGCCGCGCGCCTCAAGCTGGCCCTTGGGAGCGTTTTCCTACCCCTCTTCGGCGTGACCGGTGCCAGCCAGCAAGCGGCGGCTCGAGCGGGGGATTCGTTGATACCGAAGAGCGAGTTGATTCGCGCCAATCAGGCATTGCGCGAGCAGATTCAGGAACTGCGCGTCCGGGCCGTGCAGGCCAGCGAGGCCACCCGGGAAAACAACCGCCTGCGGCAGTTCGTCGGCTGGAAAGAGAAATCTCCCTGGAAACTCAAACTCGCGAACGTCATCGCCCGCGACCCGGCGAATTGGTGGCGCACCGTGCTGATTGACCGCGGCACCCGTGACGAGTTGCGCGAAAACCTCCCCGTCCTCACCGCCGAAGGGCTCATCGGCCGGGTGTCGGCCGTAGGGTTGACAAGCGCCCGCGTCGTGCTGATCGGAGACGAGAACTGCAAGGTTCCCGCGACGATCCTGGGCGACACGTCCCAATCGGGCATCATCACGAGTGCCGGATTGTTTGATGGGTCGTTGGTCAACCTGACCTGTCTCGACAGCCGGGCTAACCTTAAACCCGGTCAAATGGTGGTCACCAGCGGATTAAGCGCCATTTATCCCAAGGGCATTCCCATCGGCAAAGTCGTCGACGCCCGCCTGGTCGAATCCGGACTGCATACCGAGGCGCAGGTGCAATTGAGCGCCAACTTGAGCTCGCTCGAAGAAGTCTGGGTACTATTTCCATGACCACGTTGCCAAATTTCTTGATCCTGCTGGCCGTGATCCTCGCGGTCTTCGCGGGCAGCACGTTTAATGGCCTCCGCCACTTGCTTGGCGTCCAGGTGGACCTGCTGCCAGCGCTCATGGTCTATGCCGCCCTGAATTCGGGTCCGTCCATGATGATCGCCCTGGCCGTCTCCGGCGGTTTGCTCTTCGATACCCTCTCCGCCAATCCGCTGGGCACCAGCGTGCTGCCGCTCCTGGCCGTCGGCTTTCTGGTCCAGTTGCGGCGCGACCTCATTCTGCGCGACCAGGTTTACGCCCAGTTCGTGCTTGGTTTCCTGGCCAGCGCGCTGGCGCCGGCCGGATCCATTCTGATTTTGTTAACCCTTGGGCAATCACCTTTGATCGGATGGGGTTCGCTCTGGCAGTGGGCGGTCATGAGCCTCGGCGGCGGCCTGGCGACGCCGGTCATTTTCCTGATGTTCGGGTGGCTGAACCATGCCCTGGGTTATCAACGTGTCATCGAGACCAGCTTCCGACCCGACCGTGAAATTCGTCGGCGAAGAAATTAACCATGAGTCTAACGGCCAAAGCCCAAAGTCTAAAGCTGCCGATGATGCCCGGCAGTCCGAGGACTTTAGACTTCAGACTTCGGACTTTGGACTGAATCCGATGTTAGTGTTCGACCAACTGAAAAAGAACGACCCGCAACTCCAGTTGCTGACCGTCCTGCTTTGCGCCGGGCTGGCGGTGTTGCTCACCGGACTTTGGTGGGTGCAGATCGTCAACGCTGGCCGCTACCAGGAAAGTCTCGAGATCCAGTCCTTCCGTTCGGTCCGGCTGCCCGCGGTGCGCGGAAAGATTCTCGACCGCCACGGCGTGGCGCTTGCCGACAATCGGCCCAGCTACAACATCAACCTGTACCTCGAGGAACTCAGTAGCGCCTTCAAGAAGGAATACGCGCGCACCCGGCGGCGCGAAGTGGTGACGAATGATCTTCCGTTCTGGAAGGACTGGCTGGGGTTCAACGCCGTTACCACCCAATATACAAAGCTTAAAGCAACCGAGGCCCGGGACGTTGCCCGCGAAGCGCGTTACCGGGTCGCCAGCAACGTCGTGAGTCAGGTCGCCAGCGTGTTGAATACTCCGCTCGGGCTGGATCGCACGAATTTCTACCGGCATTACGAAACGCGGCTTTCGCTGCCGTATCCGGTCGCCACCAACCTCTCCGCCTTGCATCTTGCCCGGTTCGAGGAACGCTCGTTCAACTCGCTGGGGCTCGCGATGGAAACCCAGCCCACGCGGGTTTATCCCTTTGGCACGACCGCCGCACACGTGCTTGGCTATTTGCGCAAGGATGACAGCTCGGCCGAAGGGGAGGAGGCCTTTTTCTGGTACCGCATGCCGGACTACCGCGGGCTGGTCGGCATCGAAGGCGGCTTCGATCAGGAACTGCGGGGACGGGCCGGCGCAAAATCGGTCCAGGTAAACAACCTCGGCTATCGCCAGACTGAAAGCATTTGGAGCGCAGTCGTGCCGGGGCAAAACGTGGTGCTCACCCTCGATGTCCGCCTGCAGCAGGCCGCCGAAGCCTCGGTCCGCAAATTCCTCGGGGCGGATGCCCATGCCGCCGTCGTGGTCATGGATGTCGAATCCGGCGACCTGCTGGCGCTGGCCTCGTCGCCCAGCTCCGATCCGAACAACTTTATCCGGAGTTTCTCCAAGTCGGAAATCGAACGCTGGCACGATGAGGAACTCGGGGTTCAGAAGAATCGGGCGACGGCCGAGCAATATCAGGCCGGCTCGATTTTCAAACCCGTGGTGGCGCTGGCCGCACTCGAAAGCGGCCTCGATCCCAACCGCCTTTTTCGGGTGGATCCCAACCCGCACAATGGCGGCAAAGGCGCCTACTTCATCGGCCGGCGCATGATCGGCGATACGGCGCCGCCGGGCGATTACGACCTGCGGCGGGCCATCGTGCGGTCCAGCAATTCCTATTTCATTCAAGTGGGATTGCAGGACAATGTTTTTGCGCGCGTGCTGGAACTCGGGCGGCGCCTCCATCTGGGCCAACGCCTGGATGCCGAAGCGCTGCCGTTGAACCAAATTGCCGCGGGCCATTTCCCCGGCGCGACCGCGGCCCAAAGCTGGGCGGCGGGCGACAAAGCCAACATCTGCATCGGCCAGGGCGGGATGGACGTCACCCCGCTGCAAATGGCCGTCATGACCGCGGCGTTGGCGAACGGCGGGAAAGTTCTGTTCCCGCGCCTCGTGGACCGGGTGGAATCCCCCGACCCAACCAGCCTCGCCGCCCCAACAGTTTTTCCAAAAGCGCGCATCCGCAACGACCTGGGGGTCAGCCAGCGGAGTCTGAACATAGTCCGCCAGGCGATGTTGGCGGAGACCGAGGACGTGGAGGAAGGCACGGGCCGGCATGTCCGGGTGGATGGGCTGCGCATCTGCGGCAAAACGGGGACCGCCGAACGAACGGAACAAGGGAAGAAGCAGAACACCACCTGGTTCATTTCCTTTGCCCCGTATGAAAAGCCGCGTTTTGCCGTCGTCGTCATGGTGGAGAACGGCGTTTCCGGCGGTTCAACCTGCGCCCCGATCGCCCGGGATGTTTATCTCGCACTGCAAAACCTCACCAAGGCGGGCGCCTCGAACGCATTGACCGCGGTAATTCGATGAACACTGTCGCCCTCAATGAAAGCGCGCCGCGCCTGGACCGGTTGCAAATCGGCGTGATCGCCGGGCTGATGCTTATCGGCGTGGCGTTCATTTTCAGCGCGACGATGGTCAGCGAGAGTGCTGCCAGCCTGCCGGTCCTCAAGCAACTCTGGTTTCGGCAGCTGGTCTGGTACAGCGTCGGCCTCACGGCGGCGGTGGCGTTGTGCCTGGTGGAATATCACACCCTGGCCCGCTGGTCTTTCGTCGCCTATTGGGGCACGATTCTGCTGCTGGCGGCGGTGCCGGTTTTCGGCACCATGCGCGGCGGGGCGCGGCGCTGGTTCGATCTCGGCTTCTTCAGCCTGCAGCCGTCCGAATTCGCCAAGCTGGCCTTCATCCTGGCCATGGCCCATTTCTTGAGCCGCCCGCAGGACGAATTGCGCGCGCCCATCATTTTCTGGAAGGCGATGGGCCTGCTCGTGCTGCCCTTTGTGTTGGTGATGAAAGAACCCGATCTCGGCTCCGCCCTTGTCTTCATCCCGTCGGGTTTTGCCATGATGCTCGTCGCCGGCGTGCCCCGGCGCTATTTGTTCCGGCTCCTGGGGATTGTGGGCGTGATGGCGGCGCTGATCCTGGTGGACGTCCTGTTTGCCCCCCCCAGTTGGCAGATCAAGCTGGAGGAGTATCAACGCCAGCGTTTGCTGGTCTACTTCGGACAGGATTTTGCGCGACCAGACGACACCCCCAAGCAAAAAGCCGAGGCTCGCCGCCTGCAGCAGGAAAAATCCTACCAGGCCAAACAGGCCCTCATCTCCGTCGGCTCGGGTGGTTTCACCGGCAAAGGTTGGCGGCAGGGCGATCAGACCGCGGGCGGATTTCTGCCGCCGGGCGCCGCCCATACGGATTTCATCTTCTCCGTCATTGCGGAGGAAAAAGGATTTGTCGGCAGCGTGATCGTCATCACGCTCTACGCGGTGCTCCTCTTCACGGGATTGAGGATCGCCGGCCAGGCACGCGATCGCCTGGGCAAAGTGCTGGCGGCGGGAGTGGTCATGCTCCTGTTCAGCCACATATTCATCAACATCGGAATGAACATCCGATTGATGCCCGTGACGGGTATTCCACTGCCGCTGTTGTCGTATGGCGGGTCTTCAGTGATCGGCTCGTTGATCGCGATGGGCTTGCTGCAAAATGTTCACATCTATCGAAGAGGATATTAATTATGAGTGACCGAAATTCCGGCCGCCGTCGGCGCGGCATGCGCTTCCGCCCCAGTGGCGGGCTGGGCCACGGACCCCAAAAGCACGACCGCGAAGCCGTCCAGGCCCGGGCCGAAGCGGTGGCCGAAACTGCCGGTGGCCAGGACCGGCTGTTCGAGAAGCGCCATCAAGGCGAAATTGAACGCGCCGAAAACATAGCTGCCGGTCTGCCGCCCGAAGGCGCGCCGACCGCCCCCCCGCACCATGAGCATGGCAAGGGCGAATACCGCGAACCCCACCTCGGAACGCCCGCCAAGGTCGAGGAGGAAAAGCCCTTTGAGCCGGTCAAGATCAAGGAACCACCCAAGGGGCTGGTTGAAACCATAAAGGTGGCCGCCACGAATCTGGTCAAAAAGGTTCAACGGCTGATCCGGCCGCAAAAGAAGATCCACAAGGAGGTCATCATCAACGCCGAAACGCTCGAAACCCGCGTCGCGGTTTCCGAGGACGGCAAGCTGGAAGAATTCAACATCGAACGGACCACCGAGGAACGACTCGTCGGCAGCATCTTCAAGGGCAAGGTGCGCAACCTCGAAGACGGCTTGAAAGCGGCGTTCGTTGACATCGGTTTCGAGAAAAACGCCTTCCTGCATTACTGGGACATCGTGCCCAATCAGTTCGACAGCGGGGTGGAGATCGTGGAACGCCCCACCAAGAAACGCGACCGCCCCCGGATCACGCAAAAGGACATCCCGCGCCTCTACTCCCCCGGCTCGGAAATCATTGTGCAGGTCACCAAAGGCCCGATTGGCACCAAAGGCCCGCGCATCACCACCAACCTGGTCCTGCCCGGCCGCTATCTGGTGTTGCTGCCCAACTCGGATCAAAGCGGCATCTCGCGCAAGATCGAGAATCAGCCGGAACGGCAGCGGTTGAAAAAAATCCTGCGGGAACTGGCCATCCCGGACGGGATGGGGGTCATCATGCGCACCGCCGGCGAAGGCCAGCAGAAGCGCTATTTTGTCCGCGACCTCGCCTTGCTGCTGGAGGAATGGCAGACCATTCAGGAGAATATCAAGACCCGCCCGCCCGCCACGTGCGTGTTTCAGGAGCCGGACTTGATCGAGCGCACCGTGCGCGACTTCCTGACCGAGGATGTTGAACGCATCATCATCGACAACGCCAAGGCCTGCGACCGGATGAAGGCGATGATCTCCAAAATCTCCCGGCGCTCGGCCAGCAAGGTGATCCTGTATGCCGACGCGCAACCGGTGTTCGACCGGTTCAACATCAGCAAGCAGCTGGAGAACGCCTTCTCCCGTCAGGTGCATCTCAAGGGCGGCGGTTATATTGTCATTGATGAAACCGAAGCCCTCGTGGCCATCGATGTCAACACGGGCCGTCACAAGGGCGGTAAAGACCAGGAGAGCGCCATCCTCAAGGTCAACCTGGAGTCGGCGGACGAAATCTGCCGTCAACTGCGGCTGCGCAACATGGGAGGTTTGATCGTGCTCGATTTCATCGACATGAAATCCCGCCGGGATCAGCAGGCCGTTTATCAGCGCGTCAAGGAGGGGTTGCGGCGCGACAAGGCCAAAACCCATATCCTGCCGATTTCGCAACTGGGCTTGATGGAAATGACCCGGCAGCGGCACAGTGAAAGCGTGCGCTCGGCTGTTTACGACGATTGCCCGTACTGCAAGGGCCGCGGCAAGGTCAAGAGCACCGAAACGATGAGCGTGGAGATCCAGCGCAAATTGCAGGAGATCCTCAAGAAACGCACGCGCGACGAATCCGATTTCCAATTGCGGATCGTGGTCAATCCGACGGTGCTGGAACGCCTGCGCAGCGAGGATGAAAAACATCTGATCGAGATGGAGAAACGCTACTTTGGCAAACTCTCCTTCCGCGCCGACCCCGGAATGCATGCCGAGCAGTTCAAGATCCAGAACGTGATCACAAACGAGGAACTCGCCAGCGTCGGGTCTTGAGCAAATCTGAAAAAGCAAACCGCCCCGCCGGAAACTGCGGGGCGGTTTTTTTTGTTTCCATTCAATTCCAGACACGTTGCGTTGCCTCCCCCTCCCCCGCGCCCGATTCGCATTGCCTAAAAGCTCCGGCGCACTACGCTTGCGCCATTCAGCATGGCAACCGAAGCCGATACCTGTCGCACCCTGATCACGCCGAAGCTGCAAGCCGCGGGCTGGGAACGCGACCCTCATTCCATCGCTGAGCAACGCACCTTCACTGATGGCCGCATCATCGTGCGTGGCAACCGCACGGAACGCCGCAAAGCCAAACGCGCCGATTATCTCCTGCGCTACAATCGCGATTTCCCGATTGCCGTCGTCGAGGCGAAGTCGGACGAAGAGGAAGCCGCCACCGGCTTGCAGCAGGCTAAGGACTATGCCGAAATCCTCGGCCTGAAGTTCGCCTACGCCACCAACGGACGCGAAATCATCGAGTTCGACTATCTCACCGGCTTGGAGCGCATTATTTCCCAATTCCCAAGCCCCGCCGCCCTTTGGTCACGCCTGCGGGGCGCGGAACAAATCACCGATGCCGTGGCGACCCACTTGCTCACGCTCGCCAACCTCACCACCGGCAAAGAGCCTCGCTATTACCAGCGCATTGCCATTGATCGTGCGGTGCAATCCATTGCGCAGGGCAGGAAGCGCGTGTTGCTGACGATGGCCACGGGCACGGGCAAGACGGTCGTCGCCTTTCAAATCTGCTGGAAGCTCTGGTCCTCCCGCTGGAATCGCACTTGTTCTCCCCTCGCCCCCACCGGGGGAGAGGGCCAGGGTGAGGGGGCATCAGACACCCTCTCCGCCTCGACCGGGGAGAGGGATGGGGTGAGGTGTCGAACGCCTGAATACCGCAAGCCGCGCATCCTCTACCTCGCCGACCGTAATTTCCTGGTGGATGATCCCAAGGACAAAACCTTCTCCGTCTTCGGCGATGCCCGGCACAAGATCGAGGGTGGCGTCGTGACGCATGGGCGGGAACTCTATTTCTCCACCTACCAATCCATCGCCAAAGACACCAATCGTCCCGGCCTCTACAAACAGTTCGCACCGGATTTCTTCGACCTCATCATCGTGGACGAGTGCCACCGCGGCAGTGCCAAGGAGGAAAGCAACTGGCGTGAAATCCTCGAGTACTTCGCGCCTGCTTATCAACTCGGCATGACGGCCACGCCGTTGCGCGATGAAAACCGCGACACCTATCTGTATTTCGGCAATCCGGTCTATCAATACAGCCTCAAGCAGGGCATCGACGACGGTTTCCTCGCGCCATATCGCGTGCATCGCATCGTCACGCAGTGGGATGCTGCCGGCTGGCGGCCCAGCAAGGACGACCTCGACCGCTACGGGCGGGAGATTCCCGACGAGGTTTACACCACCGGCGATTTTGAGCGTCGTGTAGCCTTGCGCGCCCGCACGCAGGCCGTGGCCCGGCATCTGACTGATTTCCTGAAGAAGACCGACCGCTTTGCCAAGACCATCGTGTTTTGCGTGGACCAGGAACACGCCTCCGAGATGCGCACCGCGCTGAACAACCTGAACGCCGACCTCGT
>CAZIJO010000185.1:0-12832 GCA_964539515.1 uncultured Bifidobacterium sp. | reverse complement strand
AGCCCCATTCCTTGTCGGTGAAGGTGTTCACCGTGAAATGGAGGAAGCCGTAGAATTCCATTTCGTGCCAGCGCAATTGCCGCTCGGTCGGCACCGGGCCATACGGTTTGGGCGGGGAGGAAGAGGACCGCTCGGCCGCATTTATGGTTGGCAAAGACAACGTGAGGCCGAGGGTAAGGAGGGGGAGGAACGTTTTCATATCGGTTCATCAGTACGTAGAATTCGGCGAGGAATCAACCTCTACCGCAGGCGGTCGGTCCGGCTTCAAACCAACCGCCGGCACGAGCGGCGGCTACGCTTTGCCCGCTTCATTCTCAATCAGGGATTGAGAGGATGTCTCGCCGGCTCGGCGGCAAACAGGGCCGTGCTGAAGTAGCGTTCCGCCCGGTCGCAGAGCATGGTCACGATGCACGTATGCGGTCCGAGTTCCCGGGCGACGGAGAGCGCGGCGACGACATTCGCGCCGGAGCTGGTTCCGACCAGCAAGCCAAATTCGCGATGCAACCGGCGGGTCATGGCCATGGCTTCGGCGCTTCGGACTTTGACCTCGCCATCGAGCGGCGCATCCCGGAGCAGGGGCGGAATGAAACCGTCGGCCACGCCTTCGATGAAATGGCAGCATGGCAATTCGCCGGCCAGCAAAGCCTGTTCGGCCGGCTCCATGGCGATGATGCGCGCCGTGGGCCAGCTTTGCTTGATGGCTTTGCCGCATCCGGCCAGCGTGCCGCCCGTGCCGAACCCGGTCACGAAGGCGTGAATGGGTCCGCCCACCTGCTGCAGGATTTCCTTTCCCGTTCCGTGCTCGTGGTCGGCCACGTTTAGCGGATTTTCAAACTGGCGCGGGAGAAAATAGCGCGGGTCGTCCGCCGCCATCCGGCGGGACATCTCGATTCCGGTCTGGTACATGCCGCCGCTTTCGAACAGGATGAGTTCCGCGCCCAGTTGGCGGATCAGGCTTTGTCGCTCCTTGCTGGCCGTGCTGGACATGAGGATCGTTACGCGATGACCCAGCGCCGCTCCGACCATCGCCAGGGCAATGCCGGTGTTCCCGCTGGTGCATTCGAGAATGATGGAATCCGGCCGCAGCCAGCCGTGTTCACGGGCGTCGAGCAGGACCGTCTTGGCCAGTCGGTCCTTGATGCTGCCGCTCGGATTGAGGAACTCGCATTTGGCGTAGAGGGTGAGGCCCTCGGGCTCAAACCGCAGCGGCACGAGCGGGGTGTTACCGATGAGCGACAGGACGGCCGGGGTCGGAGGGGGCAAGGATTCCGCTGGTGGCTTCATAACGTGATTCGGGCAGATCGGTTCCGGTCACAACGTCGCAATTCAACGCCAATTCAAGATCACCTTGCCGCAGTCACCGCTTTTCATCGCGGCAAAACCCGCTTCGAATTCGGTGTACGGCAGGCGGTGCGTGATGACGGGGGCAATGTTCAAGCCGCTCTCCAGCATCACGCTCATCTGATACCAGGTCTCGTACATTTCCCGGCCATAGATGCCTTTGATCGTGAGCATGTTGAAAACGACCTTGTTCCAATCAATCGCCATGGGCTCGGTCGGAATGCCCAGCATCGCGATTTTTCCGCCGTGGCACAGGTTGTCAACCATGTCGCGGAAGGCAGCCGGGTTGCCGGACATCTCGAGGCCGACGTCGAAGCCTTCCTTCATGCCGAGCTGCTTTTGCACGTCGCGCACCGTGCCGGTCCGGACGTTGAGCGCCACCGTCGCGCCCAGTTTCTTGGCGAGGGCGAGCCGGTAATCGTTCACATCGGTGACGACGACAAATCGTGCGCCCGCGTGTTTGACAATGGCGGCGGCCATGATGCCGATGGGGCCGGCGCCGGTGATCAAAACGTCCTCGCCCAACACGGGAAAGGAAAGCGCGGTATGCACGGCGTTGCCGAACGGATCGAAGATCGCCGCCACATCCTGGTCCACGCCTGGCGAGTGGTGCCACACATTCGTCATCGGCAGCGACAGGTATTCCGCGAACGCGCCGGGCCGGTTCACGCCGACGCCCTTGGTATCGGCGCACAAATGGCGGCGTCCCGCCATGCAATTACGGCAGCGTCCGCAGACGACGTGGCCCTCGCCGCTGACGACATCGCCGGCGCGGAAGTCGTTCACGTTCGAGCCCACCGCGACAATTTCGCCGACGAACTCATGCCCGACGACCATCGGCACGGGAATCGTCTGCTGCGCCCAGGCATCCCATTTGTAAATGTGCAGGTCGGTGCCGCAAATGCCCGTGCGGTTGACGCGGATGAGGACGTCGTTGATTCCCATGGTCGGCTCCGGCACCTCGACCAGTTGCAGACCGGGTTCGGATTTGGTTTTGGCGAGAGCCTTCATAAGTTTGACCCGCGTCAGCATCCGTTTTCACGGTGGGGCTTCGCAAGCTCACAAATGGGGACCGGGCAGGGCAGGGGGACAAGCGGGGAAGTGCGGTCGAGCTCCGAGTGAGGTTGCACCGGGTCGCCGCATCGGGTTCGCGACGAGGCGAGGCGAGGCGATTGGGCTGGCGGTGGGCGATTGCCGGCCGTTCAGCGCCGCTGGGTTTGCATCTGCTCGTATTGCCGGACGGCCTGGATGGCGCGGGCGTCGCCTTTGGCGGCCAGGGTGTAAATGTCCGCCATGACCGCCGCCATGGCGTCATTCATGGCCATCCGCTGTTGGGGAGTCATGGTGGGCATGGCGCGCAATTTTTGCAGGCGGGTGACCGCATCTTCCAGTTGGCCGGCCTTATAGGCTGACATGGCCTGGTTCATCTGTTGCGCCGGGGGGGCGGCGGGTTCGGGGGCGGGGGCCGTCGTTTGGGGCGCTGGTGCCGGCTGGGATGGCGCTGCCGCCGGGGCGGGCGCCGGTTCCGCGTTGGCGAGGGTGCTGGCGGCCCGTTCCAGTTCGGCGTTGGCGTCGGTCTTCTTGCTGCATCCGTTAAGCGCCACCAGCAGCGTCACGGCCAGAGCAACGGACCATCCAAAGTGGTTTTTCATTTCAACAGTATCCAAATCCAAATGTCGGTTAGTGGCCGCCCCCGGGCGCCCCTGGACTGCACCAGAGCCGGTTTTTCCCGCGGATCCCTGCCTCCGCGTAGAATTTCAAGGTTTTCAAATATTCGACGTGGCCGTCCACGACCCCGACGGAAGTGCCAATGGAATGGAGCTTGGTGATGCCTTCATCCGGCGTGCTCGAACCGTCATTCCAATCCCCGGGGTTGGTTTCCAGCGCCTGCCAGAAGATAATCGCGTCCTGCCGAAATTGGGTTGTCTTATACGAACTGGAGGCAACGCCGCCCACGGGCCCGCCTTTGCTGGGAGGGACACCGTATCCGTCAACTGCGCCATTCATGAGGTAGCTGGCCAGCTTTTGCGCGCGGGAATTGAAAGTTGGAATAGCGTTGGTCTTTTCCGCCGGGCATTTGTAAACGGCTGGAGTTTTTATGTATTCCCAAAGCAAACCGCTCTGGTAAGCGAGGGCGACGTTGGTTCGATAGGCTGCGGAGTTGGGGTCGGGCACGCTGCCCCGGGAAGCGTCGTAAAGCCAGCCTTTTACCTCCCACGGCGAATTCCAATTCGCCTCGGGCAAGTGGTCTCTGGACTCGGTGGCATACAGATGCATGGCCAATGCGAGCTGTTTGACATTGTTCTGGCATTGGGCGCGCACCGCCTTGTCTTTGGCCTTGGCCAGGGCGGGCAGCAACATGGCCGCGAGAATGGCGATGATGGCAATGACGACGAGCAGTTCGATCAAGGTGAAGGCGCGCGCCAGTCTGGCCGGCCGGCCCACGGGTAGTCCGAGTCTCATAGGTTTTTGGTACCATATTTCCGGCCGGTTGGCCACCCCCAAATTTGCCAAAAGCTGGCCTTCGAATACTCCAAAGCAAACCACCCTGCCGGTGCGGCGGGGTAAGCCGCAAGGATTGCCTTCTCCAGGCTTGCACTGTCGCCGGGTAACAATCATCACTGGGGGGTGATGACCGTCCCCGAATGAAACCGATCCTGACCGATGTCCTTTGCACCCGCTGCGGGCTCTGCTGCGACGGGTCCTTGTTCGCCGATGTTGAATTGGCGAGCCGCGACGACGCGGCCGCGCTGGAAGTCATGGGCTTGGAAATCGAGGACGCCGACGCCGGTGACGGTGGGTTGTTGTTGCAACCCTGTCGGGCGTTAAGGGCAAAATTATGCAGCATCTATCCCTATCGCCCGGATTGTTGCCGGACGTTTGAATGTCGTTTGCTCCAGGAAGTAAAACGCGGCGATGCGAGCGTGGATCGGGCATGGGAAAAGATTGCGGAGGCGCGGCAGCGAATCGATCGCGTGCGGGAACTGATCGGCCGTTTGGGGCCGGACGATGAACGGTTGCCCTTGAAGGAACGGTGTGAAGACGCGTTGGCGCGCGTCGAGGAAGTTACGGCGAATTGGCGGATCAGGCGGACGTGCGCCGAATTGCAAACCACGATGAAATCGCTGGAGCAATTGCTCCAGGAATCGTTCCTTGGCTGTTAACGGGCTGAGTTGAACGGGTCCACGGTTCGCAACCTCGGCGATGGGTGCTTGGCGGAGTTGGCCGCCACGGGCTGGGAGGTTGGGGAGATTCTCCGCGCAACCGATCCGTTGTTCATCCGTCTTCGCGCCAGGGAAATCGAGCTTGGCAACCGTGCAGGTGGACCGCAACCTGCCGCCGCTGATTATGAAAGCCAGAACTAACTTGTGGGGTGGCGCCGCAGTATTGCTGGCGTTGCTTGGTGGCGCGGTCACCGGCTGCAAGACATCGCCACCAACTGTCACGACCACCGCCACGGCGCCGGAGCCGAGCGCCAAACCCGGGGTCAACGCCGAATACCTGAAACCGGATCTCGATGTCACCCAGTGGGTCGAGCGCTTTGAACGCGAAGGCCGGGAGATTTATGATCATCGCGAAGCCATTGTCGCCGCTGCCCGCCTCAAACCGGGCATGGTGATGGCTGACATCGGCGCCGGGACGGGGCTGTTCACCCCGTATTTCTCGCGCGCCGTGGGGGCGAAAGGGAAGGTCATTGCCGTGGACATCGTGCCAGCCTTCCTGGAGCGCATCCGGGAGCGGGCGGCGACCGAAGGTCTCGCCAATGTGCAGACCGTGCTCTGCACCGAACGCTCCGTCGAACTGCCGCCCAACTCCATCGACTTCGCCTTCATCTGCGACGTTTATCACCACTTCGAATATCCGCAGAGTTCGTTGGCGTCACTGCATCGGGCATTGCGTCCGGGCGGCGAGGTGCTGCTGGTCGAGTTCAAACGCGTGCCGGGGAAAAGCTCGGATTGGGTCATGAATCACGTGCGGGCGGGGCAGGAAGTGTTCACCGCGGAAATCATCGCGGCGGGATTTCAGCAGATGGAGGAGCAGGACCTTCTGAAGGACAATTACGTCGTTCGGTTTCGCAAGACCCGGAAGTAACCGTCCCCAATGTGAACACGGCGCGCCAGCTCGGACTGACCAGCGCGGCGGCCCTGGTGGTCGCCAGCATGATCGGCACGGGCGTTTTCACCACGAGCGGGTTTTTGCTGGCCGATCTCAAGTCGCCCGGACTCGTGTTGTTGGCCTGGGTGCTGGGCGGCGGGTTGGCCACGCTGGGGGCGTTGTCCTATGGTGCCCTCTCCCGCCGCATCCCGGAGTCCGGCGGTGAATACACGTTTCTTTCCGAAACGCTGCATCCGGCGGCGGGATTTCTGGCCGGCTGGGTTTCCTTGCTCGTCGGTTTCTCCGCGCCCCTGGCGGCGGCCGCGATGGGCTTTGGCGAGTACGTCCGGCCCTGGCTGGGCGGGTTGCCCCCGCAGTTGATCGGTTCGTTGCTCATCCTCGCGTTTTCCCTACTACATGCCGCCCACGTGCAGCGCGGGGCACGGACGCAGGACTGGACGGTGTTAATCAAAGTCCTGTTGATCGTCGCCTTTATCGGGTACGGATTCAGCCGCATCACTTTTGCTCCCTTTGAACCTGTGCGTGCCTCGCCCGTGGCGGTTTCAACCTTTGCGGTCTCGCTCGTCTGGGTGTCGTTTTCGTATTCGGGCTGGAATGCGGCGGTTTATATCGGCGGCGAGATTCGCGAGCCGGGTCGCAACCTGCCGCGGGCGCTGCTGCTCGGCACGGGAACGGTCATGCTGCTTTATCTGGGCTTGAACGCGGTGTTTGTTTTCGCCGCGCCCGTCGAAGTCCTGGCCGGCAAACTCGACATCGGCCGTGTGGCGGCGCAAGCCATCGGAGGACCGGCCCTGGGCCATGCCATTTCCGCGCTCGTTGCGCTCGCCCTGCTCACTTCAGTTTCCTCCATGACGATGGCGGGGCCGCGAGTTTACTCCCGCATGGCGACCGCGGGGCATCTGCCGCGGTGGCTCGCCGTCGCCGACGGTCCGCCCCGCGCTGCCATCGCGTTTCAAACCATCATTGCCCTCGGACTGCTTTGGAGCGCCGCCTACGAGCAGTTGCTGACGTTCATCGGTTTTACGCTTGGGCTAAGCACGGCAGCCACCGTTTGCGGTTTGATGGTCCTGCGGCGGCGGGAAGGAGCCCAGTTGGCCGTTCCCGGTTGGCCGTGGGTGCCCGGCGTGTTTGTGCTAAGTACGCTGGCGATCACGGGGTTCACCATTTACCGGCGGCCACTGGAAAGTGCTGCGGGCATGGCGACGCTGGCCGTGGGTTGGTTGGCGTGGCGGTGGTCGGTCTGGAATCGAGCAGTTGGACCCGGCTGAGTTGCTGCGAGCATCGAACGGAGGAAAAGCTCCAGGGGTGGTCAAAAGAATCTTGGCTTTGTAGGAGACGAGGTGACGAGTCTCATGCTTCCCCGGCCTGGTGGAACGCAAATTAGAGACTCCTCACGTCGTCTCCTACGGTTTGAATGGGCGGCATTCGCTCCTCAAAGCGGGTTCGTAGTTACCGTTTCGGACCGTAACCGGGTTTGATGTTGCCTTGATCGTCCAGCTTGCCGCAGGCCCATAGCAGGCCGCGCGTGACCAGATCCAGGTAACGGGCGTCCTCCACGGTGGCGTTGTTGTGACCAATGGTGGTGCTGAACACGCGCGTGCCCTGGTAGTCGTTGACCCAGGTAACCACGGTTTCCGTTTCCTTCGGTGTGCCGTCCTTGTTCTTGGTGATCTGCTTGCCGCGGGCGAGCGGTTTCGCCGTCGGGAAAACCTGAATGTTGTTGTAAAGCTCCTCGTTGATGGTGGTCCAATCGGACAGGCCGCGGGTGAGCGCCGCCGATTTGTCCGTGTATTGGATCGCAATCGGTTGCTGCGGGCCGTGGCCGCTGGATTGGAGGCCGAGATAGTCGAACCACATCGCGCGTTCCGAGCCGGCGGTGGCGGGCTCGTTGGGATTGCCGATGCGATAGGAGTGCATGCCGCAATGCAGATTCACCCCGGGAGTGCCGGCGCGGTGCGGGGCGAGGACGCCTTTGATGGTGGCCGGATCACTGACATCGGCGGCGCATTCGTCGTGGATCACGACATCATAGCCCTTGGCGTAATCGGGGTTGCCGTAGATCGCAAGCGGCGGCTTGGTGGCGCCGCTGTCGCTGTGGATTTGATCCACCACGACGTTGGCCCGGGCTTCGAGGCCTTGCTTGAGAATGTCCTTTTGCTTTGCGTAATCATGGCAGCAACCGCCGGTGATCAACAACGCCCGTAGCGGTTTGACCTCGGCTGCGTGGGCAGTGACCGCGGTCAGCGTGGGAACGAGCAGGGCGGCCGCAAAAACTAAAAACGATTTGTGCATGGCTGCTGTTTAGCGGGGTTTGGGCTTTTTGGAAAGCTTGGAGTTAAGGTCGCACCCATCGCCGGGGCTGCCGCATTTTGCCGCCAATTTGGCGCGGCGGGCATCTTGCCTGACGTCGAGGACGCGCGTCTCGCCGCCCGGAAATGGCGCACGCGATTCTTGAGATTCACTAAAGTTTCGAGCGACCCGGCTGGGTTTGAGTTTTTTCCGCCGGGCGGGACGCCCGCCGCTACGGTTCGGCGAGGCAATAGAGGAAGCGTTCGCCGCGCAGGTAGAGTTCGCGGTCCACCAGGGCCGGGGAGGCGCTGAACGAATCGTCGAGATGATTGACCGCCAGGGTGGCGTTATCGCGATCATGCCTCAGGACGACGGTCGCCCCATCGCGGCCGGTGATGTAGATGCGGCCCGCGGCGCCGACCGGGGATGCGAAGATGAAGTCGCGGATGCCTTCGAGCCGGAGCGGTTCGCCAAACGGCTTGCCGGTGGCGGGTTCGAGGCGCGAAAGAATGTTCTGGTTGTGCCGCAGGAAATAAAGCGTGTCGCCGTAGAGCAACGGCGAGGAGACGTAGGGCGTCAGGCGGTTGAGTTTCCACGCCACCCGATCGGTGCCGGTGACGTCACCTTTCGCGCCGGCCAGACGGATGGCCAGCATCGCTTGTTGGTAATAGCTGTTCCCGGCGATGACCACCCCTTGGCTAAAGACCGGGGAGGAAACGACGTTGTCGGTCAGCCCGGCGCATTCCCAAAGTTGCGTGCCGGTGGCCAGGTCGTAGCCGCGCACGCGTTTCGTGGCGCTGACGATGATCTGCGGTTTGCCTTCGTGCTCGACCACCAGCGGCGTGGACCACGAGGTTTTCTCGTCGCGGGCAACCTTCCAGCGCTCCTTGCCGGTGCGTTTGTCAAAGGCATGGAGGAACGAGTCGCCTTCGTGATCCCAGCAAACAATGAGCATGTCACCGTGCAGCACAGGCGAACTGCCTTCGCCGTGGGCATGGAGCGTCTGCATGCGGCCGAGGTCCTTGGACCATTTCACTTTGCCGGTCAGGTCGAGGCAATAAAGGCCGCGGGAACCAAAGAAAACGTAAAGCCGTTCGCCGTCGGTGACGGGTGAGTTCGAAGCGAGGCTGCCGGTGGTGTGACCGCCTTCGTGCGGGAACTCCTCGCGCAGGACCTTTTTCCATCGCACGGTTCCGTCCCGCCGGCTGAGGGCGAGCACGATGAATTGATGGCGGTGCGTGACCGGCACGCTGTCGTGGACACCGGGGGCATCGTCATAGACGGGCTTTTGCGCCTCGCCGACGGGGACGGCGGCGGTGACATAAACCGTGTCGCCGAAGACAATGGGGGAGGAATGGGCCTTGCCGGGCAGGGAAATTTTCCAGCGGAGATTGTTGGTCTCGCTCCAGTGGAGCGGGGGATTGGCATGGGGCGCCACGCCAGTGGCCAGCGGTCCGCGCCACTGCGGCCAGTTGTGCTGGTACTCATTGAGGGTGCGGTCGCCCGCCTCCTCGGCCCGCGTCGGGAGCGCGAGCAGACAGCCGAGGACCAACAAATAGCGGAACGGGGTCAGCATGCTGGAGAGTTTTGTACTCCTTGGCCGGATGGGTGTCAAAGCACGTGTGGCGGGGGATGCGCGGAACAGAGCGGTGTCTTTTCGATCCTAATCATAATCTTAATCTTCCTCTTAATCGTCTCGGCAACACCCCGCCGCTCAAACTGGGTCGAGGGAGATCAGGATTACGAAGCTGTTCAGGAGTAAGAAATGGAATCTTCCCGCGGCCCCCGACCGTATCGGTTGCGGACCGGAGTGTCCGAGTTTTGCCTTGTCAGCAGGAGTCGCTTGCGAACAATGCCGCGCATGCATTTCTCGCCGCGTTCCGTTTATTGCCTGCTCTCTCTGCTGCTGACTGCCGCGCCCCGTGTTGACGCCGCCGATGAAAAGGGCGCCGAGACGAATGCCGCCTGGCTAGCCGAGCATTACACCAAGTACGAGCATCGGATTCCGATGCGCGACGGCGTCCGGCTGTTCACGCGCGTTTACGTTCCCAAGGACGATGCGCAGACCTGGCCCATCCTGCTTACGCGGACGCCCTATGCGTTGAAGCCCTACGGCCCGGACAACTACAACGGGTTCAACGGCACTTTTGCGATGCTGGCGCGGGACAAGTTCATCCTCGTCGCCCAGGACGTCCGCGGGCGCTACGCCTCGGAGGGTGAATACGTTCACGTGCGGCCGTTCAAACCAGGCAAGGGCGCCCGGGACACGGACGAAAGCACCGATGCGTGGGACACGATTGACTGGCTCGTAAAAAATGTGCCGAACAACAATGGCAAGGCGGGCATGTTCGGCATTTCCTACCCCGGCTTCTACACTTCGATGGGGATGATCGACAGCCATCCCGCCCTCAAGGCCGCCTCGCCGCAGGCGCCCATTGCCGACTGGTTCATGGGCGACGATCTCCATCACAACGGCGCTTTCTTCCTCTCGCAGAACGTTGGTTTCTTCTACTCGTTCGAGCAGAAATCCGATGACCCGTTGCGCGATGGCGGCAAACGGTTCGTCTTCAACAATCCCGACGGGTACGACTTTTTTCTGCGCATGGGGCCGCTCGCCAATTCCGATACGGTGCTGTTCAAGAGCGCCATCCCGGCGTGGACCGAGTTTCTGGCGCACCCGAACTACGATGCCTTCTGGCAGGCGCGCAACATCCGGCCGCACCTCAAGAACATCCGTTGCGCCGTGATGACCGTGGGCGGCTGGTTCGATGGGGAAGACCTCTTCGGCGCGTTGGAGACGTACCGCGCGGCGGAACGGCAGAACGCCGGGATCACCAACTTGCTCGTGATGGGCCCGTGGGCGCATGGGGATTGGGGGAGCAAGGACGGCGACAAGCTGGGGAACGTAAAGTTCCACGCCAAGACCGCCGCGTTTTATCGCGAGCACATTGAGCTGCCGTTCTTCCGGCAGTTCCTGAAGGGCGACACCAACGACCCTTTGCCCGAGGCCTATGTTTTCGTAACCGGCCTGAACCAGTGGCGCCGTTTCGATACCTGGCCGCCGCGCACCGTGCGCGAGGAAAAGCTGTACCTCCATCCCCGTGGCAACCTCGCGTTCACCCCGCCCGCGGATGGCGCGCCGGCTTTCGATGAATACGTGAGCGATCCGGCCAAGCCCGTGCCGTTCACGCTCGAAGTCACGACCGGTTATCCGCGCGGTTATCCGGTGCATGATCAGCGGTTCGCCGCGTCGCGGCCTGATGTGCTCGTTTACGAAACGGCCCCGCTGGAGGAAGACCTGACGTTTGCCGGCCCGCTCAAGGTCACTTTGCAGGTCACTACCACCGGCACGGACGCGGATTGGGTGGTGAAGTTGATGGATGTATATGACGCCGACTTTCCGAATCCAGAGCCGAATCCCGCCTATGTCGTCATGGGTGGCTACCAGCAACTCGTGCGCGGTGACGTCATGCGGTCGCGTTTCCGGAACAGCTTCGAAAAACCCGCCGCGATGACGCCGGGCCAGTTGACGAAGATCGAATTCACGCTGCCGGATGTGTGCCACACGTTCCGCCGCGGCCACCGGGTGATGGTGCATGTGCAAAGCTCCTGGTTCCCGCTGGTGGACCGCAACCCCCAGACCTTCGTGGAAATCGCCACCGCAAAGCCGGAGGATTTTCAGAAGGCAACGCAGCGCGTTTATCACACGAGCCATGCCGCATCGGCGTTGACGGTGTCCGTGTTGCCCGCCACCCGGCCGTGAATGGTTCTACGGGCGATTCTTCAACCGCACGCGCACCAACAAATCATTCAGCGCCGCCCGCGTCGCGTCGCTCGGCGTTTCGGGCAACGGGCTGGCTTCATGTGCCGCCTGCAATTCGCAGCGCAGGCGTTGGTATTCCGACTCGTGAAAAGCGATCTCGGGATCCAGCAATTGGCCCGTTGCCAGGTTTTCCGGCCCGGCCAGCTTGCGCGCCACCAGGTCAGCGATGTACGGCAGGCGGAATTCTTCGTTCAACGTGACGAGGTTCGTCTCGACCTCGCCGGTGCGCATCAGGTGAATGCTCGTCAGGAGCACGCGATAGACGTAGAGCAGCGGTTTCACCCGGCGCGGGCGTTCCTTGTCGAACAGCTTCCACTGCGTCTCCGCAAAGCCGAAGTAGTGATGCGAGTGATGTTTCGTAATGACCCCGGTAGCAGCCGACGTGAGTCGGCTCTTGCCTCCCAGCGGACGAGAATGAGCGCACTGACGTCCGCTGCTACAACAGATGGTCTTCAACTCCGCATGCTCGGGTGTGGTGTGGACGATGAGCGGAGAAAACAGCTGTTCCAGCACGTAACCATTCTTCTTGAGCAGCAAGCCGAAGAACTTCCGCGCGTCATGGCTCACGATGTCCATTTCCAGCGCGCCGGAGTGGTAGGGCGCGTCAGTCCCCTGCGCGCCGCCATTTGGGCTTTTGCCGACGGCGCGCACGGAGTGACGCGCCCTACCATCAAAATCAGTGTCGGGCGGTACGACCATGGACTGTTCCACCGTTTCATCATGGACCTTCAGGCCAACGACCTTTTCGAGTGGCAACACATGTGCCCCGCGCAGATCGAAGTCCGAGTCCGGCGACGGGAAGCCGTAAAGGTGCGCGCCGCTGATGGTGGCGAAGAGCAACGGATAAGGCTGGCTGGCAACAATTCGCTGTAATCGTGGATCAAGCGTCATAGGCTTTTCTCTCAAACATCAATCAACCTCACCATCAACTTTTACAGCGTGAGCATCCCGACGACGCGACGAAGGCGTGGGTCAATGGTCATACTCTATTTCCCGGCCTTTACGCCTTCTGGTCCACGCGGCGTGGACAAAACGAGTTGGCAGCGCTCTGGCGTCATCAACGTTTCCAGATGCTCATTCGTCAATAGCACCAAAGGCGCGACTTGTGCGTGGTCCGCGGGCCACCAGTGCTTCAGGTTCGGTTCTATCGCTGCCCAGGCTATTTCGGGTTTTGCACGACGGACGTAAATCGGCGCGATGTATTCGGCGGCCTGCCAAGCCATGCCGAAGCCTTTTCCATACGCTTCGTAAAGTCTCACCGAT
>CAZIJO010000184.1:0-12912 GCA_964539515.1 uncultured Bifidobacterium sp. | reverse complement strand
GCGTATTTCAATTCGCTGCCGAAGCCGCCGGGCATCAGCGATCTGATGTATCAAATCCAGCGCTTTCACAGTTTCATCTGGGCCAGCGGGGGCTGTTACAACGACTTTTACATTCACATCATTGATCATCTGAGCTGGATGAAGAATTCCTGGCCGGTCAAGGCCCAGGCGCTGGGGGGCCGGCACTATCGCCAAAGTCCCGAGGGCATCCCCTATGTGGATCAGAATTTTGACACCTATTCGGTGGAATACACGTTTGGGGACGGCAGCAAATTTTATTTCGATGGCCGCTGTATCACAGGCTGCAATGACAACTTTTCGAGCTACATCCACGGCACCAAAGGCAGCGCCATTGTCTCCAAGAGTGGTGACTGCGGGGCGCCCTCCAGCATCTTCAAAGGCCAGTCGCCGAGCAGCGCCGATCGGGTCTGGGTTTCCAAGGTGCCAAAGGATGAAGAGAATTGGTACCAGAACGAATGGAACGACCTGATGGATGCCATCCGCAACGACACCCCGTACAATGAAGTGGAACGCGGCGTCACTGTCAGCACCGTGAGTTCCATGGGGCGAATGGCCGCGCACACCGGGCAGGAGATCACCTTCGAGGATATGCTCAACTGCGAGCATGAAATGGCCCCGGGGCTGGACAAGCTCACTGCGGATTCGCCGGCACCCGTGCTGCCCGACAAGAATGGCAGGTATCCCGTGCCGCAGCCCGGCATCATTACGAACCGGGAATACTGATCAGTGGAACCGGAGTGCGGACTTGTTTGTTCGTCCGCACTCCGGTTTATAGATGGGATTCTCCAATGCCGGTTTGCCCACCGGAAGAGGCTCTTACTTGGCCGCGAGTGCCGCTTCGATGGCCGCGATCACTTCCGGCGACTCCGGAGCATCACTCGACCCAAATCGCTTGAGGATTTTGCCATCCTTGCCGATCAGAAACTTGCCGAAGTTCCATTTGATATCCCCGGGAAACGGTGAGTCCTTGCCGGCAAGCGTGGTGTACAGCGGGGATCGTTTGTCGCCATTGACGTCGATCTTGTCGAACAGGGGAAAGGTGACGTTGAATTTGCTGGAGCAAAACTGCTTGATCTCTTCGTTGCTGCCGGGCTCCTGACCGCCGAACTGGTTGCAGGGAAAGCCCAAAACGGTGAAGCCCTGCTTTTGGTATTTCTGCTGGATGGCTTCGAGTCCGGCGTATTGCTTGGTATAACCGCATTTGGAGGCAACATTGACGATGAGCAGCACTTTGCCCTTGTAGGCGCCTAACGAGGCTTCATTGCCGTCAATATCCTTGAGTTTGAGGTCGTAGATGGATTCCGCTGGGGCGGCGATGGTGGCCATAAGAATTATCGAACTTAGCAATGCAATGGTCTTCATGGCGGTAGAATTAGCCGGAACAGGTCGCTTGTCAAATCCCCGTGTGGGCGAGGCGAGGCCTGTCTGGAATCAGCGAGGGACAGCGCCGCAACGTTCCGGGGTGCTGTGCGGATTGCGGTTCATATCCCGGCGGCCAGTTTTCGCTCGGCGGACGCGAGCACTTTCCACTGGCCGGGCTGCAGCTCACCCAGCTTTAATGCGCCAATCCGCACCCGCAGCAGTCGCAGTGTCGGATGGCCCACGGCGGCGGTCATGCGCCGCACCTGACGATTACGGCCTTCCATCAATTCCAAGGCGATCCAGCAATCCGGGACACTCTTGCGAAACCGAATGGGGGGATTGCGCGGCGGGATGAGGGGAGCACCACCCGGCCGGGTCTGCTCCCCATCAGCTGGGGTGAGGGACGGTGAGAGGTGTTCCTTTGCGACGATCGGTTGCGGATCAAGCAGCCACGCACGGCCCGGCCGGGTTCGACACCCCTGGATCAACACGCCGGCCGCGAGTTGCTCCAGGGCGGCCGGGCTTGGGATGCGCTCCACTTGCACCCAATACTCGCGCTCGTGGGCGTGGCGCGGTTCGAGGAGGCGTTCGTTCCATTCCGGCTCGTCGCTCAATAGCAGCAAACCTTCCGAGTCCGCATCGAGGCGGCCAATGGGATAGACGTTCTTGGGGAACCCAAATTCGGCGAGCGGACGATTCGGCGATCCATCCACCGTAAACTGCGAGAGCACGCCGTAGGGTTTGTGAAAGGCGATCAACACGCCTGCAGGGTAAAAGTGGTTCGCGGGCTGTCCAGCGGTTTACGGCTGGGCTTCGAGACGGAAATAGCTCGCGGCCCCGTTGGTGTTAAGCGGCAAGCTCAGGTTTGCCGAATAGCCCGCAACGCGCCGCCAATCGGTGACTGGAGACCAGTTGATGGTGTCGCTGCTGCCCAGGACGCGGTAACCGTGGCCAGGCGCGGCTGGCCAATTGAGCCGGAGCAGCCCGTTCGTCAGGACGGCGGCGGAAACATGGAATGTCGCACCCGGCGAAACCGGATCACTGCCGGCGACATACTCTTCCCAATCGCTGAGCCCATCGTGATCGGTGTCGGTGCGCTGCGTGCGCAGGGGATCCAACTGGTTGAAGTGTTCCAGTTCGTAAGGGTCGGGAATGCTGTTGGAATTGGCATCGGCAAAAGTGTAGTTGCCGCTGAACGTAATCGTGCCACCGGGGACGAGCGTATTGGTCTGGTTTGCCGGGGTGTGGTGATCCCGGACATCGCCAAACTGGACAACGTATTCACCCGGGGTTGCATTGGTAATGGCGAGCCAGCGACCTTTGCCGGTGCGCCCGCTCGGGCCCGTAAGCGCGAATACGGATTGCCAGACGTTGTTGGTGACCTGGACCGTGCCGGGCGAGACCGTGTTCACACTGATGGAGATGTCATCCACCATCCAGCCCGGACGTGGAGGCGCTTCAAAGGAAAACAAGAAGTGATACCAGACAATGTAAACGACCTGGCCGAGGTAGGGCGTCAGATCAATTTCCATTTCCTCCCAGCCCAGGGAGTAATCCTCCGGCATTTGGTAGAGCAGTTCGGGGGCGGTAAAGACGTTGGTGATGATCTCGATGGCCGCCAGTTGAAACTCGTATTCTCCACGGGCCATGAAGTCGTAATTATGCCAGAACCGCAGGGTGGCCTTGTTGCCGCCGGTCAACAACACCCCCGGACTGATCAGATAGGATTCCATCTGGCTGATGGGGGTGCCGGCGAGGTTGCTGCCCCAGCAATTGGTGCCCGAATGCGCCGTCTCACCGCCGCCCGGCTGGCCCCGGGCCCAGGCGGATTCTGATTCCTCGGCCGTGATGACGGACCACTTGATGTCGTTGGTTTCAACCGTATCCGACCAGGGCGGCGTGAGTGGGAGCAAGGTGGTGAATTCGTAGAGGTCGGCGTGGTTGTCATCCGTGGTGCTATTGCCTGCCCGGTCGCGGCTCGTGACTCGCAAGTAATAAGTCGTGTTGGGCTGCAAGCCGGTAAGAAATACTTCGTGCGCAGTGGTCAGCAGCGGATCATACGCCGTGAAGTTGATGGGAAAACTGTTGGGTGAATCGCTAAACTGAACCAGCGAATCGGCGGGGGTGGAGGTATTCCACGTAACGATCGCTTCCAGATAGCCGGGATCGATCAAGACGCCGGTGATGACCGGTGCATTGGTGTTGATAGTGGCGGTGACCGAGTTCGTCCGCCCGGCGGAGGCATCGAAATAATCCACCTGCACCGTGTCATTGGCGCTGACCACATAAACTCCCGGCGGGCCGGTGTTCGTCGCCGCAAAAATCACACTGCCGCGGAACAAACCGTCCCGCGCCGTCTCGAGCAAGGTCACGTTGAGCTGATTGGTTCGCTGGGGACTCAGCACCGTGACAATCACCGACCCTTGGCCGCTCCGGTCCGCATCCTCCACTTCGAGTACCGCCCGGCCCGGCAAGGAATATTCATCACTGTCGAGGGTGACGGAACTTGAGTTTGGCGCTGGCGCGAGGAAGTGAAGAATGTTTTGCAGGAGGCCCGCGCGATTGTTGCCAATGCCACTGCCGACCGGGACGGTATCCAACGGGAACGAGAGAAATACCACGCGTCCGGGCAGGTCCACTCCGGTTTTCGGCGCCCGCACGCCCACGATATGATTGTCCGCCACCAAAACGGGTGCAGCGTTGGTCGTGGGTGCTATCCAGTCGGAGGGGTCGACAATCCCGTAAACCAGTTCCAAGACCGCCTCGAGTTCTTCGTACAGCGTGTAATCCAAGGTCGCGTCAATGCCGAAGCCGATGGGATCGCCCGGGGCGCCGACCACGTCGTTCACCGGTTGGTTCACGGTTAAGGCCTGGACTTGCAAGGTATCGGTAAAAAAGCTCGTTAACCCTGCTTCCCCGAACCGCGCGTACGCCTCCATCGAGGCGACAAAAAGCGAACCGCCATTGGCCACATAACTCGCGATTCTCTGCACCAGCACCGGATCAGGCGGGGCGACTTCGTCCACCCGCCAGATCACGCAGCGATACGGCTGCAACTGCCCAAGGGTCGGAGGCGGATCGGTCCGGGCGTCAAAGACGTCGTAACTCGTGCCCAACGCGGTTAAGGCATCAGTGTAGCCTGAAAGCGGCGGCGTGCTGACCCCGAGATCCGAGTAGTCCACATAGGAATCCAGCAATAGAACCGTCCGCGATTGCGTATTGGTGATGGCAAAGAAGCTTCCGCCGTTATTATTGGTGGTGCGGTTGCCGGCTTCGTCCTGCGCGAGAACGTAAAACCTCACGACCTGATTTTCGGCAATACTGGAGAGGGCAAATTCGTGGGAGAGGTCCAACGTGCGATTGGTTGCGGCCAGATTCGGCACCGGGGACCCGAAATAAATCTCCCCGCGGGCGGCTTCATCCGTATCCCAACGCACCGTGATTTGTCCGAATTGATTGGTGGCCTGCACGCCAGAAATAACCGGGGGCACCAAATCCACTTGGGCGGTGTCGACGCGGTTTCCGGGTGGCGTCGTGTCGGGGTAGACCGCTTCGATAAGATTGCCGTTGGCCACTTGAAGGACGCCATCCGCGGTGGCCGTTCCCGTTGCGGTCGCCAGGACGCCGGTGAACACGCCGTGGTTGCCTTTGGCCAGGAGGGTGACGGTTTCGCCCCCCGGCTCCTTGGGGCTACGAAGCTGCAGGTTTACGTTTGCCTGTCCGGCGAGGTCATAGTCAGCCAGGCTTACCGTAATTTGATCGGGGGCACGATAGAATTCCCGATTAAATGTCACGATCCCGACCCCGGGGGCCGCAAACTTTCCGGAGATCACAAGGGCGAAATCCTGATCCTCCGGCGCAGAATCGAGTCGCGCATCCTCAACCAGGCGTATCGCTCGCACCCGGATGAGATATTCCCCGGGGACCGGGGCGACAAGGTGAACCGCCTCGACATTGTTGACCGTATCCGGCAATGGCGAAGCCGGAACGGATTCACCGTCGGCGAAGCGGTTGCCGCGGAACAGTTCGCCCGTGGGGGAGATTACTTCAAGATCGAGATCATTAACCAAGGCAAGCGCGGCGGCGGGGAGGCCGGGAACATCGGTGTAGGTCAGCGTGATCTTGAGCGGTTCATCCGCGCTGCCAATGAGGACGCGCTTTTCAAACACGCCGCCGTTGGTGAGCAAGATGGTTTGGTCGGTAAAATCGTAATCGCGCGGCGAGCCGATGAGCGCCGGCAGATTCACCCGACCCCAGCCTTCGTCGTTGTTGGGGACGGCATCGGTCGTGAGTCCGTCATCCATGTCGGCGGCCGAATTGATCAAGGCGGCTTTGACAAGAGCCGGAGAGGGGGTGGCCCCGTTATGCGTTGCCCGCCAGTATTGCACGAACACGGCCGCGGCCCCGGAAACCTGGGGGCCCGCCTGACTGGTGCCGCCCTGGTAAAGATAGTCCGACGAGATCGGCCACCAGGCGAATCCGTCATTGGCGTAGATGGATCGTAGCGATGCGATCCAACTCCCCGGTGCCACCAGATCGGGTTTGATCCGACCATCCGCGCAGGGACCGCGACTGGAAAAGTCCGCCATGGCGTCGCGGCCATCCGCGTAGATCGAAAACTCCTCGATCGGCAGATTGAAACGGTCGTTCTGCGACGCGCCCGTGGCGATGACATTCTTTGCCACCGCCGGACTCCCGATGGTCTGCGTTCCCGGACCTGCGTTGCCCGCGGAGAATTCAAGGATGTACGGCTGGTCACCGAGCCGGAGTATGTTTGCGTCACGCACCAACGCGTCAAATTCCATGGCGCTGATGTCGTAGTCGCCCTGCGTGTCGTCGCCCCAGCTATTCGAGCCGATGTCGGCGCCCGCCTCCTTGGCATCGCGGGTCAGCGCCTCGAAACTGGGCGGCGGGGCATAGCCGCCGGCGGCGTCAAAAATTCGTTGTCCGATCAAACTCGCCCCGGGAGCGACGCCGAGTCCGTATAGAAAACCATTCTCATCGAATCCGCCCGTCGCACCGTTGCCGGCGATGATGCCGGCGCAATGCGTCCCATGACTGTGTTCGTCCGCGGCGTCATCCAATTGGCCGGGCGCACCATAATGAAACAGCGCTTTCACCCGCCCCATGATATCCGGGTGCATCGAATTGGTGTCCCCGCTGTCGAGCCCGCTGTCGGCCACGGCCACCGTCACCCCCGCGCCGGTGTAGCCCAGCGATTGCACGAAGGTCTGCCCGGGTGGGCCATCTCCGGCGACGATGCGACTGGAGACTTCATCAAACAGCCGCATGGGTCTTGCGGGTTCGATCCAGAGCACGGCATCAGAACGGGCGAGGGCGTCAAGTTGACCCCGCGAGATTCGCCCCCGCAGCACGCCGCCAAAACGATGGGTGCTTTCCTGGCGAAGCTGGTTGAAGGAAAGTCTGACCTGGCCACGTTCGGCGGGCGTGGCACGTGGGGAAAGCAAGACAGCCACATCGAGGACACCGGTCTGGGTTGTGGAGGTACTAGTGGCGGCTTTGGTTGCATTCGTCGTTCCGAGGGGTGCTCCGGTCAAGGTCCTGTGGATTTTGTGCTCCGGCCGATACGGCCCGATCCAGCGGACGAATTCAAGCTGTCTGACTCGCCCAGGCGGCACATTCTCAAACCGGGCGACGAAGGAGTCCTCCGGGACATACTGGATTAGTTCGACTCCCAGAGCCTTGAGCTGGGGGCGCGCCGCTGGTGGCAACGCGCCGGTGAATTGGATCAGGAACAAGCCGGATGCGGACCGGTCGGTTGTTGCTGGGTCGGCTTGCCCACCCGGCAGGCCGGGAGTGATGGTTTCGTTGTGGAGGCGGATGGGCTTTGCAGATGTTAACGAACTGGTGCAAGCGATCAGCAGCCCCAGCCGGACCAGGTTGCGGGCAATACGTGCAAAGCTCCAATATTTCACTTTGGGGATTCTAATCGACCTGCGCCTCAAAGACAAGCTGGTGGGGTCTTGCGGTTACTTGAGCGGGCGGGTGGATCGCTCCTGGAGCCAGCCGACATCCACGTTTTTTGGTGAGGAGAAACTGTCGTTGACGAGACCCGCTTTGACGAGCGGCGGCATGGTGCGCTCATCGCGCCAGCGGTGAATCTCCGAGTGGCCATCGGCAAACGAGAAGCCGGCGGCCAGATGATGGTAGAACCCAGGCAGGTCGTAGAAGCCGTAGTTGTCGGGCTGGTTGGGCCAGCCGGCCATGCGCGTGGCAAAGTTACCCATGTCTATGCTGTCCTCGCGCATGTCGAGGAAGACAAAAGTCTTTGACGGGCCGGGATCATGAAGTTCGGTCTGCTTGAGGTAAATCTTGTAGGCGCTGAAAATGGGCCCCCAGTTGCCGTCAGTGCCCCCCCAGCCCCCCAGAAATACGTTCATCGAAATGCTGCGGACGCGGGGCTTGAACTCGGAGCCAATTATTGCCCCCGACCGGTCGGCGGGGCATTTCCAAATGCTCAAGTTCCGGCCGCAATAAGGCCACATCGGACTTTTCTTGATGGTCAGGTCGGGATCCCAGTCGGTGGGGTTGGTCCCCGAGGGGTTGAGCGTGCCCGTGACCCAGGCGTAATTGGCCGTCCAGAGTTTATCCCAGTCGAGCGATTCACTGGCATAAAGCAATTTGTCATTATTATCGTCCGAGTACATCCGCCACGCGAGGGTTAGTTGCCGATGGTTGTTCATGCACGAAATCCCGTGCGTCTTGAGTTTGGCCTTGGTGAGCGAAGGCAGGAGCATCCCCGCCAGGATCGCAATGATGGCGATGACCACGAGCAATTCGATGAGCGTAAAGCCCCTTTGCCGCGAAGGGAAAAACCTGGGCGGACGGATCCATGCTGGTGATTGCAGACTCATCGGGCGCTGAAAAATAGTCCATCTCCCCCGGGAGATTTGCAAGCGACAAGCGCAGCAGAGGACGGGACAAAACTCCGGCGCGGCCCGGTGCGTGTCAGTCCTTGAACTGCTTGATTCCGCCCTGCACGCGGCGGTAATCCGCCAGCTCCTGATCCGGCACTGGTTGGGCGGCGAAGCGGGCGCGGACCGTTTTGGCAACCTGCCAGCGCCAACGCTCGGCATGACCATCCGCAAAGGAAAAACTGCCGCCGGTTTGATGGCGGTTCGCCGGAATGTCCCACCACATCCGCGCGTCGCCCCAGAACTGCAGCGTCGGAATGCCAAACAGGGAATCGAAGATGGAATCTTCGTGCACGTCGAGGAAAACGAGGAATTGCGCTATCGGCGGGTTGCGAATGGTTGAAAGCTTTTTGTAGGTGGGAATAAGGTTGTTGAGGGTGGGGGCAAACTCCGGCCACCCATTGCACGATTGACTCATGTTGTAACTGCGCAGCCGGGGAAGGGTCAGCTTCGTTCCGTCCGCCGTCTCGAGGCGGGAGAGGTCTGCCGGACAGCGATAGATGCCCAGCGACCGGTTGTAAGGGAACAACAACCCGTTTTGAATCCCCGCCGGATCGGAGTCGTAGCGGGCGTTATTTGTGCACCACGACCCGCCGGAAGCCAGGGCGCTCCCGGAATTAATGTCGGCCACGGAATTATTCGGCGCCAGCAAATCCTCGTGGTCCAGCGCGTATTGATGCCAGCACACGGAGAGCTGCTTGAGATTATTCAGGCACGCGATCGTGTGGGCGCGGGCTTTGGCCTTGCTCAGCGCCGGCAACAGCATCGCTGCCAGGATCGCGATGATGGCGATGACGACCAGCAACTCGATCAGCGTGAACGCCCTTCGCCGTGTGGTATCAATCGCGGGCGACCGTATCCCGGCTGGAAACTGCAGACGCATAATGCCAAAAAATTGTCGATCCACCGTGGGTGATTTGCAAGCGGCTTGATGCTTCTTTGGTCCCCGCCGGCGAGTTTGAACTTTGAACTTCGCATGGTTTCCCGTACAACCTCGCGCGTGTCCGAGCCATTCCGCCAGCCGATTGCCGCCACCACGCGCTACTGCGCGGTTTTCGGTCATCCCGTCAAGCATTCGGCTTCGCCGGCGATGCAGAACGCGGGCATCGCGGCGTTGGGGCTGAACTGGCGTTACCTGGCGTTTGAAGTCGAGGCGGAACATCTCGGCGAAGCCATCGCCGGCGCCAAACGCATGGCTTTTGTCGGGTTGAACCTCACCGTGCCGCACAAACTGCTGGCCGTTGACATGGTGGATGTCCTCGATGATTCGGCAAAAAGGTGGGGGGCAGTGAACACGATCCGTTTCGAGCCGGACGGCAGCGGGACGATTTGTGCCCGTGGTTTCAACACGGATGCCGAGGCCATCACGCGTTCCTTGCGCGAGGACCTGGGGGTGGAATTGCGGGGGGCTAAAGTGCTGTTACTGGGCGCCGGCGGTGCCGGGCGCGTGGCCGCACTGAAGCTGGCCGCGGATGGGGTGAGTGAACTCCACCTGGTTAATCGCACGGCAGCCAGGGCGGCCGCCCTGGCCGACGAAATCCGCACGCTCCGCCCCGACCTGAAGGTTGAGATTGGTTATCCGGGCGCGCAAGTGGACTTGGTCCTCAATGCCACCTCGCTGGGGTTGAAGCCGGAGGATCCACTGCCGTTCGCGGCGAAGGAGTTTTCCCTTCGGCAGGCGCGCGCCGTTTACGACATGGTCTATCGGCCGGCGGAAACGGCGTTACTGAAGGCGGCCAAGGTGGCGGGCTGTCGCACGGCCAACGGCCTTGGGATGCTGCTGTACCAAGGCGCGAAGGCGCTGGAAATCTGGAGCAGCCAGCCCGCGCCGACGGAAATAATGCGGCAAGCTTTGATGGAAAACGTCTATGGGCATTGAACCAATTTTTGATTCCGAAGTCTGGTCGCACGTGCCCCACCATTTTTGGTCGCTCATTTTCTTTGTCTTCGGCAGCATCGTCGGGAGTTTCCTGAATGTCTGCATCCACCGGATGCCCCTCGGGCTGAGTGTGGTGTCGCCGCCGTCCCACTGTCCCCATTGCAAGTATTCCATTCCGTGGTTTCTCAACCTCCCGTTGGTGACCTGGTTGTCGTTGCGCGGCAGATGCAAGAACTGTGCGGCGCCGATTTCGCCGCGCTACTTTCTGGTGGAGCTGCTGACCGGGGTGGCGTTCCTTGGTTGCTGGCTCGCCTTCGGTCGCGAATCCGCCGCGCTCGCGCTGGTGTATTGCCTCCTGCTGGCTGGGTTCATCACCGCCACCTTCATTGATTTCGAGCATTTCATCATCCCGGACGAGATCACCCTTGGTGGAATTATCGTTGGTTTCGTCCTGTCGCTGGTGTTGCCGGCGCTGCATGGGGAGGCAAAGGTTGCTGCCAGCCTCATGAACAGCCTGCTCGGTATCGGTGTGGGTGGGGGGGTGATGTATGCCATCGTGCGGTTGGGTAAGCTGATGTTTGGTCGCCAAAAAATCGAACTGCCACCCGACACGAAGATCGTCTTTTCCGAGTCGGCCGTTCATCTGCCGGACCGGGACATCCCCTACGAGGACATTTTCTACCGGCAATCCGATACCATTCACATGCGGGTGCGCCGGTTGGAACTGGTGGATCGTTGCTACCTGGACGTCACCATGCGCCTGGCGTTGCTGGCCAAACGGCTGGAGATCGGCGATGACCAATTGGATCCCGAACAATGCAAGCACCTGGAAGTGGTCGCCTCCGAACTGGTTCTGCCCCGGGAGGCGATGGGGCTCGGGGACGTAAAGTTCATGGCCGCCATCGGCGCTTTCCTGGGTTGGCCGGCAACGATTTTCTCGCTGATGGTCAGTTCCATGATCGGCTCGATCGTGGGCGTCACGCTGATTGTGCTGGGCAAACGCGAATGGTCTTCGCGCCTCCCGTATGGCCCCTACATCGCAGCCGCGGCCGTCATCTGGGTGTTCGCCGGGCAACGGATTTTGAGCTGGGTCTTCCCCGCCTCGGCCGGTCCCTTGTAAAAAGGTTTTGAATTCAGCGCGATTCACCAGCACTATCGGTGCTCACTTTGGTTGACGAATTCCACATTCCGAATATCGCAGCCCGCATTTGACATGAAACGAACGCATCATTGCAACGAACTGCGCCCGGCTCACATCGGGCAGGCGGTAACCCTTTCCGGCTGGGTCCACTCCCGCCGTGATCTTGGCGGCCTGATTTTCATTGATATTCGCGATCGCGAAGGCCGAACACAGACGGTATTCGATCCGTCCGATTGGACTCCGGAACTGTTTGAGCAGGCGGCGAGTTTACGCAGCGAATGCGTCGTCAATATCACCGGCACCGTTCGCCAGCGTCCCGCCGGCACGAACAACGCCAAAATCCCCACCGGCGAAGTCGAGCTGATGGCGCGGTCGTTTGAAGTGTTAAACATGGCAGAAGTGCTGCCGTTCCCCGTGGACGATCCCGAGGTTGCGAACAAGGTCAATGAAGAGCTGCGCCTGCGTTATCGCTATCTCGATCTGCGCCGACCGGAAATGGCGCGCAATCTTCGCCTGCGCTCGAAAGTGGCCACCGCCGCCCGGGTGTTTTTTGACGAGTTGGGCTTCCTCGAAGTTGAAACGCCCATCCTGTTCAAGTCCACGCCCGAGGGCGCGAAAGAGTTCCTGGTGCCCAATCGTCGCGAGCCGGGGACGTTCTACGCGCTGCCGCAATCGCCGCAGCAGTTCAAACAGATCCTCATGGTTGCGGGCGTCGAGCGGTATTACCAGATCGCCCGTTGTTTCCGGGATGAAGACCAGCGCGCCGATCGTCAGCTCGAGTTCACGCAGGTGGATATCGAGATGAGCTTCATCGAACGCGAAGACATCTACGCGCTCATCGAGGGGCTCATCAAACGCGTCTGGAAAACCGCGCTCAACGTGGACGTGCCCACCCCGTTCAAGCGCATCAGCTTCGAGGAAGCGCTGAACCGCTACGGCATTGATAAGCCGGACACGCGGTTTGGCATGGAACTCGTGGACTTCACCTCAGAATTTGCGGCGAGCACGTTCAAGGTGTTCAGCGGCGCGATCGCCAATGGCGGCGTGGTGAAAGCCATGAACGCGAAAGGCATGGCCGGCGCGACACAGGGCCAGATCGAGACCATGACGGAATACGCCAAGAGTTTCGGCGCGAAAGGTCTCGCCTACATCAAGGTCGAGAGCGGGGAATGGAAGTCGCCCATCGTGAAGTTTTTCAATGACGCGGAAAAACAGGCGCTCATCGCCAAACTCAAGATCGAGGAAGGCGACTTGATCCTGTTCGCCGCCGATCAATGGCTGACCGCGTGCGAAATCCTCGGCAAGATCCGGCTCTATTGCGCCGACGTGCTCAAGACGCAGGGCAAGCTGACGATCCCGGCAGATCAATTCAATTTCCTCTGGGTCATCGAATTTCCGCTGCTCGGTTTCGACCGCGAACAGAACCGCTGGTATTCCAGTCATCATCCGTTCACGGCGCCGGTGGCGAGCGACATTCCGTTGCTCAAGTCCGACCCCAAGAAAGTTCGCGGCCAGCACTACGACATCGTGGTGAACGGCGTGGAACTTGGCGGCGGCTCGATTCGGATCCATCA
>CAZIJO010000183.1:8698-13027 GCA_964539515.1 uncultured Bifidobacterium sp. | reverse complement strand
CCGGCGACATCGAGGGGCTGCCATTCCTGGAAGCCATCCGCGAGTTCGCCCTCGAAGCCGGTATCGGCAACACTTGCTTCATTCACGTGACCTATGTCCCTTACATCCGGGCGGCTGGTGAATTGAAGACCAAACCCACGCAACAAAGCGTGGCCAAACTTCGCGAAATCGGCATTGCCCCGCACCTCATTGCGTGCCGGTGCGAAAAGCCGCTGGACAAGGAATTGCGCCAGAAGATTTCCCTGTTCTGCAATGTGCCGGTTGAGGCCGTCATTGAGGAGATGGACGTGGACCATTCGATTTACGAGCTGCCGCTGGTCCTGCAGCGCGAGCGCGCCGACGATCTGGTCTGCCGCGTGTTACACCTCGATGCCCCGGCGGCGAAAATGGCCCACTGGCAGGAGATGATCCGCAAGCTCGTCGCCCCGCAACATCGCGTCCGGGTGGGCGTCGTCGGCAAATACATCGGCTTGCAGGACGCGTACAAATCGGTTTACGAAGCGATCATTCACGGCGGCATCGGCAATGATAGCGGGGTGGAAATTGTCCAGGTGGATGCCGAGGAACTGGAGAAGAAGGGCGGCGAGCGATTGCTCGAAGGGTTGGGCGGCATTTGCGTGCCAGGCGGCTTTGGCGAGCGCGGCATCGAAGGGAAGATTCGCGCCGCGAAGTTCGCCCGCGAGAACAAGATTCCCTATCTCGGTTTGTGCCTGGGCATGCAGATCGCCACCATTGAGTTCGCGCGGAATGTGCTCAAGCTCGAGAAGGCGCACTCCACGGAATTTGACCCCGACACGCCGCATCCGGTCATCGCGTTGCTCGATGCGCAGAAGAAGGTGACCAAGAAGGGCGGGACCATGCGGCTCGGCGCGCAGCCCTGCCAATTGACCGTGGGTTCCCAGGCCGGCAAACTCTACGGGTCCTTCGTGGTCAACGAACGCCACCGGCATCGTTTCGAGTTTAACAACGCGTACCGCGAACGATTCGAGAAGGCTGGCTTCGTCTTCAGCGGCACTTCGCCCGACGGGAAGCTGGTGGAAGTCATCGAACTGCCGGGGCATCCGTTCTTCCTCGCGAGCCAGTTTCATCCCGAGTTTCTGAGCAAACCGCACCAGCCGCATCCGCTGTTCAAAGGTTTCATCGGCGCGGCGCACGTGCAGATTCACCAGAAGCCGCTGTGAGTGTATGGCCCGGTGCCCGATCCGAGAAAGAGCGAAGCGCGCCGGCGACGCGGGCATTCCCTTTTTGGTGATCGGCGGCTATGCCGTTTTCGCTCACGGATATGTGCGCGCGACCGATGACCTGGACCTGATTGTTCAATGTGGGAGCCGGGCGCAGTTGGGCAAGTTGCTTGGCGACATGGGAATGACGGTCAAGAAGGACGCGGCCAATTTCGCTCAGTTCGATCCCCGTGACGAAAGCGGCATGGACGTGGAGTTGATGTTTGTTTCGGAAGCCGTTTTCGGTCGACCGGAGCAGGCGGCGATCAACACGACGCTGGAGGGCACTCCCGTGCGGGTGGTTTCCTTGCTGCATCTGATTGCCCTGAAGTGCCACGCGCTGCAACACAGCAAAGCTTTGCGCCGGCTCAAGGACATGGACGACCTGGTGCAACTCATCCTTATCAACCGGCTGGACTTGGAGGAGCCGGAATTGCGGGCGTCCATCATCAAGCATGGGACCGCGGAACTCTATGAAAAACTTCGACAAGCCTGTGCCAACGAATAACGGTGATCTGCACGATACGCCAACCTTGGAGTTTCCTGATTGGAGTGGGATGCTTCCTCACCGCAATCGGATGACCTTCGAGCAAGCTGTGGGGTGGAACGAAGAAATGCTTGCCATGTTTCCACCGCGGAAGCAGTCGGCCAAGTTGGAGGCGGAGCGTCGCTGTCACGCGGAGTTTGTATTGTGAAGTGACCCCACCATCCGCATCCGCTGTTCAGAGGTTTCATCGGCGCGAAACACGTGCCGATTCACCCGAACCCGCTGTGAATTGCGTGCGGGCAACTCAGCTCTTGTATGAGTTGCGTTGGTGCGGCGCGGAGTTGGAGCTGATAGATAGCCTCAATTGGGTCCGCGGGGCTGACTCTTGCCGACCGTCATTTTTCAACCCTCCATTTCCGGGATGCGACCGTTGAGGACAGCCACAACCAATCCAGAGTCGCGTACGAAGTACACATGCCCCAGCCGCATCTTGTGGACAGTTGTTGTGATTGTCGGCGTTGCTTTCGTCTGGGCCGCCGGGGCATTTGGGAACCGGTGGCCGGTGGCGCAAAACCAGTATGCTCCACGTCCTGCGAGCGAATGGACGCGACTGGCTCGCGCAAAAGATGCGGCTGTGCTGCCTTTCTTGATTGATCAGTTGAAAGACCATAGTCACCGTCCTTTGCTCCAAAAGCTTGAATGGATCCGATGGCATCTCCCGCAATCGTGGCAGTGGTCCGAGGCCAAGCCTTGTGGCCAAGACCATCAATTTGCACTCGATCTGCTGCGGCAAATGGGGGAAACGGCGCAAACTGCGATCCCCGACATCATCCGCTGTTTTGAATCTTGCCCCGATAACCATTATGCAGATGGGCTCGAGTACCTTGAAACCATTGCCGAAATTGGCCACGCCGCCACAAACGCCGTTTCATTCCTGACCGGAATCGCGCGCGGCCACAATAGCTACGCGGTGAGGGCTGCGGCCACTGAATACTTAATCACCGGCCGGACAAATCTCCTCGTCGAAACCGTCTTCCGATTAGCCAAAAGCGACCCTCGAGAAATCCTCGGCGCCAGGGAGATTTTTTGGTTCCGACATGATACTGAGCTGAATCAAGTTTTTGTCAGCCTGTTCGTGAGACTGCTCTTTGACTCGCGAATGTCCGAAGTTGATCGGCAAGGGGTGGTTTTTGAGTTGCGGGCGCGGGGTGTCGATTCCCTCCCGGCCCTTCCGTTTCTCCTCCTGGGCGCGACGACCTCGCCCCAGCTCCGCTCGGACGTCATGGCCGCCTTGCCGTGTATTTTAGGGCTTACTATTGAGGGGCAAGAATTTCAGAATGCGCCCGCCACCGCTCCTCCTGGCACACCTGACACAAAGGCGGAAGTTTTGGCCCGCCCAGCCTCACCGTGACATGACTTACAACGAGACCATTGCGTATCTTTACCGCTTGCGCTGGTTGGGCACGAATTTCGGGCTGGAAACCACGCGCATGCTCGCCGAGCGCGCTGGTAATCCGCAGGACCGACTCCGCTTCATTCATGTTGCGGGCACGAATGGCAAGGGCTCGACTTGCGCAATCCTGGAGAGCATCTATCGCGCGGCCGGATTGCGCGCGGGTTTGTTCACTTCGCCGCACCTGGTTTCCTTTCGCGAGCGGATTCAGGTCAATCGCCAACTTATCAGCGAAGCCGACGTCGTTCGGTTGGTCGCGGAAGTGGCGGCGGGCGTCTCGCCTGCCGTAGAGCCGGGCTTCCAGCCCGACGGCAAAGGTGTTGGAAAATCCGAGCGCGCGGAAACTCGCGAAACCGCAACAAGTTCGAGCGCCAGTCCGGGCGGCCGGATGCCGCCCTGCATGGCAGGCGGCACGCCTGCCGCCACGCTCTTCGAGTTCGTCACCGTCATGGCCTTGCGCTATTTCGCCGAACAGAAGTGCGATCTGGTGATCTGGGAGACGGGGCTCGGCGGACGGTTGGATGCGACGAACATTGTGACGCCCCTGGCGAGTGTCATCACCAACATCCAGTTGGATCACCAGCAATGGCTCGGCAATACGCTGACAGAGATCGCGGCCGAGAAGGCAGGCATCATCAAGCCCGGCGTGCCGGTTTTGACGGCAACCACCGAGCCGGAGGCATTAGCGGTCATCCAACAGGCGGCCTGGTCGTTGAACGCCCCGTTCACCCATGTCGCGTCCGATCACGCTTCCCGCCTCCCGCCGCACGAGTCGCTTCCGTTGCTCGGCGACCACCAACAGCTTAACGCCGCGCTCGCCCTGGCGACCGTGGATGTTTTGCAGCCGCTGATTCCGGTTGCCGAAGCCCAGATCCGAACCGGTCTCGCCCAGGTGAACTGGCCGGGGCGATTGCAACTCATCACTCGCCCGGGCGGACAACGGATCTTGTTGGATGGTGCGCACAATCTCGCCGGGGTGGCGGCGCTCGCTGCGGCACTGCGGCAACATTTTCCGGACGTGAAACCTACCCTGATTCTGGGCATGTTGGCGGATAAAGACTGGCGTCCGATGTGCGCCCAGCTTGTCCCGCTGGCTTCGCGCATTCTGACCGTCCCAGTGGGGAGTGAGCGAACGGCGAAGGCTAGGGAGTTGGCAGAGGTTTGTTGCG
>CAZIJO010000183.1:0-8688 GCA_964539515.1 uncultured Bifidobacterium sp. | reverse complement strand
GCGCGATTCGTCCCGGCGTGGCTGTGGAATGTTCCTCACTGACCGAAGCAGCGAATCGAACTGAGTCGGATCCATTCGTGGTCGTCACCGGCTCGCTTTACCTCGTGGGCCAGGCGTTGGAGTTGCTTGGCCTTGGGCCGGCGGGCGATGTTTGCGAGCGCGGGTTGAACGATTGGGGCGGAGTTACGACCGGACCGGACGGAAAGTAAATCCGAACGAAAACCGACCGGCGTGGTCAAAGGCACGTGCGTCCGTCGATCATGCGTTGCGCCCGGGTGGCGTTGGTGGTTTTTGGGTTGGGCATGGGTGCCCTGATTTGGCTGGCTGACACCGGGCAGGTGCGGTGGCTTTTTCGCCTGGCGCGCTTGCTTCCGGGCGGCGACAAGTCCGGGCACTTCATCCTTTTTGGCCTGCTCGCCTTTCTGGTGAATCTAGTCCTCCTGGGTTCCGCCTTTCGTTGTGGTCGCCTGAGCGTTTTGGTCGGCAGCGCGATCGTCGTCGGGTTGGCCGTGGTCGAGGAGGTTTCCCAGTTGTTTTTCGCGAACCGCACTTTTGATCTGCTGGACTTGAGTGCCGGTCTGCTGGGTATTTGGGTCTTTGGCCACTTGGCCCGCCTGTACCTGAGGCGGGAGCGGCTCTTGGTGCAGTCCATCGGGAATCCTGCTGGACGCGACCGGTAGGTATTCACCGGCGCGCCACCTCAGGTATGTTGCGCGGGGTGACCTGATTCCCCTATGCTCTGGATGTGGGTCAGGGAAACGCGACCCACGCAGTCCTAAACCCAGAGCATGAGCCTGCCCATCCAACTGATTTCAACGGATTTCGACGGCACCATTTTCGCCGAATTCGAAAGCCCACCCATTCCATCGTGCCTTGTGGCCTTGATCGCAGAGCTGCAGGCGCGCGGGGCGAAGTGGGTGATCAATACCGGGCGCGACATGTCGAGCTTGATGGAAGCGCTGGCGCGTTCCCGGATCGCCATTCAGCCGGACTACCTTGTGCTGGTCGAGCGGGAGATCTACCAGCACGACGGGGTGCGTTACGCGCCGTTGACCGAGTGGAACGCCGCTTGTAATCGAGACCACGCCGAGCTTTTTACCCGGGTGCAGAAGGAGGTGGGCGGGTTGATCGACTGGGTGAACGCCCGCTTCCGGGCGACGGTTTATGCGGATCCGTATTCACCGTTTTGTCTGATCGCGGGCAACAACGGCGATGCCGATTTGATTCACGCGCAGTTGGAGGCGTTTTGCACTCGCTTTCCAGGACTAACGGTGGTGCGCAATGATGTTTATGCCCGGTTCTGTCACGTCGCGTATAACAAAGGCACGGCGCTGGCGGAATTGACGCGGCGGTTGCGGCTGACCGCGGAGCAGGTGTTTGCGGCCGGCGATCACTTGAATGATTTGCCGATGCTAAAGCTCGCTTTCGCCCGCTGGCTTGCGACACCGGCCAACGGGATTGAATCCGTGAAGGCGGTAGTTCGCCAGCAACAGGGATTCGTCAGCCAGCTTCCCCACGGGACGGGCGTGGCGGAAGGTTTGGAATTCCACCTGCGTCAGATTTGAGGGCCGTAGTTTTGGCGCCGACAACGATTCTCAAGTTGAGAATCTCACGAATGTTCCGGAACGCCATTCCTTCCGGGCCCGACTGGCAACCAGTCGCCATCCGGCGGCTTCATACGCAGCCTGCACCTCCGGGAATTCGCGTTTCAAAATTCCCGCCACGACCAGCACGCCGTCCGGTTTCACGCGGGCAAGGATACGATCGCGCTCAGCGATCAACAGGTTTGCCAGGAGATTGGCGCAAACGACGTTATATCGCTTCGCGCTCCGCCGGGGAAGGCGAGTGAGATCGGCACGGCTGATTTGGATTTTCTCACCGACGCGGTTTGCCGCGGCATTGGCGTTTGCGACCTGGACGCATTGCGGGTCGAAGTCAAACGCGTGGATTGGGGCGTAACCGAGTTTAGCGGCGCAAATGGCAAGAATTCCCGAACCCGTGCCCATGTCGAGGAAGGAAATTGGTGATCGCGGGGAGCGCCGGTTTCGCACCAGTTCCCGCAGACAATACTCCGTGGTCGGGTGCTGGCCGGTGCCGAAGCTGAGGCCGGGGTCCAGGATGACCAAGGCCTGGCCGTGGCGCGGAAGGCGTTGGCTCCAACTGGGTTTGACCAGCAGCGCGTCACCGATTTCCAGCGGCGGGAAATGGCGTTTCCATGAATTGGCCCAGTTCTCCGGCGGTAACTTCTGAATGGTGATCCGGGCTGCTCCGATGTTCAAGCCACGGGCTTTGATTTGCTCCAGTTGTTGTCGCAGGGTGCGTTTCGTTTTGGCAGCATTGGCCGGTGCCCGGGTTGTATAGGTGGAAACTTTCGTCCGGCCCGTATCGACATCCGTATAGGAAGAAGGGCTGGGTGCGACGTGGGCGGCCAGCAATTCCGTCACGGCGTCCTCGGCCTCCGGGGTGGTGAGAATCGAAGTCTTCCAGATCGTCGCGCGCTTCATGACCGGAGATCGCGCCACGGGGTAAAGTTGAGCAACTGAACCTCCGCGCGGTGCGGGTGGATTTCGACCTCGGTAATGCTCGCGTAATCAATTTCAAACCCGGCGGTCTTTGGAAGCGGCAAGTCGAGCAGAATGGCGAGCACCTGGCGGATGACACCGCCGTGACAAAACACCGCGACGTGCTGCCCATCGTGGCGATGGGAAATTTCGCGGACGCAAGGTTCGATCCGGGCCCGATAGCTGGCGGCGCTTTCGGCCCGGGGAATGGTCCCGGCGGCCAGTTGGTCCAGCCACGATGAGGCCCGGGCCCCGAATTGTTCCTGCACTTCGGCAAAAGTCAGTCCGGTCCAGGCGCCAAAATCCACCTCTTCCAATTGGGGCTTGAGCACGGGTTTGGGTGCTCCGTTGGTCAGATGGGGCGCGAGGGTTTGTTGCACGCGCTTCATCGGGCTGGCGTAGATCGCGTCGAACTTCCGGGGTTCAAGATAGCGGGCCAGCGCTGCCGCCTGTTCCCGGCCCCGCGGTGACAGATCCATGTCGATGCGCCCGCCAAAGACGCCTTGGTAGCGGGCCTCGACTTCGGCATGCCGGATAAGAACAAGCGTGGTGACGTTCACGGGAAAAACCTGGGTGATCGGAAGGGCCGGGCGTTCAATTGGGGGAGCGCAAAAAATGTGGTTTATGCCTGGGCGAGCGCCGTCTCCTGGGCTTCGAGGAGTTGTCGCACGCCCACCTTGCCGAGTTTCAACATCTCGGCGAGCTGACTCTCGCTGAAGGTGGCTTCCTCGCCCGTGCCCTGCAATTCGATGAATTCGCCCGCTGAATTCATCACCATGTTGAAATCCACGGTGGCCCCGACGTCTTCCGTGTAACACAAATCCAGCAGCGCCTGGCCGTTCACGATCCCGGCGCTCACGGCGCCGACGGCATGCAGGATGGGATTCTCGGTCAGTTTGCCGCCGGCGATCAGGCGGCGGATGGCAATGACGAGCGCCACGTAGGCGCCGGTGATGGCGGCGGTGCGCGTGCCGCCATCCGCCTGGAGAACATCACAGTCCACACAAATGGTGCGCGCGCCGAGTTTTTCGAGGTCGAGGGTGGCGCGCATGGCGCGCCCGATGAGGCGCTGAATTTCCTGGGAGCGGCCGTCAATTTTTCCCTTCGTGATGTCGCGCGGTTTGCGCTGCAGCGTGGAGTAGGGAAGCATCGAATACTCGGCCGTAATCCAGCCACCGGTCACGCCTTGCTCTTTCATCCAGCGCGGGACGCCTTCCTCCACCGTGACACCGCAAATGACGCGCGTATTCCCCCACTCGATGAGGGTCGAACCGGTGGCGTGGGGCGCGATGTTGTTCTTAAACTGGATCGGGCGCAGTTGGTCGGGTTGCCGGCCGTCGGAACGGGCGGCGGGGGTGGCGGACATATGCGGCGGAATCATAAACGAGGGCCATGGTAATTCGGCCCGGCGCGTTGGCAACGCGGAAAGCAGGCTTACCCAAAGACGCGGGACACTTCCGTGAGCCGGGCCGCGCGTTCCGCCAGGCCGGGGCGCGCGTTCACAACAATCGCGGCCCGCGTGCCCGGCCAGACGCCGAGGTCCACGGACGAATTGCCGGCGTAATCGTAACCGCGCTCGCCAAACTTCGCGCTGAGCGCCCGGCGTTTATTGGCGCCACGCAAATTCGTGGTGCCATCGCTCGCCATCACCTCATCAAAAATTCCGATATATGCCGCCACGGGCTCGGCCATCTTGCGGTCCGAGGCGGTGGCGAGTATCAATTTCCGGCCGGCCGCTTTCTGCTCTTTGAGCCACGCCAGAAAATCGGCGTGATACGGGAGTTCGGCCGGATCCACCGTTACCCGGGCGGCAAGCTGTTGTTTGAAATAAGCCCGGCCCCGCACCAGGGCGAGCAGGCTATAAATCGCCGTGAGCGGGCGGCGGCGCCAGAGACGCGCAAGGGATTCCCAAATCATATCGGTACGGATGAGCGTACCGTCGAGGTCCACGGCAAGTGGGATCGCGTCGGCGCGAGTGGTTTCGGTCAGGGACGGCATTTCGCGTCGGGATGGGCGGGCGATCTCACGCCAAGGCCGCCGTCACGATTCCCTGCGCCTCTTCAATGATTTGGTCGAGATGCGCGGGCCCGTTGAAGCTCTCGGCATAAACCTTGTAGATGTTTTCGGTGCCGGAAGGCCGGGCGGCGAACCAGCCGTTGGGTGTCACTACTTTCAATCCCCCGATGTCCGCGTTGTTGCCGGGCGCGCGGGTCAATTTCGCCGAGATGGGGTCGCCGGCCAGTCTGCTCGCGGTCACGGCGGCCGGGGTGAGTTTTTTGAACGCCTGCTTCTGCTCGGGAGTCGCGGGGGCGTCAATGCGCTTGTAGCTCGGAGAACCAAATTGCTCGGTCAGTTCGGCGTAATGCCGGCCGGGATCCTGGCCGGTGGTCGCACAGATCTCCGCCGCCAGCAGGCCGAGGATCAGCCCGTCCTTGTCCGTGCTCCACACCCGGCCATCACGACGGAGGAAACTTGCTCCCGCGCTTTCCTCCCCGCCGAAACCCACACTGCCGTCAGCCAGACCGGGGGCGAACCATTTGAAGCCCACCGGCACTTCCTTGAGGGTCCGGCCGCGGGCCGCCACCACCCGATCAATGATGCTGCTGCTGACGAGCGTTTTGCCGATCGCCACGCTCGCCGGCCAATGCGGACGGTGCGTGAGCAGATAGTTGATCGCAACGGCGAGATAGTGGTTGGGGTTCAGCAGTCCCGCCGAAGGCGTGACGATGCCATGCCGGTCCGCGTCGGGGTCCGTGCCGAACGCCACGGCAAACCGGTCCTTGAGTTGCACCAGTCCTGCCATCGCATACGGACTCGAACAATCCATGCGAATCTTCCCGTCGTGATCCACCGTCATAAAACTGAATTGCGGATCCACACGGGGGTTCACCACCGTGAGTTCGATGCCAAAATGTTCCTTCACGGGTTGCCAGTACGGCAACGAAGCGCCGCCCAAGGGATCGACTCCGACCGGAACGCCCGCCGCCCGAATGGCGTCCATGTCAATCACTTCGCCGAGCGTGCGCACATACGGCGCGATGAAATCGTGGTGGTGCGTGGAGCCGGCCTTGCAGGCGGATTCATAAGTCTGACGACGCACTTCCCGATTGCTGCCACGCAAGAGTTCATTCGCCCGGTTTTGAACCCAGCCAGTGATGTCGGTGTCCGCGGGACCGCCGTTGGGCGGATTGTATTTAAACCCGCCATCTTCCGGCGGATTGTGCGATGGGGTGATGACAATGCCATCCGCCAGGCCGTTCTGGCGTCCGCGGTTGTGGGTGAGGATGGCGTGCGAAATCGACGGGGTGGGAGTGAAACCATCGTCGCGCTGGATAAATGTTTCAACCCCGTTGGCCGCGAGGACCTCAAGCGCGGTGCGCTGGGCGGCGGCGGAAATGGCATGGGAATCCTTTCCCATGAACAACGGCCCGCTGAAGCCTTTGCCCTTGCGGAATTCGCAAATCGCCTGGGTCGTCGCGAGAATGTGGGCCTCGGTGAACGTGGCGTTGAATGGCGTGCCCCGATGGCCACTCGTGCCAAAGCTGACGAGTTGATTTGGATCCGCGCAGTCGGGGACGCGTTGATAATAATCGCGCTCCAACTTCGCCACATCAATCAGCAGACTGGCGGGAGCGGTTTTGCCGGCAAGGGGACTCAAAGCCATGTCCGAAGCAAACAAAGTCGGAGCGACGGTGTAAAGGGAAAGATGGCGGCGTCGATCAGCCCGGGCGCGAACGGGGATCAAGGTTTGCAAGTTACCGGGGGCCGCCGGTGTTTATTCCCGGGCTTTGGAATCGATCAGGATGGTGACCGGACCGTCGTTGATGAGGCTCACTTGCATCTCCGCGCCGAACTCCCCGGTTTGAATCGGTCGCCCCAGGTCCTGCGTCAGCCGGACGATAAATCGCTCGTAAAGTGGAACCGCAACTTCGGGTCGGGCGGAACGGGAGTACGAAGGCCGGTTGCCTTTCTTCGTGCTGGCGAAAAGGGTGAACTGGCTGATGAGCAAAATCTCGCCTTTGCTTTCCGCAACCGAACAATTCATCACCCCCTGCGAGTCATCAAAAATTCGCAGGCGGACAATCTTTCCGGACAGCCAATCGATGTCGTCCTCGGTGTCCGCATCTTCAATCCCTAGGAGGACGAGCAGGCCGCCGGCAATTGCGGCTTTTGCCTGGCCGTGAATGGCGACGCTGGCCGAGGCCACCCGCTGGATGACCGCGCGCATGACCTACGGATTGGGCAGTGGCAACTCGGGAAACAACAGGCTGTAGGGAACGCGGATGTTGTCGCCGGCCTTCAATTTGTCGAAATTGAGATTGGGATTTGCAGCGCGGAGCTGGCTGGGCTGGATGCCGTAGATTTGCGCGATGCGATTAAGCCCTTCGCCGTTGGCGGCGACGTGGATTTTGAAGGGAGCTGGTTTGGGCGGGGGTTTGACCGGTTCGGTCGGATCTTCCTGGCCGAGGGCCTCGGCGTTGGCCTTGAGTTGCAAAAGTTCGGCCTGTTTGAGTTCGATCGCCCGCTGCTCCTCGGTGAGCCCGGCTTTATCCTTGATGCGCGCTTGTTCTTCCGCGGCGGCGACCATGATTTCATAGAGCGTGCCCGCGGTTTCCGGCGCTCCGGCCTTTTGGGCTTCGGCAAAGGCTTGCCGGTAGCGCTCGTCATGCAGCAGGCGATACTCGGCATAGCGCTTCTCGCCGAGGGCGAGTTTCAAAGCGGCCTCGGCCTGGGCGGCCAGGGTCTGGCGCTCCTGGGCGCCTGCCGGCGTGGAAAGGTCGATTTGCGCCATTTGATCGGACAGCGGATCCAGAATGCGAAACACACTGCGGAACTCGTCCGGCGTTGCATTGAAGAATTTCAATTGGGCAAAGTCGGTGCGCAGACTGCGCGCGCCATCCGAGTAACGCAGCTGGAATTCTTCCAGTTGCGCGGGGGTGAGAACGGCGGCCAGTTCTTTGCGGTTTTGCAGGCGCAGGCGTGCGAGTTCGGCGGGGTCGGGGACATTTCCGGCGCGACGCTGGGCGGCGACGTACTCTTCGAGCCGATCCGCAGCCCGCAAGCTGATTTGTTCGACCGCCTGTTTCACCTCGGTGGGGAGCGGTCCGAGGACTGGACCATCGAGCGGAATGGGCAGGCGGGACGGGCGTGGCAGGCTCACAAGGTCGCCCCCTTCCCAGTTCGGTCCCAGCAGGGTGCTCAGCAAATCCCGGCGTTCGGTCTCCAGTTCACGATCCTTGGCGGCGGCGGCTTGCGCCACCGCCGGGTCCGGCTCGGCCCGCCACCATTGCTGGTCCGGGGTGAAAATCTCCACCGCCCGGCGCCGGGCGAACAACGCGTTCACGTCGGCAATGATGATGTCGCGGATGGTCTGTTCCGGGCAACCGATCTCACGCAGGTTCTTGATGTAGGTCGGATAATCGTCCGATTCGACCTCCGACCAGGAAAAAAACTGCCGGCGGAGGACGACCGCCGTCTTGATCTGCGGCCCGTTGGTGACTCCGGGCAGGATGCTCGCGCGTGTGAGCGGGGAGGCAGGGCGCGGCGCAAACCACAGCCAGGCCGCGGCGAGAATCAAATTCCCGACAAGCGACAAACCAAGGAGCAGACGCCAGCGCATGTTGCTATTTATGACCAATTGAGCCACAAAGGGAATTGAAAAATGAAACCGGGGAAAAGTTGCGCCTGCATTTTGACTCGCCGCCTGCAAGGGTTCCGGCTTTACTCCCCGCCGCATGAAACAGAAAGCCTACGCCGCCGCCGGCGTTGACATCGATCTCGGCAACAAAGTCAAAGCCACGCTCCCGCAATTGCTCGCCAGCACGCACCGCCGCGAAGTCCTCGGCAAGGTCGGCGGCTTCGGCGGCCTCTTCCAGCTCGACCTCAAGAAATACCGCGAACCAATCCTCGTCAGCAGCGTGGATGGCGTGGGCACGAAGCTGAAAATCGCCTTCACGATGGACCAGCACGACACCATCGGCGCGGACCTCGTGAACCATTGCGTCAACGACATCGCGGTGCTCGGCGCGGAGCCACTCTTCTTCCTTGATTACCTTGGCACGGGCAAACTCGAACCGCACGTCTTCACCGACATCATCAAAGGCTTCGCCCGTGCCTGCGCGGAAAA
>CAZIJO010000182.1:0-13053 GCA_964539515.1 uncultured Bifidobacterium sp. | reverse complement strand
GGAATTGTTCGAGGACGCCATGAGCCGGTCGGAAGTGGTCTGCACCTTCCTGGCGCTGCTCGAATTGATCCGGCTCAAGCAGCTCGTCTGTGCCCAGCCGGAAGCCTTTGCCGAAATCGAAATCCGCCGCGCTACGGGTGTGACCCCTGGTACGTCGTCACCCGTCCCGGTGGCGGAAGCCGCCGCGTCACCTGAAGCTTCCGTAGCGGACGAAGCCAAATCGTAAATCTTAAATGGAACTGAAGTTCATTCTCGAATCGCTCCTCTTCTCTGCGCAAAAGCCGCTGAGCCCCGCCGAATTGAAAGAGATTTTCGCCGGCGCCGCCGAGCAGGATGACGCGGACGCCACCGTCAAATCCCTCAAGAAGGTCAAGGAAGCCGAGCTGACGGCCGCGCTCGAACAGCTCGCCCAGGATCATGAAGCCGCCGCCCGCAGCTATCGGCTCGTGTGCGTGGCCGGCTCGTGGCAGTTCGTGACGCAACCGGAATTCGCGCCCTGGCTCAAGGCGTTGGTGGGGGTAAAGGCCCGACCGTCCCGGCTTTCGCAACCGGCGCTTGAAACGCTCGCGATCATCGCCTATCGCCAGCCCATGACGCGCGCCGAAGTTGAGCAGATCCGCGGGGTGAACGTGGACGGCACCATGCAGACGTTGATCGAGCGCGGTCTGGTTGAATCCGTGGGCCGCGCCGAGGTTGTCGGCCGTCCGACGCTATATGGCACGACGACGTTGTTCCTGGAGTACTTTGGCCTGCGCAGCCTGGAAGACTTGCCGGCGGCGGATGAACTCCGGCGTGTCGTCATTGAAAAACCCGCCGCCCCGCTGACGGCCGATCCCGGCCTGGCCACCACGCCGCCGGAGCAGTTGAAGATTGACGAGGTCACGGCAGCGCCAACCGAACCCACGCCTGCCGAAGAATCCGCGAAGTGATTTTCGTAGGCGACGAGGTGGCGAGTCGCAAACATTTTTCACTCGACCGTCAACCAACCATTCTGAGCCACTTGGAGTCGACTGCTATAATGCCGAGATGAAACCGCTCGCGGATTGCAAACTCTACGCCTTTGTGGACACGGCGTATTTGCGCGGTCGCGCGCCGGATGTCGTGGCGCAGCAACTTTGCGACGGCGGGGCAGACTTGATCCAACTGCGGGCCAAGACCTCACCGCCGCATGAAGTTCGACTCATGGCCGAGGCGATTTTGCCGATCACCAGGCAGGCAAACGTCGGGTTGGTCATCAACGATCATTTGGATATCGCCCGTGAAGTCGGTGCGGAGCTCTGCCATCTGGGGCAGGAGGACTTTTTTGAGGCCGGACACAAGCACGTCGGGGAACTGAAGATAGCGAACGGAAGTCCAAGAATTGGTTTGAGCACGCATGCGCCTGAACAAGCGCAGCGCGCCGTCGCGGCGGGCGCCGATTACATCGCCATCGGTCCCGTGTATGCCACGGGCACGAAACCAACCGCGAAACGCGTGACGCTGGAGTACGTCCGCTGGGCGGCCGCAAATGTGGCCGTGCCGTGGTTTGCCATTGGTGGCATCAACCTCAGCAATCTCAGTGACGTGCTTGCGGCGGGCGCCCGGCGAATTTGCGTGGTGTCAGCCATACTTAACACGCATGATGTGGCCGCGGCGTGTGCGGAATTTAGAAGGCGAATCGGGTAGCTGACGACTTTATGCGGCTAAAAGTGCTTGGGGCCAACCAGACCGCCTTCTCCCGCCGGCGGCTACGGATCACATCTCCCATTTCACCGGCACGGTGAGTTTCTTGCCAAAGCGGTTGTGGTAGTGCAGTTGCCGCTGGCGGACGCCGTGTTCATGCACCAGCTTCGTCAGTTTCACGTCGTAACAGCAATACTCCGCGATCTCCAGCAACTTGCCCTCCTTGTACCATTGAATCGCCTGCAAGCCCTCCGCGGTTTTCTCCACGCCGAAAGTCGCAGTCGCAATCGAGTCGAGCGAAAGGCGGTGCTGCAACGTGTTCGCCAGGTCCACCATCATGTCGAGCGTGGGCAGCTGGGTCATATCGAACGGCGTGTAGCCGTGCAAAACTTCATAATCAAAACGCAGCACGTTGAAGCCGACGACCAGCTCGGCGCGTTGCAAGTCCGTGATCAGCTCGCCCACCTGCTTTTCGCCGTAGATGCGATACTCGCCCCGCGCGGTGCTATACGTCACCCCCACGCTCAGGCCCATCTTGCTGATGTTGTTCCACCCGCCCACCTCGTCCGCCGACTTTTGGGTTTCGAGGTCGAAATAGACAATATTCTTCGCCATGTGCGCTTCGTCGGTACTTAATCGTGATCTAACTCTTAATCCTAATCCCCCCGGTCGGGGGATTAAGATTACGATGGAGATTAGGATTGAGAGCAACCGGAAGCGAGTCGCGAATTGACCGCTCGCGCTTCCTCGCTACGCTGCGGTCATGCCGGAAGCTGACCCGACCGCCTTCAGCTCCCCTCCACTGCGCCCTGGGGAGCGTTGGGGGGTGTCGCGGTATTACTCGGACCTGGTCGGGCGACGGGTCTTTGACTTTCTGCTGGCGTTGCATGGCGTGGGCGCGTTCGCGCTCATCACCCTCGGGGTGCTTTTGCGCAACTTTCGGGTGGCGCCGGCGGTCGTTCGGCCATTGGTCGCGCGGGAGATTCACCGGGCCGGCGTACAGCTCCTGCCGATGTTCTTGTTCGCGGCCGGAGCCTTGGGATTTCTCGTGATTGGCCAGACCGTTTCGTGGCTCAGCCGGGTCGAAGCCGCAAACAATTTGTTCGGGAGCATCATGGTCATCGTGGTCGTCCGCGAACTCGGCCCTTTGCTGACAGCGTTGCTGGTGCTGGCGCGGGTGGGGACGGCGAATGTCGTTGAACTCGGTACCGTGCGGGCAATGGGCGAGGTTGAAGCGCTCGAAGCGCTGGGGATTGATCCGGTGCATTATCTCGTGGTGCCACGCGTGGTCGGCATGGCCGTGGGTGTTTTTTCGCTAACGGCCTATCTGATCCTCGGCACTTTGGTCTCCGGTTATGTGTGGGTTTTCATCCAGGACGTGCCGTTGCTGCCAGGTGAATACTTTCGGCAGCTGGCCGGGGCCTTGAACTACATGGACTTTGTCTTGCTGGCGCTCAAGACCGGCGCGTTTGGCTTCATCATCGCAATCGTCACCTGCTATCACGGGCTCGCCCGGCCGCTGCAACTGAATGAGATTTCCCGGGCAACCGTTCGGGCGGTCGGACAAAGCACCGTCGCCTGCATCCTGCTCGATGCGCTGTTTATCATTCTTTACCTGGCTGGTTCATGAACGAGACTTCCGACAACCCGAAGATTCCGGTCCTCGAAATGCGCGGTGTGACCGTCGGTTCGTTGCAGAATCCTTCCGCCGTTGTTGCGGAAAACGTGAACTGGATCGTCAACGCGGGTGAGTTATGGGTCGTCGGTTCGCCCCAGCATTCGGGCAAAACCGACTTCCTGATGACGGTGGGCGGATTGGTAGCCGCGAAGGTTGGGGAATATTATTTTCGCGGCGAAGCGATGCCGATTTTCGATGAGGCACGCCTGGCCCACCGGCTGAAACTCGGTTTCGTTTTCGACGGCGGACAATTGCTGGGGCAGTTGACCGTGGCGGAGAACATTGCCTTGCCGTTGCGCTATCACGCGCGATTGACCGATCTGGAAATCGAGTCGCGGGTCCGCGGGCTGCTGGAAATCACGGAGCTCCTCCCTTGGGCAAACCGTCTGCCCGCCAGCGTTGGCCGCAGCTGGCAGCAGCGGGCGGGTTTGGCCAGGGCACTGGCGTTAGAGCCCGAAGTTTTGCTGCTGGACAGCCCGCTCACGGGACTCGACGGGCGGCACATGGCGTGGTGGCTGGGGTTTCTTGAGCATCTCTCCCGCGAGCCCGCAATGGCCGGCGGTCAATCTCTCACGCTGGTCGTTACCGCCGATGATCTACGACCGTGGCGCGGTCTGGCTGGGCGCGTGGCCTGTCTGACCCACCGGCGACTGATCGTCCTCGGGGACTGGCACGCGGTCGAGGGTTCAAAAGAAACCGTGGTTCGGGAGTTGTTGGGTGAACGGACGCCCGCCGGTTAGCCGCTGGGGCGCGTCGGGAAACTGTTTGCCCCAAGCAACCGGCAGCTGACACAATCCTGGCGCCGATGGCTTTGCAAGATTTGACCCCACAACTGCGCACGCGCCTCAATCGCATGGAGCGTGCGGTGGGATGGTTCGTCCTCGTGGCGGCAGCCCTGCTGATTTTTGGGTTTGGCTACTACCTCCAAAACACCGCCCGTCGCAAGGGCTGGTTTCAGAAACGGGTGCCGTATTTCACGATGATTGACCGCGCAACCGGCCTGCGGGTGGGCGATCCTGTCATGCTCATGGGTTTTGAGGTGGGACAGATTACCGATGTGCAGCCACAGCCGCCGGAGGACTTTAGTTATAATGTCTATGTGGAATTTGAAATCCGGGAGCCGAATTTCGGCTATCTGTGGACGGAAGGATCGCGCGCCACGGTCACGGCGGATTTTCTCGGCAAGCGCATCCTCGAAGTAACGAAAGGGACCGGCGGGCATGCAACGTATCGATTTTATCCGCTCCACGAACTTACCATCGGCGAGGCTGGAAAGACGGTGGCGGAGCAAAAGTGGCTGCTTGCCCGGGATGTTTACGATGAGAGCGGTACGAACCGTTTGATCAAGGCAATGGCGCCCTTGGACGAAGCGGTCCTGGCCACCCTGCGGCGGCTGGGGATCGAATCGTTTCCTGCGTTCGACAAATTCGAAGAACGAAAGACCGCGACGGCGGTTTGGGACGACAAGGAGGGCAGCTATGTGAAGTTCATTCCCAAGCCTGACCCGAGAGCAAATGTTTATTGGCTGGAGGCTGATGAATCGCCCGTTCTCACGGAGCGGTTGCAAAAACTGGTGGAACAGGTGGAAGCCGCTTTGCCGGGTGTCTTCAACTTTACGAACCAGGTCGGCACGGTCCTCGCCAACACGGCAGGTCTTACGTCGAATCTGAACGCGGTGGCCCTCAGCGCACAACCGGCCACTTCGAACCTGGCCCAGCTCGTCGTCCAATTGCGCGGCCCGGGTGCATTGGGTGAATGGACGCTTGGCACCAATGGGCTTCGGAATCTGGAATCCACCCTTCAAAACGCGAATACCACCATTCTCCGAGCCGATACAAACCTGACTCTGCTCGCGGACAATCTGGCCCGCTCGTTGGACAGCCTCGCGAATATTACGAGTAACTTGAACGCCCAGGTCCAGGCTAACACCAATCTGCTCAGCTCGGTTGCCCAGGCCGTGGTTAATGCCGACAACCTGGTGCAGGGGCTAAAACAGCACTGGTTGCTCCGTTCGGCGTTTCGCAAGGAGCCGCAAAAACCTTCCCCCCAGCCAACGCCCGTCCTTTCGCCAAAGGCGCGGAACCCACAGTAGTTGCGAACTTCCGAAGGCCGCTTACAGCCGCATCAGCAAATAGACCAGCCCGGCAACGCAGACGAGAAAAAAACCTACGATGGCGGTGTCCAGGAGGCCGAAACGGGATTGCTCCGAGTGGTTCGCGGGAACCAGGGTCGGTTTCACATAATCACCATTCTTGCGGTGGACTTTAAAGACCAGCGTGCTCATGGTTACCTCCAAGCATGCGGCGGGCCACCACGGTCCGGAGAACGCCAGGTCGTTGTTCGCGGCTTGAACTTTTTCTCATGCGGTCGCAACGTTTGCCGGTCGGTTCGGTTGCTAGCTTCTGGCTTGTTTCCAACGGCGCAATCGGGAGCATGAGCCGCGCATGATCACGCTGCTCATTGCTACTCGCAACCCCCACAAGGTTGGCGAAATCCGCGCCATTCTGGGCGATGGCTTTCGCTGCCTGAGCTTGCAAGATTTCCCACCGGCGCCAAACGTGGTGGAAGACGCGAACACTTTTGCCGGCAATGCCACCAAGAAGGCCACGGCCCTGGCGCGCTGGGTTTCCATCGCCTCGGCCGCCAGGAACCCCGCGGCGCCTGATTTTGTCCTCGCCGACGATTCCGGCCTGGAAGTGGACGCGCTGGGCGGGCAACCGGGGGTGCAATCGGCACGCTTTGCCCTGGAGCCGGGCCAGCCGGGCAATTCCCCTGATGCGGACAACAACGCCAAACTGTTGCGCCTGATGCACGGGGTGCCGCTGGCCGAACGCACAGCCCGCTTTCGTTGCGTGCTGGCGCTGACCCCGCTGCAAGCGCCCCAAGTGGAGAGTGCCTCACCGGTTTGTTACGCGGACGAGTTTGAACTGGCGACCCAGTGGTTCGAGGGTGTCTGCGAAGGGCGAATTCTTCCGGCCGCTAGCGGGCAAGGCGGATTCGGTTATGACCCGTTGTTTGTCCCATCCGGCTTCGAGGTTTCGTTCGGAGAATTGGGGGAAACGGTAAAGAATCAAATCAGCCACCGCGCCCGGGCCTTGGCCAGACTCAAGGCTCATTTCAGTGCCCGGGCGTGATCAACGCTTCAGTCGAAAGAACTCATTGGCTTCCGTCGAAGCATTCGTGACGACCGTATCATAGCCCTCCAGGCGGGGAAGATTGGTGACCGTGGTCCAAGTGCTCGCGGCGAGGTTGGTCTGGAATTGCAGCTGATAGTCCGTCGCCCAGGCCGGCCAGCGGAGGACGTTGCCGGGGCCGGTGCGCGTCAGGCCCACGCTGGGGGGCACGTACGCCGTGGAAATCACCGTGGCTTCCGCGCCCAAGAGGCTCCGGATCGTGATGTATATCGGGTAGTGACCGGAGTTGGTATAGGTGTGGCTCCCGCGGATTTCCTTGGCGCCGGCAAGGTTGGTGACAATGGCACCGGCATTGGTCGAGTTGTCGCCCCAATTAATGGCCGCCGTGAAACCGGCCGGCGAGCTGTTTGGAATTCCATTGGTAAAGGTGGCGAGTACCTGGTCAGTGAAGGATAGCAGCGGGCTGGCGATGAAGTTGATCGGCGCAGGGAAAATGCCCGTATCACCCACGGCAAAGGTGACCAGTTGCACATCATACTCTCGCGTGACGGTGGTGAAATCAGACCACTGCGAGACGTAAACGTAGAAGCTCAGTGGCCCCGCATAACCGGGAGCAACGGTGAAAGCCAGTCCGCCGTCCGCAAAAATGGTGGCGCTGGTCGCATTATTCTGGGTCACCGCGTCGTAAAACCGGGCGGAGTAATATCGCGTATTGCCCTCCAGATCCTGGGCTTGAATATAGTTTGTATAGCGAATGCCACTCGTGAGAAACCGATTGGTAATCGCCGGGGTCTTCAGAAATGCTTCCGCATTGGTTGTTTCCGGGATGGTGGTGGCCGTAAAGCTGTTCGTCACCCGCCCGCCGGGCAACCCGTCGTCCGCGATGACGTGAATCGTCCCGGATACCCCCGCCAGAGTTGTCCCGCTTAACGTGATGACTGTGTCGGTCGTGTTGGTGACGAGGGAGGTGCGAGTTATGATGACATCCGCAATGGGACGGTCAATCGTACCGATCCCGGTGCGTGGAGTGTTTATGACATTCGATGCCACATTGAAGCCCCGCAGCAACTGGCCGAACAGCGTGTAACCAAAATCAAGGTGACGCGGCTTACCCAATGTGATGAAGAATTGCGAACCATCGGTGTCCTTGCCGGAGTTTGCGAGCGCCAGTTGTCCGTTGCCCGAAAAGATGGCCCGCGGATGGAATTCATCGTCGTAGCGGAAAACCGGTCCGCCACTGCCGTTGGTGGCCGGATCGCCACCTTGGATCACAAAGCCGGGGATGACGCGATGAAAGATCGTATTGCTGTTGTAGAACCCGGAGCTGCTAAAGCCCGTGAAGACATCCACGGTGTGGGGCGCGCGGTCGCGGAACAACATCAACGTCATGTCGCCCATGTTCGTCACGGTTGCCAATCCGCCGCGAAAGGGAGTCGGATACGCGCCGGGGGCATTCGCGGGGGCAACCTGGGCGATCGACATTTTCCAGAATGGGTTGTTCGTGTGCTGTTCGATCGTGAGGCGGTTGGTGCTGCTGGTGAAGGTAAAAGTCAGCGGCCGGCCGCTGGGGGAACTCGCGGTGATGGGAATCGTCAGTGTCTTTCCCACTGGCACTCCCACATTGGGCAAAGGGTCAATCACCGGGGCCGCGGCCAGGATCGAACCGGGCAGGGCGAAAAGCAAAGCGAGCCATGGATGACAAGCGGACTTCATCTTGAAAACGGGGGAAGTTTTGCAGCGGCGCCTCCGAAATCAACTTGGAAAAGGCAACTGGTCGTGGATCAAACCATTGCTGGCCATCATCCGGAGCTTTTTGCGCCCGGGGATCGGTTGGGTGCAGAATGTCCCTCCGGCGCACTCCACGATGAGCCCCCCCGCGGCTACATCCCAGAGACTGACGCTGCGCTCGCTGTAGGCGTCGTATCGCCCGGTGGCGACATAGGTCAGGCCCAGGGCCGCCGCTCCCATCATGCGCAGCCGCCGCACCCGCCGCACCAGCCAGGCGAATTGGGGCAACCCGTGCTCCAGGTTGGCGCGACTTTTGCCGAACCCCATGGAAACAATGGCCTCCTTCAATTCGCGCCGGCGGCTGACATGCACCACCTGTCCGTTAAGCCGCGCGGGTCCACCGCGGATCGCCGTCCAGAGTTCATCCTGAAACGGATCCAGGATCACGCCCACAATGGTGGTGTATTGCGGATCCCCTCCGGTCGCCTTCCCAGGCTTGCAGCTCTTGCCTTTGGCCTTTGGCCTTAGCCTCTGGAGCGCAATCGACACGCAGGCGTGGGGGATGCCGTAGGCGTAGTTGACGGTGCCGTCGATCGGGTCCACCACCCAGCGATACGTCTCATTCACGGCGCCGGAATCGCCCTCCTCGCCGAGCAGCGCGATATCCGGGAATGCCGCACGCAGGGTTCTTTCGATCACCTGCTGGCAGCGCACATCCAGTTCCAGTTTGATGTCGTACGCCGTGGCGGCGTTGATGACTTTGACGGCGCGCAGATTCTGCCGCATGAGCTTGCCCGCCGCGCGCGCGGCCCGGACGGCCGCCGCCAGGGCCCGGCGTTGTTCCGATGGTTTCATCCGGCGTTCATCCTGCAAAACAATCGGGCCAACCGCGAGTCGAAGTTTTCATAGCTCCGGCGATTTTCGATCCCGCGCGAATTCGCCCGGGCCGGGGCCGTTGGCGGGAACAACGGCGTCGGCCGGTTGGCGGCGAATATTTTTTGCAAACTCTGTTTGCTTTTCGGCCCGGCTCGATTTGATAATGCCGCCGGGTGAAAAATTTCTTGAAGTTTCGGCTCGGTGATTCTTCCTGGTCCCTGTCGCTCGGCGAATATCTGTTTCTGGTGGTGGCGGTGCTGGGCGGTTGGCTCCTGGGGGGAGTCACGTCCCGGCAACCCGTGGCGGCGCGTTCGCCGGCGGCCTATCAAGTTGCCGGCGGAACGAATGCCCCCGCCCTCAATCCGGGCGCCGACCGCGGGCCCATATCCGATTGAGCCGCCCGTCCGGTGCTGCGGCGCCCCGGTCGCGGGCCCGCCGCAACCATTGGCGGGCTGAATTTCAGTCCCTTGGTGTCGCTCCTTTCCGGGTCGGCTTCTTTGGCCCTTCCAAAGCCGGCAGCGCCAGATAACGCTGCGCATTCCCGTGGCAGATGTTGCGGATCATCGGGCCGAGCAGGGATTCGTCATTCGGCAACTCGCCCCGTTCCACGTCGCGTCCGATCAGATTGCACAGCACCCGGCGGAAGTATTCGTGGCGCGGAAACGACATGAACGAGCGTGAATCCGTCACCATGCCCACGAAGCGGGAGAGCAAGCCGAGGTTGGAAAGCGCGTTGAGCTGCCATTCCATGCCCTCCTTTTGATCGAGAAACCACCAGCCGGAGCCGAGTTGGATTTTGCCCGCCACTGTGCCGTCCTGGAAATTGCCGATCATGGCGGCGAACACGTAATTGTCCGCCGGATTGAGGTTGTAGATCACCGTTTTGGGCAGCGCATTCTCCTGATCCAGCCGGTCCAGATAAGCGGCGAGCGCGCCGGCCTGCGGAAAATCGCCGATCGAATCGAAGCCGGTGTCCGGGCCCAGTTGCCGGAGCAGGCGGGTGTTGTTGCCGCGCAAGGCGCCGAGGTGGAGTTGCTTCACCCAGCCGCGTTCGGCGTCGAGACGGCCGAAGAACAGCATCATGTAAGCGGTGAACTGCGAATGTTCCGCGGGCGAAACGGCCTTGCCATTGCGGGCCTTGGCAAAGATGGCCCCCGCAACTTTGTCCGGGCAGAAATCCGCCGAGCAATGATTCAGCCCGTGATCGGACAAGCGGCAGCCGTGCTCGTGGAAAAACGTGTGCCGCCGCTGCAACGCGTTGAGGAAGCTCGGGAGATTCGTGATAGCCACATCGCTGGCTGCTTCGAGTTGATCGACCCAGGCGTTGAAGCCTCCCGCCTGATGCACGGTCAACGCCTTGTCCGGACGGAATGCCGGATAAACCGCGGTCCCGCTATTCGCCGCCGCGAGCGACTCATGATAGCGGAGGTCATCCGTCGGATCATCCGTGGTGCAGAGCGCGGTGACATTAAATTTCTTGAGGATGCCCTGCGTGCTCAGGGCGGGCGTGGCGAGTTGTGCGCTGGCCTGCTGCCAGATGCGCGGGGCCGAGGATTCATTCAGCAACTCGTCTATGCCGAAGTAACGCTTCAACTCCAGGTGCGTCCAGTGGTAGAGCGGATTGCGCAAGGTGTGCGGCACCGTGGCGGCCCACGCCGAAAACTTGGCGGCGGCTTCGGCGTCCCCGGTGCAGAACCGTTCGGCGACGCCGTTGGAGCGCATCGCCCGCCACTTGTAGTGATCGCCCGCGAGCCAGATCTCGAATAGGTTGCGGAAGCGGCGGTTCTCCGCGATGTCACGCGGCGGTAGGTGATTGTGGTAATCCAGAATCGGCTCCGCCTCGGCGAACTGATGATACAGGCGGCGGGCGGTTTTGGTCTGGAGGAGAAAATCTTCGTGGATGAAATTCATGGCGTTCCATTGTGACGGAGTGAATGCCGGTTTGCCAAGTCTGTCTGGCGCGAGGCGAACGCGCATGGTAACCGTGGTCATTCGCCAGTTCTTTTCGGGGCAGAGTCATTGCCGATAAACTTTGGGCGCGGCAGCGTCTTGGACTGCGGCAGTCCTCTGCCGCTTTGAACACCGTTAACGACCGATAGCGGCAGAGGGCTGCCGCACTCCAAAACCTGGCGGGGCGACCAGATTTCCGGGATTCTGGAAAGCGATGGCGACGAGCTTTGGGCTGGAAGTTGCGCGGCTAAGATGGAAATGTTCCCCACCCAACCGGCAGCAGAGCCTGCCCGCCGGGCCCGACGTAAACCCGCCTTGCGTCGCTGGAAATCGTTTCCGATTCGGGCCACCCGTGAATATCTCCTCGCGCTGCTCCCCGGGATTCCTGATGTGATAAATCACTTCGGGCTACAACACGCGTCTCTGGCGTGCCGTGCCGCGGTGAATGTTTTCCTCCTGGTGAGTTGCCGATACCAAAAACCGCCGCCTTTCGGAACCCCTTTCCGACCCCTTTCCGTCCGATAAAGGCCCACGTGAAAGCATAATGCCACCTGTTTACTTCAGGCTGCTGGCGAGGAGCTATTCTCGACCAGCAAGGATCAAGACATCACCAGGTTGGATCTTCACTTGAAGGATACTCCCGCCGCCTGGCAAACTATCTGCACTACCAGACAGAGCGTCACTCTGCAGAATAAGATTTTGCCTGACTAGCCGCACCTGCCTATCAAGAGGCCACTCGCCAGGGACGTAATTTGTGATGACCTGGCCAATTGTTAGACCGTCGGTTACCGGAAGATCGCCCGCATGGTCCCTGCGCGCGGAGAAGAAGCGGAATCTCCTTTGCTCGCTCATACGAGCCAATTCCGAACTGGAGAACAGATTTAGGCGAAAGTCCAGCCTGCTCCCTCGCAACTCCCACCGGGAACTTGTTTCTCGAGTTCCTCGGGGGGGCTCGGCCTCTTTTTGACCGGCTCCCAGCAGGAGACAAAGTCCGGCAACGGATACAAAATAGACGCAGCCTTGGCAGACTGGATTAAACTTGAATTTCATTGTTTTGTTTAGGAAGGGGTTCTTTGAACACTCGTCTTCTTTCACTGCATGTTTCCTCTTGCTGCCAGCGCAGCCGGTAGGCCCTGATCGCGTGCTCGCCTGGTGAATCTTCAACCCGCCTGGCGCCGCGTTGCCCACCGCGCTCAATATGTGCCCGCTTCCCCCGACGAAGCAAGCCGCTAGTCTGCGGCTCGCCACTGCCGGCTCGGCTTAGCGCCAACGTGCGCACCTTAACGCCACGGAGCAACCAAGTTTCCGGGTCTCTTGGAAAATGATGGCTGTCGGGGTGCGGCCTTTGCTACGTTCCTGCCACCATTCAGATGAATCAAATCCATCTCAAACTCGGCAAGTTTTCCCTGGGCATGGGCGACCGGTTTGCACAGGAGGCGGAGGCGCAGTTGCGCGCTTGTGTCCTTGCGGCGGAACACGGCGCGAACGTCGTGCCCGTCTGGAACAAATCCAACCGCGAACATCTCATCATCGGCTCCGAGCCGGATTCCGTGCGGGCGGCGGCGGCGGCGGCGGTGCAGAAGCTCGGCTGGTCCGCACCATGGCACATTGATGCCGATCATATCCGGCTCGAAACGGTGGATCGTTTTTTGTCCGCGTCGGACTTCTTCACGATTGATGTGGCCGACTCCATCGGCAAGCCCGCGAAACCGGAGGACGTCCGGAAATTCGCCGACCGGCATCCGGAGCTGATCGGGTCCGTGGAAATTCCCGGCATCCAAGGCGGCGCGCAAACCACCCGGGCCGAGGTCGAGGCCGTGGCGAATAAATTTCTGTTTGCGGTCCAGGAAGCCGGCGCGATTTACCGTCATATCGAAAAGGCCAAGGGCAGCGGCCAGTTTATTCCGGAAGTTTCGATGGACGAAACCGACAAGCCGCAGACACCCATCGAACTGCTGATCATTCTTGCCGCGCTCGCAGACGCGGGGGTTCCCGTGCAGACCATCGCGCCCAAGTTCACGGGCC
>CAZIJO010000181.1:0-13063 GCA_964539515.1 uncultured Bifidobacterium sp. | reverse complement strand
GCATGCCGGTGGTGCGGTCGTCGTAAATCTGGATGCGATACATGCCGACGTTGCGTTCGCCGGTGTCGGGGTCGCGCGTCACGACACACGGAAGAGTGATGAACCGGCCGCCATCCAAGGGCCAACACTTCATGATGGGCATGTTCAGCAACGTTGGTGGTGACGCCGTTTCAAGTTTCAAGTTGGCAGTTTCAAGAGAGGGAGCAGGAGGCCAGCTCGTGCCCGGCTTGAGACTTGGATCTTGGAACTTGTGAACGACCTCTTTGCACGGGCCCTCCTTCACCAGCTTCGGCTTCGCGTGGCGCAATTCAAACGCCTGACCAAGCAACTTCAAAGCATCGCGCATCGAAGTCGGCGGCTTGGCTTTCATGAGCGATCCGAGTTCATTGGCGACTTCAGCCACGGAGTTCGCCCCCATGCTCATCGCCATGCGCTGGTGTGAACCCATGGTGTTAATCGCGACAGGGAAGGGCGACACCTGCCCGTTCACCGTGGGTTTCTCGATGAGCAATGCCTTGCCGCCGCCGGGTGACTTCATTTCGCGGTCCGCAAGCTCAGTGATCTCGAGTTCGGTGGCGACGGGTTGGGAGATTCTTTTTAACTCACCCGCGCGGTCGAGTTGGTTGACGAAATCGCGGTAGGAATCGAAAGCCATGGGCGAAGGTTAGCGACGAGGTTCGGGATGTCGAGTTTTGGCCGAGTGCGTGAGCCTCACGCAAAGTGCGTGAAAATTCCGCGCGCCCTGGTGGAATGCGCGTGTGATTCACTCGCATTTCCGCAGAAAATGCTCGTGGCACTGGTGGTGCTAAAAAGATTTTGAAATCGGGTTGACTCTGCGAGCGAGGTCATTAGAGTTCGCGGACAATTGGCTCAAAACAAAAACAAAAACCAAAAAACGATCATGAAAAAATTCCGTAAACAAATACGAGCATTCACGCTCATCGAGCTGCTCGTCGTCATCGCGATCATCGCGATTCTCGCGGCCATGCTGCTCCCCGCGCTTTCCAAGGCCAAAGCCAAGGCGCAAAAGATCAGCTGCACCAACAATCAAAAACAAATCGCTCTGGCCTTCCGTCAATGGGCGCTGGACAACGGCGATTCCACACCAATGCGGGTGAGCTCGGCCAACGGCGGTGCCGCTGGTCCCACCACCTTCACCGAACTCGGTAATCCCCCCGCCTTCAACAACGGCACGGGTTTCTGGCGCATCTATCAGGTCATGTCCAACGAGTTGAGCACGCCGAAGATTCTCTACTGCCCGGCGGAGTACGACACGGCGCGCATCCAGGCAACCACCTTTGCGACCAGCGTTGTGGTGGGTCAGGGTGAGCCCTTCAATGGCGCGATCGGTAACGGCACGACGACCGGCAAGAGCACCGTCATTAACGGCAACCTCAGCTACTTCACCGGTTATGACGCGGACGAGTCCAGCCCGCAGATGTTCCTGATTGGTGACCATGCCATGGGACCTGGCACTGCCGGCAACGCGGGAAATTCGATTGCGGCTACTTCCGGTTGGGTGCGCAAAGCCACCCTCGCCGCGGAGACGGGCACGAATGCCACCACGATCACCGCTGCCTGGATGGACAACTCGCAGCACGGCAAGAATGCCAACGTGGGTCTGGCGGACGGCAGCGTGCAGGCATTCAGCATCGCCCGCTTGCGCGAGGCTTTGAGGAATACCGGCGATCCCAACAACAACCGCCTCCTGTTCCCATAAGCTGAAATAGCGGTTTTTGTTTTAGTCAAGATTCCAAACCCAAACAAGGCATCCGCAAGGATGCCTTGTTTGCTTTGTGCGCTGGCTTGCGACAGCGGCGTCGGAGGCGACCTTCCGAAAACCGTCCGGGAGGAGGCTGGCAGGGAGTTGGCGCGTCAGCCTATCAACAATCCAAACCGGGCCAGTTTGGCCAGGTTCTTTGCCAAATCAGATTCTACCTTGCCGCGGAGGTCAGGATCGGGTGCGGCGGGTGGCGGTGAAGGGCATTTGGATGCGAGGAACTGCAGCAGCATTTCAGCGAGGGCGTTTCGATCGTGGCTGCCGTCGAGCCAGGTGAGAAGCTGGCGGCCAATCTCATCCTCCACTTTCACGGTAACATGGAAGAGGGAAGTGACCGACTCGCTGCGTGCGGCCTGCCAGCGCACGACCGGGCTGGCGGTCGGGCGTTCGCTGATCGCAGGGGTGAAGGGGGGTATTCGGGTGCGAAAAGTCACCATCCCGGCACCGTAGATTTGCAAGAGGAACTCACACAGCCGGACCCGGGTGGCTTGGGGGTCCGTCGTCCCCTCACCGGTTTTTCCGAGTCGCGCGGAAGCCTTTTGCAGCAATTCGTCGAAGGATAGCGGCTGCGGCCAAATCTCACCCAAGACGACCAACGCGGATTGGCCCAGGGCAAAGTCCGTTTCCACGGTGGCGCCTTTTGGGCTCGTGAAGACCTGATGCTTGCTGGGGGGCTGCCCATCCGGGCTGCTTGTACCCTCGACGGCGGAGGCGATAAAGAAATGTTCCACGTTTTCCGCTTGTGGTTCGCTCGTGAGGCGGGTGCCCTCGCGACAGAGCAGTGTCTGGCGGAAACGCCGGCATTTGAGGAAGTCGAGGTACTGCTCCCGTAGGATCCGATTCGTGGCGAGTTGCCCGAGGGTTTGCCGGACGGTGTCTTTGAAGATGTGATCGGACATTTCAAAGTAATCCGCCTCCCCGAGGTATTGGAGCCCGTGCCGGGCGGCTTGTTGCATGAACTGGGTGAAATAGAGCGGTTCGTTTATTTCGCTCAGTTCGTCGTGATACAGGTGGCCGGGACTATGCTCGAGGATTCGTTTTGCTTCCGCGCGCAGCCAGAGGCGATAGTCATCCTGAGTATCCTGGGCCTCGGCAAGGAACTGCACAAATGCCTGCGATTGCTTGATGCGTTCCTCGGGCGATTCAAATCCACGAATATGAAAGAGCATCATTTCGCGCAACATGATGCGCAGGTGGCAGCCGGGCAGGGCGTTATAGCTGACAAAAGCGATGCCCTGGGGCGCGAGGCAGTCATGACAGACGGCCAGAATTTTTTCACGCACGTTCGCAGGCACCCACGAGAAGAGGCCGTGGGCGATGATGTAGTCGAAACTCCCCCAATCACGGTTGATTTCGGTGACACTGCCATGGATCAGCCGAGCGTTGGTCAGGCTCAGCCCGCGGAGCATTTCATTTCCATCCGCTACGGGATCGGCGGCAAGGTCAAGGCCAAGGAACTCGCTTCGCGGGAGCGACCAAGCCATGGGTATGAGGTTGGCGCCATTTCCACATCCCAGTTCGAGGACGCGACAATGATCGACGCAAGCGGGTTCGAGACCGAACAAGCGTCCGAGCACGGCCAGCCGGTCAGGATGGGTCTGGGGATGGGTGTAGCTGGGATAGCGAACGGTATCGTAACTGGTGGGGGTGCTTGGCATCGGAGGAAGATTTTGGAGAGCGCCGAGAGGTTTTGTCAACGCTGCCAGCGGTTGCCAGCAGGCTGAATGAAAGGAGAATTCAGAAGCCAGGCCTGCCCGCCAGGAAGAAGCAAGAAGGTGGTTTCATGGAACGATGAAGCTTGAAGCAGATTGCTTAAATGATTAAAAGCGCTTGACAAGCAACGACTATTCTTCAATGCTCGGACAAGCAACCAAAATTGGAGAACACTATTATGGCCAAAGCCAGCAGCCAGAAATTTATCGCCCGCAACCGGGCCCCCCGCGTTCAAATCGAATACGATGTCGAGCTTTACGGTGCCGAGAAGAAGGTCGAGCTGCCGTTCGTCATGGGCGTAATGGCGGATCTCTCCGGCAAGCCGGCAGAGCCCTTGGCCCCGGTGTCCGATCGGAAGTTCCTGGAGATTGACGTGGACAATTTTGACGACCGGCTGAAGTCCTGCAAACCGCGGGTGACGCTGCAAGTGCCGAACACCTTGACCGGGGAGGGGAATCTCAATGTCGAGATGACGTTTGAAAGCATGGACGACTTTTCGCCTGCCGCCGTAGCGCGCAAGGTGGACTCCCTGAACAAGCTCCTGCAAGCCCGCACCGAGCTGGCCAACTTGTTGACCTACATGGATGGCAAGGACAAGGCGGAGGAGTTGGTGGGACGCCTATTGAACAATCCCGATTTGATGAAGTCGCTTGCCGCGGCTCCTAATCCCGAATCCCAGCCCGCAAATCCCTAAATCGCTTTAAACCGAGAACACTCTTATGATGCCGCCAGAAACCGCCGCTCAGGGCGCTGCCGCTGCGCCCTTGGAAGTCAATGAGTTTGAATCGCTCCTGAACAAGGCCGTCAAGGTTACCACGCCCGAGAAGCAGACTGCGGTGCAAAACGCCGTCCGCACCCTGGCTCAGCAGGCGCTTGCTTCCACGCAATTGATTTCCGCCGACGTGACCCGGACGGTTTCGGCGATGATCGCCGAGATCGACAAAAAGCTTTCGGAGCAGATCAACCTCATCATGCACCATGAGGATTTCAAAACTTTGGAAGGCACGTGGCGCGGGTTGCATTATCTGGTCAACAACACGGAGACGGACGAAACTCTCAAGATTCGAGTGCTGAACATCTCGAAGAACGACGTCAAGAAGACCCTCAAGAAATTTGAAGGCACGGCTTGGGACCAAAGCCCCCTGTTTAAGAAACTTTACGAGGAAGAGTTTGGCCAGCCTGGCGGGCAACCGTATGGTGCGTTGATTGGGGACTATCATTTTGATCATTCCCCGGAGGACGTCAAGATGCTGGGGAACATTGCCCAGATTTCCTCGGCCATGCATGCGCCCTTCATTGCGGGGGTGGCCCCGAGCTTACTGGCGATGGATTCTTGGCAGGAGCTCAGCAATCCGCGCGATTTGACCAAGATTTTTCAAACGGCGGAATATGCCTCCTGGCGGTCGCTACGCGATTCGGAGGATGCGCGCTACATTGGACTGACCATGCCGCGGGTATTGTCCCGGTTGCCCTACGGGGCCAAGACGGTGCCCGTGGAGGAGTTTGCTTTTGAGGAGGACACCGAAGGGGCGGACCACAACAAGTATGTCTGGTCCAACGCGGCATTTGCGATGGGGGTGAACATCACCCGCGCGTTCAAACTGTACGGCTGGTGTGCTCGTATTCGCGGGACGGAATCGGGTGGCATGGTCGAAGGATTGCCGGTGCATTCGTTCCCGACCGACGATGGAGGCGTGGATATGAAATGCCCCACGGAGATTGCCATCACTGACCGTCGCGAGGCGGAACTGGCGAAGAATGGCTTCATGCCTTTATCGCACTATAAGAACACGGACTATGCAGTGTTCATGGGGGCCCAATCCCTGCAAAAGCCGGCCGTTTACGATGATCCTGACGCCACCGCCAATGCAAATCTCGCGGCCCGGCTGCCCTATCTGTTTGCGACCTGCCGGTTCGCTCATTACCTCAAGTGCATGGTGCGCGACAAGATCGGTTCCTTCAAGGAACGGGAAGACATGCAGATGTGGTTGAACAAGTGGATCAGCCAATACACCTGCGACTCGAAAGCGGACGAACTGATGAAGGCAAAGTACCCCTTGGCGGCCGCGGAGGTGGAGGTTAAGGAAGTCGCCGGGAATCCGGGCTATTACACCTCCAAATTTTTCCTGCGCCCGCACTATCAATTGGAAGGGCTCACGGTATCGTTGCGTTTGGTGTCGAAGCTGCCTTCCGCGAAAGGTGGCGGTTAGGAAATGTCAGCGGATGGAATCAACCTTGATCACGTGCCATTCTTAGGTTGAAACGAGCAACTGAAAACAAGGGAATCCCGGCACAGGATTCCAGTCACATAAAACGATAGGAACGTTATGGCAGCAAATGTTGATTATTTCTTAAAAATTAAGGATATCGAAGGTGAATCGGAGGATGAGAAACACAAGAACGAGATCGAACTCGAATCATGGTCTTGGGGGGAGTCAAATTCAGGATCCTCTGCGGGCGGTGGTGGCGGTGGTTCGGGCAAAGTAGCCATGCAGGATTTTCACTTCACAATGCGGGTGAATAAGGCCAGCCCAAAGCTACTGCTCTCTTGTGCCAACGGCGCGCACATTCCTGAGTCGCTGTTAACCTGCCGCAAGGCGGGCAAAGAAGGGCAGGAGTATCTTAAGATCAAGTTCACCGATTTGTTGATCTCCTCCTATCAAACCGGTGGCAGCGGCGGAGATGTCATACCGATTGAGCAAATCAGCTTCAATTTCGCCAAGATTGAATACGAGTATTATCCACAAAAGAAGGATGGTACGTTGGGACCAAAGGTGCCGGTCTGGTATGATCTCAAGAAGAACAAAGGCGGCTAAGGCATGAGTTTTTCGATGGCACGGACCTGATCGTGTGCCTGGTCGCAAACCGGCCAGGCACATTTCATTTTTGGATATGAACGCGGCAGAATTAGTTCAAGCCGGCCGCCTCACGGAGGCGTTGGAGGTCTTGCAGGGGGAGATTCGGCGGAATCCCGCCGACTACAAGCTGCGCGTTTTTCTCTTCCAGCTCAATTGCGTCTTTGGGCGGCTCGACAAGGCACTGACGCAGCTGCAAATGGTCGCAAGCCTGAATGCGGACACGATGCTTCTGGCGCAGATTTTCCGACCGGTCATCGCCTGCGAACTGCTGCGCCGCGAAGTGTTCACCGGCAAACGAACCGCGCTCATTTTTGGTGAGCCAGCGGATTGGGTGGGTTTGCTGGTTCAGGCGAACTCGCTCCTGGCGGAGGGTAAACATTCGGCCGCGACAGAACTGCGCGATCAGGCTTTCGCCGCGGCCCCGACCACCAGCGGCAAAGTGGACACGCAACCGTTTGAATGGATCGCCGATGGCGATTCGCGGCTTGGTCCGATGCTGGAGGTGATTCTGGAGGGTAAATACTATTGGATTCCCTATTGCCGCATTGCCCGCATCGAGATCGAAAAGCCCACCGACTTGCGGGATCTGGTCTGGACGCCGGCGCGCTTTACCTGGACCAATGGCGGGGCGGTGAGCGGGCATATTCCGGTGCGCTATCCCGACACGGAGAATTGCGACGACGACAGCCTGCGCCTGGCCCGAAAGACGGATTGGAAGGAAGCCTCCCCGGGCTGTTTCCTCGGTCTCGGCCAGCGGGTCTTTGCGACCGATGCCGGGGAGTACCCGCTGCTTGAATGTCGGCACATCGACCTGATGCCTCCTGTCTGATCAACCGTCATGGCCGAGCAAACTCCGATTGAACGCCTGCAGCCGTGTCTTTTGGACCGGCTCACCGATGACGAGCCGGACAAGCGGGAGGAGAGCCGGGCGCAACGCGTTGTTTCGCATCAAAAATACCGGCGCGGGGTGCTGCGCGATTTGGAATGGCTCTTCAACACGAGCGCCTATCTTACGATCGAAGGGATGGAGACCTTCAAGCTCAAAGATTATCCCGAAGCCTACCGGTCCGTCCTCAATTATGGCACACGGCAGCTCTGTGGCATGACGGGGGTGGACCTGGACCGCTTGCAGGAGGAATTGGGAGAGGCTATCCGCGTTTTCGAACCCCGCATTTCCCCGCGCAGCCTGACCATTCACACCAACAAGGAGCGCAATCTGGTGATGTTTGAAATCGAGGGTGAAATGTGGGCCAACCCACTCCCGGAACATTTGCACGTGAAGACTTCCGTCGATCTCGAAACCGGCCAGTGCCTCCTCGGAGACGCCCCGCATGGATGAGCGGTTGCTCGAACTTTACGAGCGGGAATTGCGGCATTTGCGCGAAACGGCGGCCGAGTTCGGTCGTGATTATCCCAAGATTGCCGGCCGGTTAGCCTTGGACCTGGATGGCAAGGATCTTTGCCCGGATCCGCACGTGGAGCGACTGCTTGAGGGGTTTGCGTTCCTGGCCGCCCGCGTGCATCTGAAACTGGATGCTGAATTCCCGCGCTTCACCCAGGGGTTGCTGGAAACCGTTTATCCTGACTACCTCTGCCCGCTGCCGTCGATGGCCATCGTGAAGCTGGAACCCGAGGAGCAGGAGGGGGCGCTGGCGGCCGGTTTTGTCATCAAGCGCGGCACCCTGCTGCGCAGCCAGCTGGGGAAGGGCGAGCGCACCGCCTGTACTTTCAGCACGGCGCACGATGTGCGCCTCCTGCCGCTGACGGTGGCCGAGGTTCGCTATTTTACGCGGGATCTGGCGGAACTGAACCTGCCTCGCGCCTTGGGTGGACGGGCGGCTTTGCGCATCCGGCTGCGCAAGACGATTCCAAACCCTTTTGGCGAAATCCGCGCCGACCCGATGATCTTTTACATCCGGGGTGCGGACGAGTTGCCCGGTCAAATCTACGAACAAATATTCGCGCACAAAACCCGGCTGGTGATTCAGGCGCCAAACAGCCGCGATCAGAAGGCCACGGTCCTGGGAGCGGATTGCGTCCGGCGCGTGGGGTTTGCCCCCCATCAGTCCCTCCTGCCGCCGGCCCCGCACGGCTTCGAAGGGTACCGGCTCTTGCGCGAATATTTTGCCTTTCCGCAACGCTATCTCTTTTTTGAACTGGCGGGTTTTCAGGAAGCGCTTGCGAAGATTCCGGGGGAGGAACTGGATCTCATCATTCTGCTCGACGAGGTGGATACCCGCCTGGAGGGGCGGGTGGACAAGACTTGTCTGGAGCCGTACTGCACGCCCGTGATCAATCTGTTTGAAAAGAAGCTGGACCGGATTCTGATCACCAATCGTTTTTCGGAATTTCACCTGATGCCGGATCGCAATCGCCCGCTGGATTTTGAAATCTATCAGGTAAACTCGGTGACGGGTTTCGGGGAGACGCCCGACGATGAGCGGCGTTTCCTTCCCTTTTATCAGGCGCGGGATACCGATTTGGAGACGAACGCGTTTTACACCGTGAACCGCATCCCGCGGCTGTTCAGCGATCGCGAACGATTGACGGGCCGGCGTTCCTCCTATGCCGGGACCGATGTCTTCGTCAATATCGTGGATGGCGACATGTCGCCGCACCGGCCCGATCTGCGCCAGCTTGAAATTCGCGCCTTGTGTACGAACCGCCATCTGCCCATCCAGATGGCCAAGGGCGTTGGGCGGAGTGATTTCACGATGGACCTCAGCGCCCCGGTGGCGGCCATCCGGATCTTGCAGGGACCAGTCCTGCCGCGGCCCAGCCTCGTCCTCGCCGGCCAGAACCCGGAACGGCCCAACCTGGCTTCCGGGCGGTTCGCGTGGCGATTGATCAGCCATTTGTCCTTGAATCACCTTTCGCTGGCGGACACGGACACGGAAAGCGGGGCCGAGGGGTTACGGGAAATACTCCGGCTCTATGCCGACCCCAATGACCGGCAAACCCTTAAGCAAATTGACGGACTGCGCCAGGTACGGTACCAGCCCATCATCCGGCGCGTAGAACTACCGGGGCCGATCACATTTGCCCGCGGCCTGGAAATCACCTTGCTATTCGATGAAGTGGCGTTCGAGGGGCAGGGGGTATTTGTGCTCGGGGCCGTGCTGGAACAATTCTTTGCCAAATATGTTTCGCTGAACTCGTTTACCGAGACCGTGGTGACCACTCAGCAACGAAAGGAGATCATGCGATGGCCGGCGCAGATGGGCAAACGCCAGATCCTCTGATCGCGAAACTGAAGGAGCAACCGTTCGCGTATGATTTCAATGCCGCCGTGCGGTTGCTGCAGAGCCGTTTTCCGCAGCAGCCGCGGATCGGGCATTCTTTGTCGCCGGCCCAGGACCCGGTTCGCTTTGCGCAAAGCCCCTCCCTGGAGTTCGCGGTTTCGACCATCGAGGCGGTACAGCAGAAGGATGCATCCCGGCCGCCCGTGCTCTATTCCCGTCATTTTGGCCTTTTTGGCCCAAATGGACCGCTGCCTTTTTGTTATACCGAATATGCGCGGGAGCGGATCCTCCATGAACGGGATGGCACTCTGGCAGCGTTTCTCAACGTCTTCCATCATCGGTTGATTTCTTTTTTCTTCCGGGCGTGGGCGGATTCGCAAAAGTCGGTGGATTTCGACCGGCCCACCGACCAGCACTGGTCGCAGTACGTCGGCAGTCTGGTTGGCCTTGGCATGGAGAGTCTGAGCGACCGGGACACGGTGCCCGACCGGGCCAAACTTTATTTTGCGGGACGTCTGGTGCAGCAGACGCGGAATGCTGAAGGCCTGGAAGCCATCGTGCAGGACTTTTTCTGTGTCCCCACAGCGGTGGAGACGTTCGTGGGTCGCTGGTTGAATTTGCCCCCCGGCTCGAATTGCCGGCTAGGGGTCAGCCCCGCGACAGGCACTCTGGGGGCTTCGGCGATCGTTGGTTCCCGGGTCTGGACCTGCCAGCTCCACTTTCGGCTGCGCCTGGGGCCAATGAAGCTGACGGACTACGAACGGCTGCTGCCTAGCGGCCCGTCGTTTCGACGCTTGCAGGATTGGGTGCGGCAATACGCCGGCGAGCAATATTCCTGGGACGTGCAAATGATCCTCTTGCCGACGGAAGTCCCCCAAACATCGCTCGGCCGGTTTGGTCGCCTGGGCTGGACGACCTGGCTCAAGACCGAACCCTTCCCACACGCGGCCGAAGATTTAATCCTTAATCCAGCCATGGTCCCATGAGCGTTCACCCCGGCCCGGGAATCAAGTGGCGGCAGCGCAAGTTTGCCGGCGCGCCGCAAATGTTTTCGACTTCGCCTCGCCAACTGACTATTTTGGCAATCAAACCACCTAGCAACACCCTTTATGGCTGAAATCAAACGTTCCACCCTCTTCGGCAAGCTCAACCCGTTGGGCTACAAATCCATTGAAGCCGCCACCATCTTCTGCAAGATGCGGGGCAATGCCTACGTCGAAACGGTTCACTGGTTGCACCAGCTTTTGCAGCAGCAAGACTCCGATGTGCTGCGCATCATCAAGCACTTTGGTCTGGATGGCTCACGCCTGGCCACCGATCTCGTCGCGGCGCTGGACCGCCTGCCCCGTGGCGCCACGTCGATCAGCGATTTCTCGCCCCACATCGAGACGGCGTTGCAGCAGGCGTATCTGTTCTCCACGCTGCTGTTTGGCGAATACCAGGTGCGCACCGGCCATCTTGTGGTTGCCTTTCTTAAAACCGATTCGCTCAAGAATGTTTTTCTCGGACTTTCACGGGAATTCGCCAAGATCAAGCTCGAACAGCTCAGCGACGAATACGGGAAGATCGTTGCCGGCTCGCCCGAAGACGCCATGCGCGCCAGTGACGGCTCCGGCCTCAGCGCCGGGGCCGCGCCCGGCGAAGCCAGCGGGGCCATGGCCCCGGCCGAAATGGGCAAACAGGAGGCGCTGAAGCGATTCACCGTGGACTTGACCGAAAAAGCCCGAAAAGGCGAGATCGATCCCATCATCGGTCGCGACGAGGAAATCCGGCAGTGCGTGGACATCCTAATGCGCCGCCGGCAGAACAATCCGATTCTGACGGGCGAAGCCGGGGTCGGCAAGACGGCCGTCGTCGAAGGCTTCGCGCAGCGCATCCTGGCGGGCGATGTGCCGCCAGCGCTCAAGGATGTCAGCATCCGTTCCCTCGATGTGGGCTTGCTCCAGGCCGGAGCCAGCATGAAGGGCGAGTTCGAACAGCGGCTGCGCAGTGTCATCGATGAAATCCAGGCCTCGCCCAAACCCATCATTCTGTTCATTGATGAGGCCCACACGCTCATGGGTGCCGGCGGCAGCGGGGCGAGCGATGCCGCAAACCTGCTCAAACCCGCCCTGGCCCGCGGCACACTTCGCACCATCGCCGCCACGACTTGGGACGAATACAAGCGGCACATCGAAAAAGATCCCGCCCTTACCCGCCGCTTCCAGGTCGTGAAGGTCGAGGAACCGGCCGAGGAGAAATGCATCCGCATGCTGCGCGCCGTCATGGTGCCATTTGAAAAGCACCACAAAGTGCAGGTGCTGGACGAGGCTATCGATGGCGCAGTGCGACTTTCCCATCGTTACATCGCCGGGCGGCAGTTGCCCGACAAGGCCGTCAGCTTGATTGACACCGCGGCGGCCCGCGTTGCGGTCAGTCAGCACGCCGTGCCGCCCGAGGTGGACGATTGCCGCCGCCGCATCCAGGCGTTCGAGGCCGAACTCGGCATCCTGGGCCGCGAATCGGCCACCGGTATGGAGCACCAGGTGCGCGTGTCGGAGATCAATGCAAAGCTGGCGCAGGAGAAGGAGACGCTGGCTGGCTTGGAAAAGCACTGGAACGAAGAGAAAGAACTCGTGGGCAAGATTTTGGATCTGCGCGCCAAACTCCGGGCTGGCGGCGTGGGGCCGGATGAAGCGATGAAGAGCGTTCCGGCGCCATCACCCGCGCCTCCGACCTCCACCTCGGCATCTGCAAAATCCGAACCGGGCGCGAACGGTCCGCTCACGCCGGAGGATCGAGACCGCCTGCTGGCTGAACTAAGGGCGGCTCAGGAGCAACTTAAGCAATTTCAGGGCGAGACGCCGCTGGTGTTTCCCAGCGTGGATGCCAATGCCATCGCCAGCGTGGTGGCCGATTGGACCGGCATTCCGGTGGGACGCATGGTCAAGAACGAGATCGAGCAGGTGCTCAAGCTGGGCGACATCCTGGAACGTCGCGTCATCGGTCAGCGCCACGCGCTCGACACCATCGCCCGGCGCATTCAGACCAGTCGCGCCCGGCTGGATAATCCCAACCGCCCCATCGGCGTGTTCATGCTCGTCGGCCCCAGTGGCACCGGCAAAACCGAAACCGCCCTCACGCTGACCGAGGCGCTTTACGGCGGGGAACAGAACCTGATTTCGATCAACATGAGTGAGTACCAGGAGGCGCACACCGTCAGTACGCTCAAAGGTTCGCCGCCGGGTTACGTCGGCTACGGCGAAGGCGGCGTGCTGACCGAAGCCGTCCGTCGCCACCCTTACAGCGTCGTGCTGCTGGACGAAGTCGAAAAAGCCCACCATGATGTGCATGAAATTTTCTTCCAAGTCTTTGACAAGGGCTGGATGGAGGATGCTGAGGGGAAGTACATTGATTTCAAGAACACCATCATCATTCTCACGAGCAATGCCGCGCAGGAGGTGATCATCAACATGTGCAAGGACCCCGAG
>CAZIJO010000180.1:0-13110 GCA_964539515.1 uncultured Bifidobacterium sp. | reverse complement strand
CGGGCGTGGTCGTGTCCGCCTCATTTCTTTTTCCCGGCCAACAACTCATCGTCCACCGCAACGCCAAAGTCGCGCAATCGGAAATAAGTTGCCTTGCCCTCCGGATCCGGAAACTCGGTCAGCGTCAGCGTGAAGTCGCCTTGCTTGCCGAGGCCGAAGCCGGGTTTCCACGCTTGCACGCGACAGCCGAGCCCATCCGCCCGGACGGCGTCGCTCTTTACCGGTTCGGTGAGCGAGGTCGGATCCAGCGCCAGGTATCCCAGCTCGGTGCCGTCCAGCTTCGCCAGCTCGGGGTTCTGGGCCGGGTTCAAACAAAAGAGCTGCGGGCCACGCATCACCGCGACGCGACCGGCCTGGCGCTGACGGCCCTTCACCAATCGCCACGTTAATGGCAGATCGAGCACAACCTCGTCGGCGGCTTTCCATTCGCGGGCCATTTCAAAAAATGCTCCGGCCTTCGCCGTCCCGCGGGCCGGCTGGCCATTCACGGTCACCTTCGCGCCATGCGCCCAGGCCGGAATGCGAAGCAACACCGAAAACTTCACGGGGCGCGCCGGATCCAGCTGCAGCCGGATGCGGCCCGAATTGGGGTAATCCGTTTCCTGAACAATCGCGAGCGGAACATTCCCGCCGACGGTGAGCTTCGCCCGGGCCGGCGAATAGAGATTTACCGCCACACCTTTGTCCGTCCGGTAAAAAACCATCGCAGGCAGTTCGGCCACAATGCGGCGGTAGTTGCACGGGCAGCAGTAGGTATCCGTTGGCCAATAGGCCCGCCCGCCTTCGGTCGGCGCGAAGTAACGAAGTCGTCGTCCATCGGGTGACTGCGCCGCGAAAAGGGCATTGTAAACGGTACGCTCGATCAAATCACCCATCCGGGCATCACCCCGGAGCTGGAGCAGTTGATCGTAGAGGCGCAGTTGATAGGCCGTGGCGCAGGTTTCACCCAGATCACCACGCCCGTCCTGATCATCGGTCCAAATCTCGCATTGACCGGTGCCGCCAGTAATGTGCAAGCCGTCCTGGTGCAGCATGAAATCGAGTGCACGATCGGTCTGGGCAAACAGCCGGGCATCCGGGCGCGTTCGGTAGAGCTCAAGCTGGGCGAGGCAGCGCGCCAGGTAGGCATAAATGTGTCCTTCGATGCCGGGTCGGCGGCCCACGACGATCGGCAGTTTCCATTCCGGGAGGGCCCGCGTCTGGAGGACAAAATCGCGATACGGAGCCGCTTCGGTCTGCCGATACAGCGCGAGCATGGTGCGCTCGAGTCCGGTGACGGCGACGTTGGATGCGACATCGGTCGTCTGCCCCCAATCTCCCGGCAGCCGCGACCAGTTCTGAAGGAGGTAATCCGCCGCCCGGCGCGCGGCCGCCAGCGAATGCTTGTCGCCGAAGCACTCGTAGTCGGCGAGCAAAGCCCAGATGAGGTAGCCCAGTTCGTGAATGTCCCAGAGGGCCTGGACGCGGTACGGCGGTGACATCAAGCCGATGTAGCCATCGGCCTCCTGGGTCTTCCGGGTCTCGTCGATCAAATGTTGTTTGAGCGCCAACACCCGCGGATCGCCCGTATAGGCGGCAAACTTCACGGTCGCATCAATCAATTTGCCCAGACCGATATAGCCCGCGTGGTTGGTCCGCGCCTGAAAAGCCGGAAGAAAATCCCGATCCACATCAAGCACAAGCAGGTTGTTGGTGACGGTGGCGGCGATCCGGCGGCCGATTTCACCGCCGACCTGCACCTCGCGCAGACCCAGCGGCGTCAGGCCATCGGCGCGGGCGATGCCGGCAACCAACAACGGCGTGACGATGAAGAAGACCAGGGGAGAAAACCATGTCCCGCGCGGCGAGCTGGCGGAAATGAGGAAGGCGCTGCTCATGATTTCGATGATGCAAGGGCCAACCCTAAAAGCCATGATAAAATTGAACCCGCGCAAAACGCGTGATGCACCCCGCCGCTCCGCCTCGGCCCGGGCCGGACCGATCGGTCACCCGCGAAGGATGGCAGCGGCTCGAGCTCTCCCCTCCGCCACGCCCTCCGGTCACCCCCGGACCAGCCATCTTTCCAAAAAACGCAATGGACATCGGTTGCGGTCGGGCTAAAATCGTCCGACATGGATACGAAAAACAGCGGAACTTCCGGCATTCTAAACTGGGCCCTGGCCATCGCCGTGCTCGGCGTGGCCATCGGGGCCATCAACAACTTTTTCAAGTCGCGCGAGGCCCGGTCGTTGCAGATCCAAATCGCAACCTTCCAGAACAAGCAGGCGATCATGAACAACCTGATTACGGAGGCCGTGCAGTACAGCCAGCGCAACCCGTCCATTGACCCCATCCTGGAATCCATCGGCGCCAAGCCGGCCAAGACCCCGCCCGCCGCCGCCACGAAGCCACTGGGGAAATAGTTTTATTTTATGAGCGATTTGAACCTGCCGGAAGCAAGCCCCTTGTCCGCCGCGGCCTCAAGCCCGACCGAGCTGACCGAACTCAAAGAGCAGTGCGCCCAACTGCGGGCGCAAGCGCAAAGCCTGCGGCTCGCCCTGCTGATCGTGGCGGTGTCGGTCGCCGGATTCTTCTGGGTGGAAGTCTGGCGCAATGGCCAGGCTCTGGAGACCATGCGCCCCCAGGCGGCCCAAGTCGCCGAAGTCACCAAGAAACAAACCCCGGCGATCAACGATTTTATCAATCGGCTGGCCGAGTACGGTCGCACCCATCCCGATTTCGTTCCGGTCCTGACCAAGTATGGCATTGCCACGGCAACGAATTCGGCCGTGCCCGCCGCCCTGCCGCCGACCCCGAAGAAGTAGGCGCCATCCGCTGCGCCTAGGCTTCGGCGGAAGGTTGACCGTCCAGCCGCGCGCCGCACGCAAAGCAGAAATTGGATTGCGGCGGACACATGACCTCGCAGGCGGGACATTCGAGGTGCGCCCGTTTGTGACGCCGGTGAATGATCAAGTTACGGATGTAGGGAATCCAGTTGAAGGCATAGGCGGCAATAAAGACGGAGTCGTGTTGATAAAAAAGCGCGTAGCTCAACAAGAGCAGCGTACCCACCAGGCTTAACCACCAAAAGGCGGAGGGCACCACCACCCGCTTGCGTTTCTCCGTGGCGATCCACTGCACGATGAAACGGGAGAAAAACACCACGTTGCCGGTCCAGCCGATCACCTTCCAGAAATGCCATTCGATCCAGAAGAACCGGCCCTCGCTGAAGCCGGCCGGCCAGTCAATGTTTGTGAGCCAGTCCATGAAGTCGCCAAGGTAGCCCGCCGCCGCCCCGGACGGGAAGCGCAAAACTTCCCCGGCGCGACCTCGCGAGCGCGTGAATTCGCGAATTGCATCGCCCCGCAATTCGGCTATAACCCCGCCGCCGCATGAAACAATTGCTACAGCCGTTGATCGACTGGTATCTGCGTTCGCTCGAAACGGGCGGTTATCTGCTCGTGGCCCTGCTCATGGCCATCGAGAGCTCCATCGTTCCCCTGCCCAGCGAGGTCGTCATCCCGCCCGCGGCCCACCTCGCCTGGACTGGCAACGGACTCACCTTTTTTGGATTCCATTTCACCGGCTGGTCCGCCCAGATCGGTCTGGTCCTCGCCGGCGCCATCGGCTCCTGGTTGGGTGCGACGGTCATGTATTGGGTGTCGCGCGTGGCCGGCCGGCCGCTGGTGATGCGGTACGGCAAATACGTTTTCATTGCGCCGGAAAAAATCGAAGGCGCCGAGCGTTGGGCCGCGCATTATGGTTCGTTCGGCATTTTCGCGTCGCGCCTGTTGCCGGTCGTGCGCCATTTGATCGGCATTCCGGCCGGGATCGTCCGGATGAATTTCTGGAAATACTCGGTCTACACCCTGATCGGTTCCGCCGTCTGGTGCGCGGTGCTGTGCTGGCTGGGCGTCAAGATCGGCGGGGACATCAGCAAGGGAGAAATGCACAAGGTGACGTACTGGCTGTTTGGATTTCTCGCCGTGGTCGGGGTGCTGTACTACTTTTTCGTCCACCGGCACATGAAAGCCGAAAAAAAGTGAGGCAGCCCGCTACGCGGTGAGAACCCGGCGGGGCGGCGCTTTGACAAACGCGGTTTCCCGCAGGTAAATCGGCGCGAGCGCTTCCCCCGCCACAAAATCAGTCCGCGCCAAAGCCCGTTCCGCCAGCCGGGCCGCCCGCGGAAACCCCACCCGAGCCTGCGGAAACCAACGCGTCACGTCCGGCCCCACCAGCGGCTGCCCGGCCCCTTCGCGTTCGCGCACGGCTGCCAGCGTCGCCAGCCGCAACGCGGCAATTTCCCGCAGCCCATCCGGGCCCGCCAGATAGTCCGCCACGTAAAACTCCTCCCGCTGCGCGTCTATCACCACGCTGAACCGGCCGGTGATGCCATCCGCCTGCGCCTCCGCCGCCACACATTCCGCGCTGCTCCCTCCCAGCAGCTTGATCCCCGCCGCCAGCTGCCACCCTTGCGCCAAGGCGATCGCCGCACGAATGCCGGTGTACGACCCCGGCCCCAGTCCGACGACGATGCCCTCGATGGCTTCCCGCTCCACGCCCGCCGACTGCAAGGCTTCGGCAATCATCGCAAAGGGCTTCATGCTGTGGCCGGCTGCCGTTTCCACGACTTCACCCGTGGCCTGCACGCTGCCGCTCGGACCGGCGATGACCACGGCCACGCTCCGTTGCGCGGAGGAGAACTCAAGGGCCAGCAGCTTCGTCATAAACAATCCGTCGCTCCGTTTCACTCAAGACCTCGAGCTTCACGGTGATCACTTTTCCGCGTGCCGAACGCCCGGCCCCCAGTCCCGACAACCGTTCCGCCCATTCAATGACGCTAACCCCATCCGGGTCGAGATACTCCTCCACCCCGGCGCTGTGGAGCTGTTCCGGGGTTTCGAGCCGGTACAAATCGAGATGAAACAAACGCAGCCGTCCGCCGCCGTATTCGTTGACCAGGGTAAATGAGGGTGAATGCACGCGCGCCGTCACTCCCAATCCGCGCGCCAGACCTTTGACCAGCTGGGTTTTGCCCGCCCCCAGGTCGCCGCTCAGCGCGAGTACCTGGCCGCGTACCGCTGCCCGGCCCCAAGTTTCGCCCAGTGATTCTGTCTCCGCCGGACTATGAGAAATGTACGTAGCCATGAACTGCCAATGGTCGGATCCCGGTTTCATCCCGCAGCTTGATGCCTTCGCCGGCGATGATTCTCCCGATGCAACTCAGTTTGACGTGCGGAAACTTCGCCTTCCACGCATCCAACAGCGGCACGGCCGTGCGGCTCGCCACGGTGAACAACAATTCAAAATCTTCCCCGTCGGTCAGCGCCGCCACGAAGGCCGGTTTCGCCGCGTCACCCTGGCGCGCGATCGCTTTCGCCGCCCGGCTGATCGGTACCGCCGACTTGTGCAACTGCGCGCCGACATGGCTGGCCGCGAGGATGTGCCGGAGGTCGCCCGCCAGCCCGTCACTCAGGTCGATCAGCGCGTGAATGGCAAAATGTTCCGCCAGCCATCGGGCTTCGGCGAGGCGCGGCTCAAACTCCAGATGCCGGCCGGCCAGCGAGCCGCCGAGTTCGCCCGTGACGAAAATGGCATCGCCCACCTTCGCCCCCGAACGCAGGAGGATTTTCCCGCGCGGCCCGAAACCAATGAGCGCGATGGAGATCAATAGTCCACCGGGATTGGTGGTCGTCTCGCCGCCGACGATGGCCACGTGGTGCTCTTTTGCCAGGGCCTTCATCCCGGCATAAATCTGCTCCACAAATTCCGGGTCAAAATGTTTTGGCAACGCCAGGGTCACGACGGCGGCCGTGGGCGTCCCCGCCATCGCCGCCACGTCGCTCAGGCAACGGGCCAGGGCCTTGCGGCCGATTTTTGCCGGCGGAGCTGCGTCGTTGAAATGAACGCCCTGCACCACGGCGTCCGTCTTGAACAGCAGCAACCGGTCCCCCAACCCCACATCCAGGACGGCGCAATCATCGCCCGCCCCCACAACGACCGATGCATTGGCCGGCAGAGCGTGGGTGAGACGGGCGATCAGTTCAAATTCGTTCATGGCGCGGCTGCAAGCCGATGGCTGAATTCTTCGGACAAAAAGTACAAGCCCAGGTTCACGGCGTTGAACACGCTATGGGCGGCAACCGTGGCGAGCAGGTTGTCGGTTTTTTCGTAGAGCCACGTCAACACCAACGCCAGCACCAGCAACGGCAGAAATATGGCGAGATTGAAATGAATGACCGCAAACAGCGCGGCCGTGCCCCAGAGGGCCAGAAGGGGAAAGCCGGCGGATTTGATCGCCGGATAAAGGATCCCGCGAAAGACCAATTCCTCGGCCACCGGGGCGACCACCACGGTGGCGAGCGCGAACCCGATCAACCCCGGCCCCGGACTGGCCAGGCGCAACATTTCCACCGCCGATTGCGCCGTCGGGTCGAGACCCAGCCAGGTCAGGAAGCTGATCGACAGCAGCTGGAGCATTCGGCCGACGGGGAAAAACCCGAAGACCACCAATGTGCCTAGGAGGAGTGCGTACCCGGGCCGGTTGCGCAAGCCAAACGCCTCGCCCCAGCCCAGCCCGTGTTGCCGGACAAAGAGCCAGACCAGGAACAGCGCCGCGCCCTGAAAACCAAGCACCCCGGCGAGCATGCGGCCGATCGAGCCGGCGGCCGGCGGCGCCCCCGCCCCCCGCACGAGCAGGGTCAGCAGGGCGCCGAGGGCCACGCACATGAAGATCCCGAGCAGGAGGCGCAACACGGCTTCGGGCTGCCAGGGTTTTGGCGATAACACCCGCCGAGTTTAACGAACCCACGCCAGACTGACGACGCAAATTTCCGGCGCCGCCAGGCGCCGCTTCTCCAGACTTGAGTCCCTTCCGGACGGTCCCTATCGTCTGGCCCGTGGCACGCACCAAACGAAACAGCCGGCTGTTGCAGGGCGCGCGCGTTTATCTTTCCGGCCCGATGGATTTTGTCGCGTCGCGGACGGTCGAAAAACAATCAGGCTGGCGCAACCGGGTCAGCCAGTTTTTGCAGGCGATGGGCGTCACGGTATTCGACCCCTGGTTCAAGCCGGAGGTCCGCGGCCTGCACGAATACGGCCGCGAAGATGCCAAGAGCGGCGAGCGCATCCGCCGGCGCTGGACGTATCGCGGCGGCAAGCCGGGCGCCCAGGCCCGCGCCTGGTGCGCGGGACAATTCTGGGAAACCCTGCACATTGACCTGCGGATGGTGGATACCAGCGACTTCAGCATCTCGTATTGCCCGACGAATATTTACAGCGTCGGCACCCCGCACGAGATCATCATGGCGACCCTCCAGCACAAACCCGTCCTCTTCGTCAGCCCGCCGGTCGTGTTTCCGGCCCTGCACGAACTCCGCGCACGGCTCCAGGCGGATCCGGAAGGCCTCGCGTTGCTGGAACGCCTCGAAATGGAAATCCCCATCAAGGAAAACCCGCGCGGCATCCCGAGCCTGTGGTACATCCCGCTTGTCGGCGGCGAGAACTTCTTTGATGGCTTCGGTTTCGCGCCGTACCGCAAACGCTTCGGCTGGCACACCGACATCGCGCTCGACCGGCGCGAACAAGAGTTCCCGCCGCAACGACCCCTCCTGCCCTTCGTCGAAAAACTCAACACCAGTCTCCCGAAAAAGTGGGATGCCAAACTCAACCGGTTCGTCCCCGACGACGACTGGTTGCTCTGGGATTTCAACACCCGCAAGATTCGCGGCAAGCACGTGGAATCCGTGCGCCGGTGACGAATCGCATTACCCCGCGGAGGCGAACCCCAAGCCCGTGCGCAACTGCAACGCGCGGGCAATTATCGGTTCTCGCTCTTCATCTTAATCTTAATCTTAATCTTAATCTTAATCGTAATCTCAATCTCCCCATCTTGATCGACAAAGCCTCCCGGCATCAGTTCCTCGCAGCCAAGCTTCCGACCGCGCTGGCGATGCTCCAGCAGAAGGTGGGTATCAAGACAACCTGATTTGGGACGCCGTGCCCACGCTTGATAGCCTCGGGCCGTGGGAGGAAAACGACCCTTGCGCCGGGCACAGTTCCGACGGCCCCAAGCTCTCGAAATTTGGTGAAAGGAGCAGTTAGCCGCGCTCCACGCGTATGCAATTCTGCAAATGCCGGTCGCCGGCCGGTCAGCCATCCGACCGTTGTCCCGGTTCACTTCGGCGTCGCCGCTGCTTTCTTTTCGAGCAGTTTTTCCAGGTCCGCATTTTTCGGCTGCCCGGCGGCGATGGCCTTCTGGTAGTGCCAGCGGGCAAGTTCGACGAGGGGTGGCGTTTGCCCGGCATACATCACGGCCAGATTGTTGTGCGCGTTGCCATAAGCCGGGTCAATCTGAAGAGCCTTGCGAAACGCCGTTTCCGCCGGACCGCGCAGGCCCTGGTGGCTCAGCGTCACCCCGAGACAGTTCTGCATCTCCGCGCTGTTCGGATTGACCTTCACCGCGCGGCTCAGCGGGTCCAGCGCCTCGTCGTATTTTTCCTGCTGCAGTTTCAGGTAGCCGAGAATGAACAGGCTGTAACCATCGTCGGGCGCGGACGCCAGCGCCAGCTGGATGTTTTTTTCTGCCGCCTCGAAATGGTTATTCTCGATTTGCACCCGCGCCAGGTTCGCCAGGGTGAGGCTGTTTTTCTCATCCTGCCGTAAAATCGCCTCGTATTTCGCCTCGGCCTGGGCGAACTCCCGTGCGGCAAAATGCCGCTGCGCCTCGGCGGCCAGTGCGGTCGTGCCGGCGGGCAATTGCTGGCTTCTTTTTTTCCCCGCCGGGCTGTCCACGGCGATCGCCGCCGGGGGCGGACTGGACGACTTGAACAACGCCAACTCCTCGGCGCTGTAGGGAATGGCCCGCGCCTGAAACACGTCGAGTCGCGCCCGCAGCCCGGCAATTTCCTGCGTCAGTTTTTCAACCTGCGCCGTCAGTTCCGGATTCGAAGCCGGCTGCGGGGCGCGGCTCAAGGCGGCCAGTTTTTCCAGGGCAGCATCGCGCTCGGCCTCCAGTTGCTTGATCCGCCGCCGGTCCGATTCCCGGCTGCTGGTCGGCTTGACGGCAACGGGCGCGTTGGTTTTCAACCGGATTTCCAATGCGCTTTTTTCGAGGCGCAATACCGCGGCATCCGATTGCAGCGCCGCCAGGCGCGATTCGACTTCGGCTGTGCGCCGGCGCTCCTCCTCGGCCTGGCTGGGCGACGGGACCGTGCTTTTAATTTGCGCGAGCTGTTGTTTGAGCACCTCGTTTTCTGCGCGCAAGGCTTCGGCGGCTTCGGCGCTGGCGGACAATTTGTTCACGCGTTGTTGCAGCGCCTCCTGCTCCGCCGCCAGTTGCCGGGCGGCGGCGGTTTGCTCGGCCACTTTGCGGTTTGCCTCCACCAGCGCCGCGCGCAGCCGGGCCGGACTGTTCGTGCCTTCGGTCTCGGCCGTCAGGGCGGCCAGCCGTTTTTGCAGCGACTCCTTTTCGCCGTCGAGGGAGTTCGCGCGCGCCAATTGCTCCGCCGCCTTGCGACTGGCCTCGGCAAGCGCGAGCCGGGTTTGCTCCAGTTCCTGGGTCTCGGCCCCCGGGGCGGGCGGGCGCGTTTCCCGGCCCGCACTGGCTTTGAGCAACTCGTTTTCCTTGAGCAGCGACTGGATTTTATCCTGCGCTTTGACCAGTTCGCGCGGGTCAATGGCTGCCGGCTGCGTGGCCAGGGCTTCCCGGACTTTGGCTTCCAGAATCGTCTTCTCCGCCTGCAACCGCCGCACGTCGTCCTGCAACCCGCGAATCTGCAACTCGGCCTCGGTCGGTGGGGCCGGTTTGGCGGGCGGCACGGCCGCGGGCGACGACGTCGCCGGCCGGGCCGGTGGGGCGGCGAATGCCGGAACCGGCGACCGGGGTTTCACGTTCGGCAGTTCGGCAATCTTGTCGGCCAGGTAGCCAAGCCGGAAATTCACGACCTTGGGATTCCATTCGGGATTGAGTTTCTGGAGCCGTTGCAGCGCCGTTTGCGCGGCCAGGTACTTGGTCAAGGCGTCGGCGGGCTGGCTGGCGGCAAGTCCGTCCGCCTGTTGGATGAGGTTGTAGATCCCGACGTATTGTTCGTCCGCGTTTTGCGCCGGGGCGGCGGCGGGGAACGCGCCGAGGAGGAGCGCCAGGGCGAACAGGGCGAACAACTTTTTCATCCGGGCAGGTTAGCGGACCGCCTCCGGCATTGGCAACGTCTTGAGTGCGGAAATTGACAGCCGCCACGGCTTCATGCTAGCCTCGCCGCCAGCGTTGTTTGAATAATGAGCTCGTTGCTGAACCAACATGTGCTCGTATTGAACCGCCTCTGGCAGGCAGTCAATGTCTGCACCGCGCGGCGCGCGCTCACGCTGCTCTTCCAGGGTCACGCCCAGGTCGTGCTGGATCACGCCGACGGCTCCTTTCAGACGTATAACTTTTCCGCCTGGCACGATTTGTCCCAGCAGGCGCCGCATCCCGAGTCCATCCGCACCATCTCCTTCCGCATCCGGCTGCCCCGCGTCATCCTCCTGCTCGCTTACGACCGGCTGCCGAAGAAGGAAGTGAAGTTCACCCGGCACAATATCTTCGAGCGCGACAACAATACCTGCCAGTACTGCGGCGGAACGTTTGAGCGGAAAGACCTGAACCTCGACCACGTGATCCCGCGCGACCGCGGTGGCCCGACCACCTGGGAAAACATCGTCTGCTCCTGCATCACCTGCAACACCCGCAAGGCCAACCACACCCCGCAGGAAGCCGGTCTCCACCTGGTCCGCAAACCCAAACGGCCCAAGTGGCGGCCGTTTGTTCAGATTAATTTCAGCCTCGACCACCACGACAGCTGGAAACACTTCATCGACCTGGCCTACTGGAACGTGGAACTGGGCGAAGACATCCAATAGGCCGGCACCGGATCAAGGGCTTTCAATGCAGCGCCCGCAAGGTGCAAAGGGGCTCAGCGATTGAGCCGCAACCAAATCAACTTCCTTCCCTTCATTCGATGGCCCAACGGGTGGCGTAAGGAGGAGTGGTTGCCTTGGATCGCCATTGGGTAATTTGCCAGCTGCCTGCCTTCGCCGGGTTCGGCTTTCGCGGTAACCGCGCGGCGCCCGGGCAGCTTGGCGCTGAATTCTGACGGCACTGTCCGCGATTGCCCCGGCCGCTCGGCGAAAGATTATTTCGACCCGCGCGCGGCCTCGATCATCTCCCAGAACTTCGGGTTTTGCTGCAGCGCTTCGTCTTCCTCGACTTTCAGCCCGGAACGATAAAGGAAATCCTTGAGCGTATTCCGGCTCAGGATGCGATGCACCAGCACGCCGAGTTCGTGCCGCTCGAAATAAACGCGGTAATCCCCGACGCGAAACCGGTGCAAGCTGCGCCCGCCACGCTCCAGTTTCCCGAACGCGTCCAGTTCCGTGCCGATGACCTGCTGCGGCAACCCGCGGAACTCGCCGAGAATCTGCAATTGCAGTTCCTTGGGCAGCCGGGCCACTTCCGCGGCGCTGGCCGGGGTAAAAATAATTTGAAACGTGTTCATGCAGGGCATCGCCCCTGGGGGACGACCGTCGGTGGCCATGATCTACTCAATCCCCGGCGCGCCGTCAACCCGCCGCCACGCTTGCACGCTTGCCCCCGGCCCGGTTTGACCAGGGATTGATTGGAATCACGCTCCGCTTCGCTCCGGTCTTTTCAACCCACTGGTGATCCGCCGGCACGGTCATGACCCACACCTCACCCGGCGCCGCAACTTGGCCTCGACCTTGGTCAATCGCTTACCGAACACACATTTGTGCCCCCCGGCGGCAAATCTTCCCAAACAATGCACCAGCCCACGCACAGCACGAGCAAGCCCCCAAAGTAGCAGCCCGCAAAGACTGATGCTCGATAAGTCATGTGCCTACACGGTGCCGGCTGGTCAGTCTGGCTTTCGCTGGGAGCGGCGGCAAGTTTGCCATGTTGGCGGGGGAATTTTGCGGCGATTCGGCCCGCCGTCAGGGTGACGGAATGCGCGCCCGGAAAAATTGCGGCTGGTTGGTTGTCACGGGCGTTGACAGGTCCCACCCGCCGACCGGGATCGCGCTGGTTTGCCATGGCGTCCAGGCGGTCAAATTGGGCGAGCGATCCACGACGGCCGTGGCGCCCGACGGGCCCAACACCCGCAGGTGGAATATGCCGTTGGATATGGCCAGACTTCCGTTCAACGTGGCGAATTGCAAGGGAACCGCGGCCGCGTAATTTACCTGGTCCACCCAGCCGCGATCCTGGCCGGCGCTGGCGCTGTCGTCCTTGTAATACCGCCATTTGACGGTATGCGCGCCGGCGGGGATTGCGTTGGTCCGACGCTGCCATTCCACCTCGCCCGAGATGCTGGTGCCCTGCGGGACTCCGTCCAGTTCCAACGCCAAAAAGTCATAGTTGATTTCGGAGGATACCTTCCACCAGTAGGTCAAAGTCCCCGGTCCGACCACGGTGGTTTGCAACCATGATTCCTGGGAATGCGCAATCGGGCCGCTCTGGGCGGAATCGGATCCGTCGTGGGTCACATTGGTCTGACCCGCCCATGGCCGGGCGCCGCCGGTCGTCCAGTTCAACTGCGGCGCATCCAGCATGTCGGCCAGCAAATAAACCGTGAGCACCGCGTTGGAACTGGTGACCGCAAGCAAGGCATTGCTCACCACAACCGAGTAAGGGGCGGCATCACTGGCCTGGACCGTCGGGAGTTGGTAGGTGCTATTGGTCGCATTGGGCAGGGCTGTCGTCTGCTTGAACCATTGGTAGGCCAGCGGTCCCGCCCCTCCGGCCGACACACTGAAGGTGACGCTCGCGCCTTCGGTCACCGTCTGACTCTCCGGTTGGGTCACGATGGTGGCGGGCCCACTCGAGGGTATGAACGTCACCCGATCGACCCAGCCGCGGTCCTGTCCGGCATTCAGGATAAAATCTTTGACGTATCGCCAGCGCAGGGTGTGGCTGCCCGCAGGCAAGTTATAGCTTTGCAACTCCCAGCCGCTGATTCCGGACAGTTCTCCGACCTGGAGATTGCTATTGATGTAAAACTGCAGGAAATCCTTCCCGCTTTCCGATGACACCTTCCACCAGAAGGTCAACCCGCCCGGGCCGACCACGGTGGTTTGCAG
>CAZIJO010000179.1:0-13129 GCA_964539515.1 uncultured Bifidobacterium sp. | reverse complement strand
CTCCTTTGCCGACGGTCACTCCGAGATCAAAAAGTGGCGAGACAATAATCTGTTGAAGCTCGCCTCCACGCCCTCAGGCGGGTTGGCCAGCGATAACAACGCCAAGGATTTGCGCTGGTTGCAAGAGCGCAGCACCAGCAAACAATGATTGCGGTTTGCGTTGCCTGGAGTCGCCGTCGGGCGAGGTGGGAACCAGGGGCGGACTCCGGCGTAACCGCGAAGCGCAGCGACCGCGCCAGCCTAGGTGGCCAAGGGAATGAACAAGGGTAATCAGCTTTGCTACGGTGCCCAACGTGGTTGGGTGAAATGGTTGTCGATGGGTGCGTGCGCGGCCCTCGCCGCCACCGGATGCTTGGCTCCATTCCCCGGCAAGGATCACAGTGCCATTCCCGTGGAACTTCGCCAGGAAGCCGGACGCTGGCAGCTTTACGTGGACCGCCAACCCTTTTTTATCAAGGGCGCAGGCGGCGAAGGTTCGCTTGCAAAACTCAGGGAGGCAGGCGGCAATTCGATTCGCACTTGGGGCGCCGACCGTCTTCAGTCGGTCCTCGACGAGGCGCAAAAAGAGGGACTCAAAGTTTGCGCTGGCATTTGGTTTCATCACGAGCACGACGCGGAAGACTTCGACTACAGCCAACCCGTGATGGTGCAGGCCCAGTTGGAGCGGGTTCGCCAGATCGTGCTGCGCTTCAAGAATCATCCGGCGTTGTTGCTCTGGGGATTGGGCAATGAGATGGAAGGCGAGGCGGGCGACAAGGTTGAGATTTGGAATGCCATCGAGGCGGCGGCCAGGCTCACGAAAGAACTTGATCCCAATCATCCGACGATGACCGTCATTGCCGAGATCGGAGGACAGAAGGTTGCCGCAATCCACAAGTATTGCCCGGACATCGACATCATTGGCATCAACAGCTATGGCGGCGGGCCGTCGGTCGCGGAACGCTATGCCAAATTGAAAGGGGCGAAGCCTTACATCATCACCGAGTTCGGGCCGATCGGGCCGTGGGAAGCCGGCAAAACTGCTTGGGGTGCGGCGTATGAGCCGACGAGCACCGAGAAAGCCGCTTCGTATCGCAGGACATACGAGGGCTCCATCGCCAACCAACCCCTGTGCCTCGGCTCGTATACCTTTCTCTGGGGACAAAAGCAGGAAACCACGGCTACCTGGTTTGGCATGTTTCTGAAAGACAGGGATAAACTCCAGGCAGTGGATACCATGACCGAGCTCTGGAGCGGCAGCCCACCGGCCAATCGCTGCCCGGTCATCAAGCAACTCAAGATTCGCGACCTGCCGGAATTCGCGCCGGGCGCCGTATTCTCCGCCGATCTCGAAGCCACCGATCCCAGCGGCCGATCCTTGCAGGTGCGGTGGGTAGTACAACCGGAACAGACGAAAAAACTCACCGCGGGCGCGGAGGAGCAGATTCTGCCCGAATTTACAGACCTAATCGTGCGCAGCGATACCCGCTCCGCCGAGGTGCGAGCGCCGCAAGCGCCGGGCAGGTATCGGTTGTTCGCTTATGTGCGCAACGGGGTGGGGGCCGCGGTCGCCAATGTGCCGTTCCAGGTTGGCAATCGCAAAAAGGCCGCGGGGGATTCGAAAGCCAAACGGTCGCGGGTGAAGTATCACGAGCCGCGCGAGGCAACACCCCAAACCGTTGATTTTTCTTAGAGCCGAAGGCCAATCCCAGCGACCTCAATGAAAAAATCGGACGCCGCCGCCAGACTTAAATAAACCATCACCCCGCCAACAAACATGAATCCCCAATCAACCTCGGTGAAACTTTCCTTCGGCGAAAAATTTGGCTATGGTCTGGGCGACACGGCGAGCAATTTCGTGTGGGCCTTGATGATGAATTTCATCATGTTCTACTACACGGATATTTTTGGCATAACGGCGGCGGCCGCGGGCACGATGCTCCTGTTTGCGCGCAGTACTGATGGTGTGGTGGACTTCTTCATCGGCGCGATCGCCGACCGCACCAAGTCGAAGTGGGGCCGTTTCCGTCCCTACCTCGTTTGGTTGTGCGTGCCGCTGGCGGTTATTTTCGTCCTGGCGTTCACCACCCCAAACCTTGGTCCGGCCGGCAAACTGGTGTGGGCGTGGGTCACCTACAACCTGCTGATGCTGCTCTATTCCGCCATCAACATTCCCTACGGCGCGTTGTCCGGCGTGATGACGGATGACCCGCTGGAACGCACCAGCCTGAACTCCTACCGGATGTCGCTCGCGCAGATCGGGGGCATCATCGCCAACTCGAGTTTCATTGTGCTCATCGCCAAATTGGGCGGCGGCAGTCAGCCGTTGGGCGCCCAGCGCACGGTCATGCTCTTCAGTACCGTGGCCGTCGTGCTCTTTCTGATTTCGTTCTGGACCACCAAGGAGCGCATCCACCCGCCGGTCGACCAAAAGACCAACCTGCTCCAGGATCTCAAGAATCTCTTCCGGAATCGCCACTGGGTCATGATGTTCGTCACCGGCATTGTTAACATCACCTTCGCCGTCGTGCGTGGCACGGCGGGCATCTACTATCTCCAGCGTTACCTCAGATTGGATGCCGCCGGGGATACCAAGAGCTTTTACAAGTGGGAAGCGGGCCAGGGCATTGAACTCTTTTACCTCGGACAAATCGGTACTTATTTTCTGCTCAGCGGATTAGCCATGATCTTCGGGGCGATGATGACTCGATTTGCCGTCAAGCTCATGGGGAAAAAATGGTCGTTCATCACCAGCCTGGCCCTCGTGGGGCTTACGGCGATTCCCTTTTACTTCATCAAACCGGACCAGATGCCGCTGGTCTATGCCTTTCAGATGCTCGGAATGATTTTCGCGGGTATCAACGCCACGCTTTTCTGGGCCATGGTGGCCGACACGGCCGACTTTCAGGAATGGAAATTCAATATCCGCACCACGGGGGTGGCGTTTTCCGCCACGACTTGCGCCCAAAAGGCGGGCATGGGGATCGGGGCGGCGATCGCTGGCTACCTGATTTCTTATTTCGGTTACGACCCCAAGGCTGCGGCTCAGACTTCGGAGGCCATTCACGGCATTCTGTTGTTGATCAGCCTGATTCCCGCCGTCGGATTGCTGGTGCTCTCGTGCTTTTTCACCATTTACGGACTGAGTGAACCGATTTGCAAAACCATGCGCGAGGACCTGGCGCAACGTCGGGGGCAAGCACTCCCGCGTGCCTGATGCGTAAATGCCCGCGTCCACCGGCGCAGAAAATCGGGGGCGTTGACCCGGCCGCCTCGGATGCAAAGAACTCGTTGATGGGTAAAACCAGCCCTGCTATGGAAACACAATTGTACTTGGGCAAAAGCCCGTTGCGCGCCAACCGCAATCCGGTCAAAGGACATCAAGTTACCCTTGATGGCGAGGCCTTTTACCAGATTGCCAACTACGACCGGCTGCGGCCGTTTTTCATGACGCTCGTTAGCGACGCCGATCATTGGTTGTTTATTTCCAGCAATGGCGGACTGACCGCCGGCCGGCGCGATGCCAACCTTGCCCTCTTTCCTTACTATACCGACGATAAAATCCGCGACCTGGCGGAGGTAACCGGGAGCAAGACTCTGCTGCGCGTCCGCAGCCGGGAGAAAACCTATCTCTGGGAACCGTTTTCGGAACGCGGCAACGGGATTTATCGCTTGCACCGGAATCTCTACAAAAATGTCTGGGGCAATAAACTGGTTTTTGAGGAAGTCAACGAAGACCTAGGACTTACTTTTCGTTACGGTTGGTTCACCAGTCAGCAATTCGGCTTTGTCCGGCGCGCGTGGTTGATCAATTCCGGGGCGGCAGTCGCGCGCGTTGAACTGCTGGATGGGATTCAGAATTTGATGCCGTGCGGCGTGGGCAGCCAGTTTAATCTTGAGTTCAGCACGCTGCTCGATGCGTACAAAAAGAGCGAGCTCCTGCCCGCCACCGGCCTCGGATTGTTCCGGCTCAGCGCGATTCCGGTCGACCGTCCCGAGCCCGCCGAAGCGTTGCGCACCACGGTTGCGTGGTCCGTCGGGCTCAAGCGCCAACTCGTCCTGCTTTCTTCGGTACAACTTGATCGCTTCCGGATGGGCCATCCGCTGCGCTTGGAGACGGACGTTCGCGCCGAGCGTGGCGCGTATTTCGTCCAGTCCGAAATGCAATTGCGCCGCGGGCAGTCCATCGACTGGCTCATAGTCGCTGACGTCAACCAAGGCCCGTCGGACGTCGCCCGGATCAATCAACTCCTCCGGCAGCCCGCCCCACTTCGCAAATCTGTCCTCGCCGACGTGCAACATGGCACGGCGGAATTGCAGCGGATCGTCGCGGCGGCGGATGGCCTGCAGCAAAGTGCCCGCTCCCTGGGTTGTGCCCGCCATTACGCCAACACCTTGTTCAACATCATGCGCGGCGGTGTATTCAACGACGGTTACAAGGTCGACTCGAAGGACTTGCTCGCCTTCGTGCAAAACGCGAGTGTGGATATCGCCGCGAGGCACGCCGTGTTTTTCCGTCGCCTGCCCAAGACCGTGCTTTACGGGCGCCTGGTGGCGGCGGCGAGCGCCGTTGGCGACCCGCAACTCGAACGGGTTTGCCGCGAATATCTTCCCCTCACGTTCAGCCGCCGGCACGGCGATCCCAGCCGGCCATGGAACAAGTTTTCCATCACGACCCGCAGTGCCGACGGAAAGCGCACCTTGAATTACGAGGGCAACTGGCGCGATATTTTCCAGAACTGGGAGGCGCTCGCGCTCTCGTTTCCCGGCTACACGGCGGGCATGATCTGCCGCTTTCTGAACGCCTCGACCGCTGATGGCTACAATCCGTATCGCATCACGCGCAACGGCATTGACTGGGAGGTGGTGGACGCGCACGACCCGTGGTCCTACATCGGATATTGGGGCGATCACCAGATCATTTACCTGCTGAAGCTTCTCGAACAGCTCGAGCGTCACGCGCCGACGGAACTGCGCGGCTTCCTCACTCGGGAAATCTTCGCCTATGCAAATGTTCCCTACCGCATCAAGCCTTACGCGAGCCTGCTCGCCAATCCCAAAGACACCGTCGTTTTCGACCAACACCTGGAGAAACTTGTGCAGCAACGGGTCCAGGCCAGGGGTGCGGATGGCAAACTCCTATGGGACAAGCAGGGTCAGGTGCGGTTGGTGAATCTGACCGAGAAGCTGCTCGTGCCCTTGCTGGTCAAGCTGTCCAACTTCATCCCCGGCGCCGGCATCTGGTTGAACACGCAGCGTCCCGAGTGGAACGACGCGAACAATGCCCTCGTCGGCAACGGTTGCTCGATGGTCACGCTCTACTACATCCGCCGCTACCTGACTTTTTGTCAGGAACGGTTTCGCCCGTGCGCCGGCAGGAACTTCGAGTTGTCCGCCGAAGTGGCTGGCTTCCTGGACGCGTTGGATCTGAGGCTCAGGCAGCATCGTCGATTGCTTGTTGGAAAAATTACCGACGACCAGCGCCGCCGCATCGTGGACGACTTGGGTCAGGCGAGCAGCGACTATCGGCAGCGCCTTTACGCTGATGGAATCTCTGGGCGGAAAACTCCGCTCACCGGCCAGCGACTACTTGATTTCTTCGCGATGGCCTTGGAGTGGACGAATCATTCCATTCACAGCAACCGGCGACCGGACGGGCTGTACCATTCCTACAATCTCATCCGGTTGGACGACCGTAAGACCCTGCCCATCCGCCGGCTCTACGAGATGCTCGAAGGGCAGGTCGCGGTGCTCAGTTCCGGCCATCTTTCGGCCGAGGAATCTCTGACGCTCCTCCTCGCGCTCAAGCGCAGTGCGATGTATCGTGCCGACCAGCACAGCTATCTGCTTTATCCGAACCGCCAGCTCCCGCGCTTTGTCGAGAAGAACAACATCCCGGCCAAGGAAATCCTCCGCTCGATGCTGCTGCGAAAGCTCCTGGCGGACGGCAACCGGCAACTCATCGAACGTGATCTCGCCGGGCGCGTGCATTTCCACGCCACCGTTACGAACGCCCGCGACATTACTCGGATTCTCGATGCACTCCCCGCTGCACGTTACGCCCGCCTCGTCAAACGGGATGCCTCGCTGGTGTTGGACATCTTCGAGCGGCTGTTCGATCACGAATCTTTTACCGGTCGCTCCGGCACCTTCTTCGGGTACGAAGGGCTGGGCTCGATTTATTGGCACATGGTTTCCAAGTTGTTGCTCGCCGTGCAGGAAACCTATTTCCGCGCCGTGGATTCCGGCGCGCCGGCGAAAGTGCTGAAAGGTTTGGCGGAGTCCTATTACGACGTGCGTGCGGGCATCGGTGATTACAAAACGCCGGATCAGTACGGCGCTTTCCCGATGGATCCCTACTCGCACACGCCAGACCAGGGCGGCGCGCGCCAGCCCGGACTTACCGGGCAGGTCAAAGAGGATTTTCTCTGCCGCTTTGGTGAACTGGGGGTCGCCGTCAAGGGCGGAGAGATCCACTTCGGCCCGGACCTGTTGCGCCGCGAAGAGTTCCTGACTGGTCGAACTGAATTTGCCTACTTCGATTTGGCCGGCGGCAAACAGGTGTTGCGTTTGCGAGCCGGCGAACTTGCTTTCACCTACGCTCAGGTCCCGGTCCTTTTCCGCCTGGCCCCGGCAAATTCCCTAAAGGTGGTACGCGTGAACGGCCAAAAACAGCGGTTCGAATCGCTGCGCCTCGACGCTGCAAACAGTCAGGAAATCTTTGCGCGGACCGGCACCATCGCGCGGCTCGAAGTTTGCCTCGCCAAGGTGAATTAACCCTTGCAATCATGCGTGCGTTAAGTAGTAAGTAATTCGCATGGAAGCAAACCGCATGACTGGGCTGTCTGGAGATGGGCGATCCATCCGATCCGCCTTTACGCTCATTGAGTTGTTGGTGGTAATTGCCATCATTGCCATTCTTGCGGCCATGCTGCTGCCCGCCTTGTCCAAGGCCAAGGACAAGGCCGCCCGGACCAACTGCGTCAGCAATAACAAACAACTGGGGTTGGCGATGCAGATGTACACCACCGACAACAATGAATTCCTGCCGTATCCCAACTGGGGCGCGCCGAACATGCGCGACGGCCGGCCCGGGCCGGGCTGGCTTTACACACCCGAAGGCGGCGCCCCGCCCAATTTGACGTCGGCTAAGTATACCAATAACGCCGTTGCTGCTTACAAGACCGGCCTCTATTACGAGTACATGCCGAACCCCAAGACCTTTGTTTGCAGCCTGGACGCAAAAAGCAAGTACTACAAGGATCGGGCCAACAAGCTCTCCACTTACATCATGAATGGGGCCGTCTGTGGCTACGGCTTCGATTCCGCCCGACCCTACATCAGCACCAAGATCACGACGGTGTGGAGTCCCATGTGTCTCATCCAATGGGAGCCGGATGAGAATTTAGGCGGCATCGGCGCGTTTGCCTACAACGATGCGAGCAGTTTTCCTGATCGGAATGAAGGAATTGGGCGATTGCACACCAAGGGCGGCGTAGTGCTCGCGGTGGGGGGACATGTTCAGTTCATTGACTTTAACACCTTCCTTCGCGAGCAAACCAACGCCCCAACCGCCAAAGGGTTGCTCTGGTGGAGTCCATGGACCAAGAACGGTAGATGAATCGGGCCCCAAGCTGGCGTAAAGCCAAATGCGAGTTTGAGCGGTTGGCGACCGTTCGATGAACCTGACGCAGCCGCCTTGGGCTATCGCCGGGAAAAGGCATGAATTCAACGCGATGGTGAACTGACGGCGCTTGAGCTGGACAAAGCCGTTCCACACCGCGCCCCGGATCGGCTGGGTTGTTGGATTTCCGTCTTTGCCAACATGTCGATCCCGGCGTTGCCGCCAAGCGGCGTCCGAAAACTGACAAACGCGATTATGAAAAGCAGCTTCTCAGCGGTCGGCAACAATCCGCTTGCCCCGTCCGGTCCGAGTTTGAAGCGCCGTGATTTCCTCAAGCTTGCGGGCGTCACGGCCGCCGGCTTGACCGTTTCGCGGATGCCGCTGATGGCCGGACCATTCGATGAGGGCGATTGGAATCGGTACATTCCGGCCGACAAGAAACTGCAACCGGATTGGGTGAGGGCGCTCTTCGAACGGGGCACGCCGACCGTTTACAGCAAATCCCGCGACGAGCTGCGTTACATTGGCATGCCGGTGGGCGGCATCGGCTGCGGTACTTTGTATCTGGGCGGCGATGGCCGGCTCTGGAATTGGGACATCTTCAATCAAAAAACCCTGGGCGTGTTGCCTCGCCGCGTCAGTTGGGCGGAGGTGGGCATGAATTTTCAGACCGGCGACAACGCCATCCGTCCGCAGGATGGCGCGACCTACGTGAAACCGGCCGTCCAGGCGGACTCCCAGTCCATCGCGCAAGGATTCGCCGTTCGCGTGACCAGCGGCGGCAAGACCGAGACCCGGGCGTTGGATGCCCGCAGTTGGCCGGAAGTAAATTTTACCGGCCAATACCCCATTGGCACGGTGGAATACTCTGATCCGGCGATGCCCGTCGCGGTGAAGCTCGAGGCGTTTTCTCCGTTCATTCCGCTGAACGCGGATGATTCCGGACTGCCGGCGACGGTGTTTCATTTCACCGTGACCAATCGGGGTGCGGGAGAAGTTGCTGTAAACCTTGCCGGCTGGATGCAAAACGCAACGAGTTTTCATTCCGCCAAACCGGCCGACGGCGAACGTGTCAACCGGGTCCAACGCGGGAAGCACGCTACCATGGTGGCCATGGAATTTCACCGTGCCACCTCTGCGGCTGGCAACCCGCGACCCGACATTTTGGTTGAGGATTTTGAAAAAGGTTACCGCGATTGGAAGGTCGAAGGCGCGGCGTTTGGATCCGCGCCCGTCAAGCGTGCCAACGTTCCACCCTATCAGGGAGAATTGGGTGGCGAAGGCGAAGCGGTGGTGAATTCCCACTCCAGCGCCCCGGGCTACAGCGTCGAGGAAAAGGATGCCGGGGTGGGCCGAATTACCAGCGCCCCATTCAAGCTCCAGCGCCGGTTTCTGTCGTTCTACATTGGCGGCGGCCGGCGTGACGATGTGGGGGTTCGTTTGCTGGTGGACGGAAAAGAGGTGCGGAAAGCCACGGGTCACAACCATAACCGCATGCGCCGCGAGGCTTTCGACATCGCCGAATTCGCCGGGCGCGAGGCGGTACTCGAGATCTTCGACGACGCAAAGGGCGGCTGGGCCAATGTGGGGGTGGATCACATTCTGCAGACCGATGAACCAAAAGCGGATGAACCTCTGGATCGAAAACCGGACTTCGGCACCATGGCGTTTGGTTTGATCGGGGGAGCGGCGCCGGTGGCGGCGAATCCCGCGGTGGCCGGTGCGACTTTGCCCGACGGTCTGTTCGCCCGGCCGGCCGGAACTGACCGTGCTTCCGGCCAGTCACCCATTGGTGCCGTCGGGCACGAGTTCACGCTCGCTCCCGGCAAAGCGGCGGAAGTGCATTTCGTTTTGGCGTGGCATTTCCCCAACACAACCTTGCCTGTGCCGGATGCGCGTACTGGCAATTACTACTGCCAGCGGTTCAGCGACGCGACGGCGGTGGCGACTTACATTGCCAGGGAACTGCCCCGGCTTGAATCCCTGACACGCCGCTGGCGGGACACCTGGTATGACTCCACGCTGCCGCATTGGTTTTTGGAGCGGACTTTCGTGAACACTTCAATCCTGGCCACAACCACCGCACATCGTTTCGCGAGCGGACGGTTTTGGGGCTGGGAAGGCATCGGTTGCTGCGAAGGTACCTGCACGCATGTCTGGCATTACGCGCAGGCCATGGGCCGCATTTTTCCCGAACTCGAACGCGACCAGCGCGAGCGCGTGGACTTTGGCGTCGGCTTCGCCGAAAGCAACGGCATGGTGCGCCATCGCGGTGAAGGCACCGGCCCGGCGATTGATGGCCATTGCGGCCGTATCCTTGGCGTATGGCGGGAACACCAGATGAGTCCGGATGGCGAATTCCTCAAACGTGTGTGGCCCCGCGTGAAAGCGGCGGCGGAATATGTCATCCATCACGACCAGGATGACGACGGCATTCTTGACGGCGCCCAGGAGAACACGCTTGATGCGGCCTGGTATGGCCAGATTGCCTGGATCACCTCGCTGACTTTGGCAGCCCTCCGGGCGGTGGAGGAGATGGCCAAGGAGCAGGGCGATGCGGCGTTTGCCCAGCGTTGCCGGACGCAGTACGAAAAGGCCCGTGCCGCGGTCGAAAATAAGTTGTTCAACGGCGAGTATTTCATCCAAATCGCCGATCCGAAACGTGAAAAGAGTCTCGGCACCTACGAAGCCTGTCATATTGACCAGGTCCACGGCCAGAGCTGGGCGTGGCAGGTCAACCTCGGCCGCGTGCTGGATCGGGAAAAGACCATGAGTGCCTTGCGCGCATTGTGGAAATACAACTTCGCGCCGGATGTCGGGCCCTTCCGGAAGAAATTCACGGCGGGCCGACCTTATGCGCTGGCCGGCGACGCCGGACTGGTGATGACCTCCAATCCGAAACTGATCCCGGATGTTTACGGCCTCCCGAGCTGGCAGATTGGCTACTTCAACGAGTGCATGAGCGGCTTCGAACATCAAGCCGCTTCCCACATGGTCGCCGAAGGCATGGTGCTGGAGGGCTTCGCCGTAACCCGCGCCGTTCACGACCGCTACCACGCGGCGCGACGCAATCCCTACAATGAGATCGAGTGCAGCGACCATTATGCGCGGGCCATGGCGAGTTACGGGACGTTCATTTCGGCCTGCGGCTTTGAGAGCCACGGTCCCCGCGGTCACCTCGGCTTTGCGCCGCGCCTGACGCCGGATGATTTTAGAGCCCCTTTCACGGCGGCGGGCGGATGGGGGACGTACCGGCAGCACCGCTCCGCCGGCACGCAATCGCACCAGTTGGAAGTAAAACTCGGTCAAGTGCGGGTGAAGTCATTCGCCGTGGAACTCGCGCCCGGGGCAAAGGCGGGAAGCGTCGCCGTCAGGCATGGCACGAAATCGGTTCCGGCGGCCATGGCGCAAAATGGCCCGCGCCTCGACATTGCCCTGGAACAGGCCCTTCTGCTCAACGAAACGGCGGCCTTGGTGCTCGAGATTAAACTGATGGCTTGATGGGGGATCGCCACCCAAATCAAAGATCAATGATAAAGCAAGATCCCATTCGCCGTTTCCGCGCAAGAACACTGATCATCACTTGCGCCTTCGTCGCTGTCGGCGTCGCTGCCGAGCCCATCACGCTGAAGTCGCTGCTCGCGGAGATGACGGACCCGGCGGCGGTCGCGCGCTACCCGGAGCCGGACTACCAGTGCCTTCAAGCTTCAAGCTACAACCGCGGTTCGACCCATCGCGATCAGCCGGACCGCGGCCCCAGTGGCTGGTTCGCGGACAGCGACGGGGTGGGTTTCATCCGGATGGAAGTCATCCACGGCCGGCAGGAATGGGTGTTGATGGAGCACGATGGGCCGGGCTGTCTGACAAAGTTGTGGACGCCGTTTTTTTATTATGATTTCAACCAGCGCGTTGGCCCAAACCTCCGCATCTACCTTGATGGCGCGGACCAGCCGGTCATTGATGAATCCCTCATCAAGTTGGTGCGCGCGGAGGGCAGCTTCGCGGCCCCGCTTGCCACAAAGACGGCCCGGGCCGGGGATTCTTATGTGCCAATTCCATTTGCAAAGAGTTGCAAGGTGACCCTGACGGCGAAGGCATTTTACAACCTCATTAACTACCGGGCTTACCCAGCCGGAACCAAAGTCGAATCGTTCACGCGCGAAGGTTACGCGGCCGCCGCTCAGGAACTGGCGGAAGCCGGCCGGGCCCTGACCGCGCCGCCGGATGCCGGCAAAGGCGCGCACAAGAAGTTCGCCACGCTCCGGGCGGGGGAGATGCTGTCGCTGTCACTTCCGGCCGGCCCGCAGGCGGTGCGGCAATTCACCGTGCGTTTACCCGCGGCTGCCACGAATCCCGCGGCGCTGCGCTCAACGGTCTTGAGCATGAGCTTCGACGGGGAGGAAACCGTTTGGACACCGGTGGGCGATTTCTTTTGCAGTGCCGATGCGTTGCATCCGTTTCAGACCTATCAACGCACCGTGATGGCAGACGGCACCATGGTTTGTCGCTGGGTGATGCCTTATGAGAAGTCGGGCGAGCTGCGTCTGACTAACCTGGGCCAAAAGCCGGTGGCGGTTGGGATTCAGGCCCACGCCGCCACCTGGCAATGGGATGGGGCTTCGATGCATTTTTATGCGCGCTGGCGTTCGGATGAACTTGTGCCGGGATCGCCGTTCCAGGATTGGAATTTCGTTGATATCCGAGGGCAGGGTGTTTACGTCGGCGACAGTTGGACCGTTTTGAATCCCCAGGCTGGCTGGTGGGGCGAAGGCGACGAGAAGATTTACGTGGATGCCGCCTGGGAGCGAGGATTCCCAACGCATTTTGGCACGGGCTCGGAGGATTACTATGGTTGGGCCGGCGGAGAGAATCCGACGCGGGCAGATGAGTTCAGCACCCCGTTCCTCGCGAACGTGCGCGTCGGCGGATTGAACCAGGATACCCAGGGTTACAACATTTGTACCCGCACCCGTTCGCTGGATGCGATTCCCTTCAAGCAACGGCTCGTCTTTGACATGGAATCCTCATTCGGCGTGGACATTCGACACCCGTGGGATTTGCTTGGGTATTCTGCCGTCACTTGCTGGTATGCCAAACCCGGCGCAACCCACAATCGCCCGGCGCTCCCGAAGGAGGCAGGGACGCCGATTATCAGCCTGGAGCAGGCGTTAAGGCGTTCCGCGGAAATCAAGGCGGCGACCAAAGGCCAAATCGTCAGGCCCGGGGCTGAGGAATTGCCAAAATAGAAACAGCCAAACCCCTTTCACTATCCGGGAGTTGGGTGTCGGGGGGCAAACCCCGTTCGAGGCGCAATTCGGTATCGGTGAATAGTCCCCCAAGCGGGCATATGGGTTGGATGCCTTGGCGGGGGCGTCAGACCTGGCCGGACCGACCAACCGGCGGCAAAACTTGTTGTGCTGGCTGATGTTTCACTGTGGCCCACCAGGCGAGCCACCCGTCAAATGGGTGATTGTCACGAGCGTTATATGGTTTTATTTTAGCAATGTCAGCATCACAGTTGGTTAG
>CAZIJO010000178.1:0-13147 GCA_964539515.1 uncultured Bifidobacterium sp. | reverse complement strand
CACGACCCCAAAACAGGGCATGGGCAGTGGGGCTGCCTCCACCAACTTCAGTCAGACTCTTACCGGATTGTTGGGTAACACCTATAATTTCCGGGCGGTCGCTTCCAACCAAGTCGGCGTGGCTCTTGGGGCGAATCAGAGTTTTACCACGCCACCTTTCATACTTGGAACCAATCTGAATCTACCGGCCATTTCGTATGGTGCCGTGGCTTGCGGCGATTACGACAACGACGGTTGGCTGGATTTCTTTCTCATGGGAAGCACCACCAACAGTGTAATTTCCCAGCTATGGCGGAATACTGGCACTGGATTCACCAATGTTCCGATTGCCGGTCTACCCGGATTACTATTCGGTTCCGTGGCTTGGAGCGATTATGACAACGATGGGCGACTGGATTTCCTCATCACGGGACGTACCGCGCAGGATGTGGGAAGTTCCCAACTGTGGCGGAATACAGGGACCACCTTCACCAATGTACCCGTCGCCGGTTTGCCGGGAACAACTGACGGTGCGACGGCGTGGGGCGATTATGACAACGACGGACGGCTGGATTTTCTCCTGATGGGAACCACCAATGGTTCCGTTTTTTCTCCCTTGTGGCGGAACACAGGCAGCGGATTCGTCAATATGGCAGCGGCAGTTCCCGGCTTGCCGGCGCTGCAAAGTGGTTCGGTGGAATGGGGCGATTACGACAACGATGGGCGGTTGGATTTTTTTATCACCGGCGCTACCAATGCATCAATTCAAGGATTTTCACAGTTATGGCGAAACACGGGCAATGGGTTTACCAATGTTCCCATTCCCGGCATGCCCGGCCTTTATAACAGTTCGGCGGCATGGGGTGACTACGACAATGATGGGCGACTGGACCTTCTCCTCGTCGGACGCATCTCCACTTCGTCGGTATCGCAATTATGGCGGAATACCGGGAGCGGGTTCACAAACGTCCCCATTGCGGGTTTGGCCGGAATAAGTTCAGGCACGGTGTCGTGGGGCGATTATAATAATGATGGCTGGCTCGATTTCCTTATTACGGGAGAGTCGACCGCCCAATTGTGGAGAAATACGGGCAACGAGTTCGTTCAAGAAACGGTTCTCGGGTTAGTCGGGGTGGGGCAAAGCGCGATGGCATGGGGTGACTATGACAACGATGGGCGGCTGGATTTTCTTTCGGCAGGCCTTTATGAGACCGGCCCGGCTGAGAGTGCGCCAATTACCCAACTTTGGCGCAACAACAGTGCCAACACCAACACTCCCCCAACCGCATCGCATACGTTGAGCACAACCTTGGGCGCCTCAGGTACTATAACATTGAGTTGGAACGCGGCCACGGATGCCGAAACACCGGCGAACGCCCTCACCTATAATTTGCGGGTCGGCACCACGCCCGGCGGTTCGGATTTGGTAAACCCAATGGCGGCCAACACCGGTCAACGCCGTCTGCCGCAACTGGGTTATGCGCGATTCAGTCGCACGTTGTCGCTTCCGCCCGGCCAAGCCATTTATTGGAGCGTTCAAGCGGTAGATTCCGCGTTCGCTGGCTCGCCGTTTGCGCCGGAGAAGACATTTGCCTTCAACACAGTTTTCACGCCCAGCAATGGAATACCGATTCCAGGCGATACGTCCGGGGACGGAATGGTGAGCGACGTAGAACTCAACACTGTGCTCGCAAATTATTTCTCCACCAGTCCCTGGTTGCAGATGACGAACGTGGCGGGCTTGGGGCAGACGAATGTGACGTTTGCCCTGACGAACTCTTTTGCCGGCGCCTTCGGTGTGGAATTCACCACCAACTTCACTGACTGGTTCTTTCTTGGCCCTGCGATTCCGCGCTATCAGTTCACTGACACCAATGCGCCTGCCGTTCCGCAGCGCTCGTATCGCCTGCGTTGGCCCTGATGGAACGCCTTAAGTTCTCGAAGCAAACGTCTCCGCCGTCGCCACGACTTTGCCCCTCCTTCGCAGCAACTGCTCTGGAGGGCGGGGCGACAACCCGAGAGTTTCCGCGAATTCAGCTCCTGTTGAATGTTTCCGACAAAGCAACGACTTATAACATGGCCTTCGATTTATCGACCGTTTCCTGAAATTCCGCTTCCGGCTCGGAATCATTCACCCAGCCGCCGCCGGTTCGGTGGCGCGAGGATGCTGACGAGCCAGCACCGGTTCGCCCACCCGCGTGGCCTGGCTGCTTGCCTCGTGGGATAGCGACCAATTCTTACAATGGTGTCTGCCGGCGCATTCCCTCGCAGAGCCAGCTCGGAAAGGATCCGCGTGACGCGCGCCTTTTTGCTTCTGGCGGCGGCGGGACTTTTTCATACTGCGCGCACACAAATGGCCGAAGCCAACGACAGAGATTCCAACCTCGTTCCGCCCAGTCCGGTTTTTGCCACGACGCATTGGAGCATGGTCCTGGCGGCTGGCGACGAGCCCTCACCGCACGCGCAGGCGGCGTTGACGCGGCTGTGTCAGACTTACTGGCTGCCCGTGTATGCATTCGTGCGCAAGCGCGGGCATTCCCCGGAGGAGGCGCAGGACCTCACGCAGAGTTTTTTCGCCAACTTTCTGGCCAAGCAGCACGTCCTCAAGGCGAATCCCGATCGCGGTCGCTTCCGTTCGTTCCTGATGACCTCGGTCGAAAATTTTCTCCGCAACGAATACGACCGGACGCAGGCGCAAAAGCGCGGCGGCGGACAGGTGCTCGTATCGCTCGACGAGCAAGATGCGGAGGCGCGCTACTTGCACGAACCGGTGACCGAGCAGGATCCCGCCCGGGCGTTTGAACAACGCTGGGCGGCCACACTGCTCCAGACGGTGCTCAACCGGTTGCAGGCGGAGTTCGCCGCATCAGACCGCCGCGACCTGTTCGAGGCGTTGCAGGCGCATCTCTGGGGCGACGCCGAGGCGACGCCATATCCGGAACTGGCGGAGCGCTTCGGTCAGTCGCGGGCGAATGTGAAAATCATTGCGCACCGGCTCCGGCTGCGTTACCGCGAATTGCTGCGCGAGGAGATCGCCCAAACCGTGGCGCTGCCCAGCCAGATTGACGACGAAATCCGTCATCTGATGGCCGTCGTGAGCAGTTGAACGCGGACGGGGTGGGAAATTCTGTAACCCCGCGCGGAGTTTTCTTTAGTGCCTGTTGATGTGACCAAAACGGCCCGATCAGAGCCGGCGAAGCAGACCTGCGCCCGTTGTGGGACGCCGCTGGGTCGTTTCGCGCCCAGCGGGGTGTGCGCGCGGTGTCTCTTGCAGATGGCTTTGCTCCCGCCGGAATCCGCGCCGGGCGACAACGCCGGAGCGGGCACGACACCGCCGGGCAGCCTCGGAAAGTTTGGCGATTACGAATTGCTCGAAGAGATCGCCGCCGGGGGCATGGGAATCGTTTATCGTGCGCGGCAGGCAAGTTTGAACCGAACGGTTGCGTTGAAGATGATCCTGGGCGGGCAGTTCGCCCGGGAGGGGGAGATCAAACGTTTTCGCGCGGAAGCCGAGGCGGCTGCGCAGTTGGATCATCCGAACATCGTCCCCATCTACGAAGTGGGCGAGCAAGGCGGCCACCACTTCTTCAGCATGCGCTTCATGGAAGGCGGCACGCTGACGGCGCGGATCAGCCGGCCGGAGTCGCGTCTGCCCAACGACGCGGCGGTGCGATTACTGGTGAAGGTTTGTCGCGCGGTGCATTACGCGCATCAACGCGGCATTCTGCATCGCGACCTGAAGCCGGGGAACATCCTGTTGGATACGGCAGGCGAACCCTACGTGAGTGATTTTGGGCTGGCGAAATTTTTGGAGGGTGCCAGCCAACGCACCGCGAGCGGGTCGGTGTTGGGTTCGCCGAGTTACATGGCGCCCGAGCAGGCGGCGAGCAAACCGCAACAGGTCTCAACCGCAGCGGATGTTTACAGCCTCGGCACGATTCTGTACGAGCTGTTGACCGGACATCCGCCGTTTCGCGCCGACACACCGCTGGCCACGTTGCGACAAGTGGTGGAACAGGAGCCGCAGCGCCCGAGCAGGATCAACCAGCGCGCGGACCGCGACCTGGAAACGATCTGCCTGATGTGCCTGGAGAAGGAGCCCGCGCGCCGTTACGGCTCGGCGGAATTGCTGGCGCAGGACCTGGAGCGCTGGTTGCGGCATGAGCCCATTCAGGCGCGGGCCAGTTCATCCGTCGAGCGGCTCGGTAAATGGGTGCGACGGCGGCCCGCCACCGCCGCGCTGCTGTTCGTCGCCAGTGCCGCAGTGCTAGCTTTTCTCGTTGGCCAGACCGTGATGAGTGCGCGGCTGCGCCGGGCGAACTTCGAAGTCACGGAGTCCAATCGCCAATTGCACGCCAGCTTGCACGAAATGCAATGGCGGCGGGCGGACGAAGCCGCGCGCGCTGGCGAACGCGACGAGGCCATCGCTTGGTTCGCCCACTTTGTGCGGAGCGATCCGAGCAACGGCGTGGCAGTGGCGCGCTTACTTTCGTTGCTGTCCGGGGCCAATTTTCCGATGCCGCTCTGCCCGCCGCTGATGCACGATTCCCCGATCTCGGATCTGGATTTCGGCCCCAATGGCCGGCGCGTGGTGACCGCGACGCAAGGGAAACTGGCGCGCCTCTGGCGAAGTGACACCGGCCAGCTTGAAACTGAATTGCCGCACCCGGCGCCGCTTACGCTGGCTTTGCTCTGCGGTGAAAACGATGACCGCCTGTTGACCATGGCATCCGATGCGAAAGCGCGGCTGTGGGATGTGGAGCAGCGCCGGGTGATGCAAGAGTTCAGCCTCGGTCCGGTGGATGAACGGTTGATCGCGCGGCGCGTCGCGCCGGCGCTGCATCGTGGCCGGATTGCCATCGTGGTGGAGTCGAACACCGTTGCCGTGTTGGACGTCGAGGCGGGAGCGTGGGCGTGGCCACCACAAAGTCTGCCGCAAGCCGCCACCGCGTTCGCGCTCGCCGCGAACGGCACGGCGCTGGCCACTGCCTGCGGTAGCGCGGTGCAATTGTGGCAGCCGGCGCAGCGCGAGCCGGTCTGGTCGGTGCCAATGGCAAACACCGTGCGCGCCTTGTGTTTCTCGGAAGAGGGTCGGTGGTTGGGCTGCCTGACCGCGGATGCCGCACGCGTGGTGGACTGTGCGACCGGCAAAAGTGAGCCAAGCATCGCGGTTCACGGATATGGCCTCGCTTATGTCGGGCCGACGAATGAGCTGGTCGTTATGGTCGGGAGCAAGGGGCCGGAGTTATTTGATTTCCGCACCGGGCAAAATCGCGGCGCGGCGTTCGGTCAGTTGGCGGTAGATTGGCCGCGATTCCCCGGGCTGGAGTCATCGCTGTTTTTCTCCCGGTCGGCAGATCGCGTTGTTTTGCGCAATGCCGCATCGGGTCGACCGCGCAGCGAAGCTTTTTTCCACGACGGTTGGATCGAACGATTCCGGCAGCACCCGAACGGAAAGATCGCAGCCACCACCGCGCAGGATCGTTCGCTGCGATTTTGGTCAGTGGCAATGCAGGGCGCCGAGCCGCTCACGCTGACCGCCGGAGAATCAATATGGGATGCGCAGTGGAATCCGAGCGCGGATAAAATTTTTTCCGCGGCCACCGTGGCCGGTGGTACGGAGCTGCGCATGTGGGACGGGCAAACCGGCGCCCCGTTGACGGCTCCCCGGCGGCTTGAGGAGTCCATCTACCTCGCGGCCTGGTCGCCGGACGGAAGCCGCGTGGCCACGGTCGCCAGTGATGGCAAAGCGCGCCTATGGAGCGCGGCAACTTTAGAGGAAACCTGCGTTATTGCACAGCCGTCGGGGGCGGCGGGCAGCCTGATGTTTTCCCCGGACGGAAAACTTCTTGCCGCAGCGACCAGCGATCAGGGGGTAACGTTTTGGGATGCAAACACCGGGGCGGTGGTAGGCGCAGCCTTGTTGCACTCGCAAACGCCGTTGCGGATCGCCTTCAGCCGCGATGGACGCCGGTTGGCGACGGCGTGCCAGGATGGAACCATCCACGTGTGGTTGGTGCCCGATGGCAAGCTGCTGCTCGGGCCGATGTCGCACGAAGGCGCGTGCTGGGTGGCGGCGTTCAGTCCGGACGGGCAGAAACTCGTGTCGGCTTCCTCGGATGGCACGGCGCGCTTGTGGGATGCGACCACCGGACAGCCACTGCTCACGCCCTTCCGGCATGAAAGCTCCGTGTTGTGGGCCACCTTCAGTCCGGACGGTCGGATGTTTGCGACGAGCACCGACGCGGGGCAAGTCCGGGTGTGGGAAACCGCGAGCGGCAGGCTGGTTTCCGGCCCCATGCGGCACCCCGGCCGCATCTGGACGGTGAAATGGAGTCCCGATGGCCAGTTTCTCGCCACGATCTGCACGGACGGCAACGCGCGCGCCTGGCACGCGGCGAGCGGACATCTGGCGGCGGAGCCGTTTGCGCACGAAAAGGAAGTCCGGCGCGGGCAGTTCAGTCCGGACATGCGGCGGCTGCTGACTGCCGCATTTGATGGCAAAATCAAGCTTTGGGATCTCACCTGCCTGCGTCCGCCTGTTCCCGCGCCGGACTGGCTGCCGGATCTGGCGGAAGCCCTCGGCGGCAAACGCATTGGCGCGAACGACGCTCCGGAAACCGTGGCCGGCGACAGCTTTTTCCAAGCTCGCCAGCGCCTGGTCGGCGACACCCGCGCCAGTTCCTACTATCAAACCTGGCAACGCTGGTTCCTTGAAGATCGCCTTAAGTCCCCGGTCAACCCCTTCCAGCCGTAGGCGGTCCAAGGTTTCGTTTCGCGCCGGCGAATTGTTGTAACCGCTGGCGGCTTTTCCGGTAGTGCCTTGCGAACTCCCGGGGTCGCCGAAGAATCGTGCGAACCTGACCTGGGGAGCGAGAAAACCATCGCATAAGCGCAGAGTATATGAAATCAAGTGCCAAGACCCGGCTGACCTCCATTCACAATCACAGCTCGCTGCTTCGGGGCGGCATGAAGTCTGCCTGGCTGCCTTTGCTGCTGGGCCTGGTGCTCACGGCCTACAGCCAGTGCGCGAGAGCCCAGATCGCCGGCGGATCGGCGGTGAATCTCAATGGTACCAGCGGTTACGCCAGTGTTGCGCTGGCCCCGCCGTTGAGTAATTACACCATCAGCGCCTGGGTCTATTTGCGGAGCGGTGGCGTATTCGCCAATCCGCGCGTGGCCATCGTGTCTTCGACGACCTGCGGCGCGACCACCGAATTTCTGATCCGCGGCAACGCGTCCGCCAATGATGCGCAGTACCTCCAATTAGGGCGCTGTTTTCAATATGAAGGCGCCACCAGCACCAATCCGGTGCCGCTGAACACCTGGGTTCAGGTTTCTGTCTCCGTGGCGGACGGGCCTGAAGGAAGTCTCGTTTCTTTTTACATCAACGGTGCGCCGGCCGGCTCAAGCCTGCTACCCCTTACGAACAACACGAGCTTGGGCACTAACTTGGCGCTGGGATACAACAACGGCAGCAGCCGCAAGTTCGATGGCCTGCTGGACGAGGTGCAAATCTGGCAAGGCACCGTGGCGCCGATTACCAACCATGTGATTTCGGGAGCCGAAGCGAATCTGGTCGCTTATTACCGGTTTGACGAAGGGAGCGGCACTAATGGCGGAAATATCGCCATCGCACCGAATGCCACCGGCGCGACTCTGCAAGGATCGGCCGCGTGGGTGACCATCCCAGCCCCGCCATTTCCTGCGGGAACGCCAGTACCCGGTGGAGATTGGGTGGCACAAGGACCCCGGCCTATTCGGGACCTGGCCGGGCTTGGCGAAAACAGTGGGGCCAAAGGTATTGCACCCGACTATCCGGTTGAAGGCAGTGTTTATGACGTGGCACCACACCCGACGAACCACGATATTATCTACGCGGCGGGCCCGAATGGCGGTATTTGGAAAACCGTTAATGCAACTTCAACGAATATCTCCTGGATTCCGCTGACCGACCAGCAGCCGGCACTGTCGATTGGTTGCCTGGAGTTTGACCCTACGGACCCCACCTTCCAGACGCTGGTGGCAGGATTTGGTGGCTATAGTTCCGGGGGTAGCTATTCCGGCGGAATGTACTCGGAACGCCTTGGGTTGCTGAGAACAACAGACGGAGGGGGCAGTTGGCAACAAATATTCCCAACTAATTTGCTCGGTGCGCACCTGACCTCGGTGGCAGCGCGCGGTAACGTATTGCTAGCAGCCTCGGGATTCTACAATGATACCACCACAAAAGGACTTTATCGGAGCACCAATGGCGGATTGTCGTTCTCCAAGTTAAGCGGTTCAGGAGTTTTGCCAGTTGGGGATGCTGACTCATTGGCGAGCGTTCCAAATAGCCCGAATCGCCTTTATGTGGCCATTCGGTCTTCTGCTACAACTTGTGACATTTATCGCACGGATGACACAGGTGCGAACTGGACACCAACAGCGTTGCTGCCTTTGACCAACACGGGACCTGCGACCAATTCGCGTGTTTGGCTTACGGTACACAACACCAACGGTTTCGAGGTGGTTTATGTGCTGGTGCTGAAAACAGATTACAGTGGTTATGTTTTTTTCTCCACCAATGCGGGGGACAACTGGCAGCCTGCAGGGCAAATCTCTAACTACTCTGGAAGCTACACCCATTCCTCCTTTGCTGCAGACCCACTCGACCCGTTGCTAACTTACGTGGGTGGCACGGGTTTCAACGTCCGGCGGGTGGACCGCTCCAAGGGAGCCACAAATAATATAGAATTAACCGGGTATTATGTTCTCGGTAAACGCTCAGTCCATGTGGATTCACACTCGATCAAATTCGACGCTTACGGGAACCTGATCGAAGTAAATGACGGAGGGATTTACTTACTACCTCGTTTGGCGGCAACTACAGGGGCAAATGGAGTCACACCCGTCGGCGATGACGGCTGGCGCTCGCTCATCGGAAACCTGCAGTTGACGGAATTCTGGACCATCGCCTACGACTCCCTCAGCAAAACGTTGTTTGGAGGCAGTCAGGACAACGGCCTGGCGGAACAAAGGAGTTCCGGGAGCAAACCTTGGGACATGGTATACGGTGGAGATTCGTTCAAGGTAGCCATTGATACACGAAGTTCCCCGGGATATTCCATTCGTTACTACAGCGCCAGCTACCTTACGCCTGCAACTAACATTTCGGATACGCGAATATGGCTACTGTCAAAGTGGGCGTACGGATCCGGTGAGCCCGTAGCCACCAACACCATGCCGCTCTCGGTGCTCACGGGTGGGCCCTTTGTCGCAGGGAGCTTCGCCATGGAGATCAACACTGTTGACCCGCGCCGGTTGATCATCTGCGATGCGTACACGTTGTTCGAGTCAACTGACCAGGGACAAACGGCGCGCAAGGCGCTTCCCAACGAAAGCCTGTTCAACCAGTTCTCCCGAATGGTTTATGGCGGAGTCCTGAACGGAGTGCCGAATCCAGACGTGATCTGGGCCGGTGGCACAAACTACGGGACCAACGGGCCCTACGTAATCGCTCTGCGCACCAACGCCGCCTATCCTTTCACTTTCATTTTGAGTAAAATGACCAACGAACCCATCGGAATCGTGGCCAACCCCTCAAATTGGAGGGAAGCTTTTTACCTCACCAAGAGCAACATTTTCCAATCCATTAACGCGGGACAAAACTGGTCGGACATCACAGCGAATCTTTACAAGGGAGCGCGATTTCAAACGCTGGAGTTTCTCCCCTTGCCCTCCGGGGATGCGTTGGCAGTCGGTACCGACGACGGTGTTTACATCACCCGCCTGAGCAGCGTCCCCAAGTGGTGGACGCGTCTTGGTTCTTCACTGCCGCGAGCCATGGCCCGAAGCCTTCACTACGACCCAAGCGACCAGATTCTGGCAGTCGGCACTTTTGGTCGCGGCGCCTGGACATATTCGCTTGCAGGGTGGCCCCAAATGGGCGGGCCGGGCATGGCCGTGGAAGTCCGTCCAGTCAATGGCAACTACATCCGCTCACAGTTCGTGCCTGCACTGTCGAACAACTACACCATGAGCGCCTGGATCAACCTCCGTTCGGGAGGCACTTTCCCCAATCCCCGTGTGGCGGTCATCTCTTCGACCAATTGCGGCGGCGGCACGGAGTTGCTGATCCGCAGTGCGACGACAAACATCACGGACCAGCAGTTTCTGCAACTCGCTCGCTGCAACGTGTTCGGCGGGGCGCTGAGCACGAAGCCGGTGCCGTTGAACCAGTGGGTTCACGTCGCTGTCACCGTCGGCCCGACGCTGGGCTCCGGCGGGTCGGTATCGAATCTGGTGAGTTACTACGTGAATGGCCAGGCCGCCGGCTCGAGTTACTTCGCGAACCTCGATTTAACTATTGGGCCCGACCTGGCAATCGCATTCAACAACGGCTCAACGCGAAAATTCGACGGCGGAATTGATCAGGTCGCCATTTGGGCCACGAGCATCAGTCCCTCGCTCATTCCGCTGACCATGTCCCGTCAGCCGACCGGAAACGCCATCGACGGCGCGCTCGCGATGGTTCTCAACTTCGACGAAGGCACGGGCACGAACGCACTCGGAGCCACGACGCCCTTCGCCGTGACCAACGCCAATCTCATGGGCACGGTGAATTGGCAGTCTTCTGGCGCGCTCCTCCAACAACCCGCTTCCGCCGCCACGCGACCGGCTCAGAAGATCACCTCCAGCAGCGCCACGTTGAGCGGCATCGTCGCTCCGCAGTCGCTGCCCGCGCAGGGTCAATTCGAATACGGTCCGACCACGAGCTACGGAATGGTCGCGTCCCAATCATTGTTCGCGCCCGAGGTCCCGAGTCTGGACGGGGCAAACGATTTCATCGCTACCTCGCAACTGGTGAGCGCTCCCCAATCTTTCAGCCTCGGCCTCTGGTTCAAAACCAGTTCGAAGACCGGCGGGCGCTTGCTGGGCTTCGGCAGCACCCAGACGAACGCCTCTCCCCAGTTGGATCGGCATCTCTATCTGGGCACGGATGGCTTGGTGCGCTTCGGCGTGTTTGACACCAATTACAACGTGATCACCGGCGGCACCGCCTGCAACGATGGCCGCTGGCATCACGTCATGGGCACCTATTCCCAGTCGAACGGGATGATGCGCCTCTACCTCGATGGCGTGGAGGTCGCCAGCAAGGCAAACCTCGTCGCCCCGTTCGCGTATAACGGCTATTGGCGCATGGGTTGGGACGCGATGGCCAACTGGCCGGGCGCCGCCACAAACAGTTTCTACGCCGGTGCGATGGCCGAGGTGCAAATCTGGAACACCGAGCTGACAGCGAATTTCATCACGGCAAATTACCAGTGCCCGCTGGCCGGCACGGAGCCGGGTTTGGTCACCTACTACCATCTGGATGAGGGCGGCGTGGGCAACACGATTGTGAGTGACAGCGCGCCAGCCGAAGGACAGAACCTCGGATACCTTTACGGTGAACCCGCTTCGACCCTCGCTCTCGATTTGCCCGGTTGCGTCAGCCAAACCATCGCGAACCTTGAACCCGCGACGACCTATCACTTCCGCCTCGCGGTCACCAATGCGACGGGAACGAACTACTCCGCCGATCGCACGTTCACCACCCTGCCGCCCGCGTTGAGCGCGGTAGCGAATGGAAGCAGCGTGCTCCTCTCGTGGCAACATCCAGCCACTGGATTCCTGCTTGAACAAAGCCCGACCCTCTCGCCTCCGGTTTGGAGCTTGTTACCGCCACCATACACTACCAATGGGACGGCAATTGAGACCAATCTCCCAGTGGGTGGTGACAACGAGTTCTTCCGTCTGCGGCGGCCGTGAAATCCACCGTTCCATGAAACTTCAGCGACTTAATCGGAAGGTCCACTATTGGCTTGCCATCGCTGCGGCTTTGCCGGTGCTGGTGGTCATCGTTACAGGACTCATGCTCCAGTTAAAAAAGACCTCCGCGTGGATTCAACCACCGGAGCAATGCGGCGTAAGCAGTGAGCCTTCCGTGCGACTGGCTCAAATTCTTGAAGCTTGCAAGATCGTACCAGAGGCGGGAGTGCGCACCTGGCAAGACATCACTCGTGTGGACATCCGACCGGGGAAAGGCCTGGCGAAAGTCACCACGAAAACTCGTTGGGAACTTCAGATTGATGCGCAGACCGGCCAGTTGTTGCAGAGCGCCATTCGCCGTTCGGACCTGATCGAAGCCATTCACGACGGCTCGTTCTTCCACCCCCGGGCCAAAATGTGGATCTTCTTCCCTGCCGGCATCGTACTACTCGTGCTTTGGGTCACCGGCCTCGTTCTTTGGGGCTCACCCTTGGTGGCGCGTCGCCGGATTACGCCCCCGGCCAAGCTGGAAGTTACCTCAAGCCATCGCAACGCCGGGCAGGGTTTCACTATGATCGAACTCTTGGTGGTCATAGCTATCATCAGTGTCCTGAGTTCCTTGCTTCTGCCAGCCGTCGCCAAGTCGAAAACCAGAGCCAGGCAGGTGCACTGCCTCTCCAATGCCCGTCAGCTCAGCCTGGGCGTGATGATGTACGTGGACGCCAACAACGAGACTTATCCCCCTTCGGCAGACTACTCCATTTCGACCGCGGACCCGGAGCGAATCTGGACCGGCAAGCTCGCCACATTGGTGCAAAACCCTGCCGTGTTCATTTGTCCGAGCAGTCCAACCAGCGGATATCCGACGAATTGGGCCGTGCGCGGACTCAGCTCGGTCGGTTACACCACTGCCACCGCTTACGATCCGCTCGGCGTCGAGGGATTTCGTGACTTCATGCGTTCCGCCGCCATCCGGAATCCTGCGCTGTCGCCACTTTTCGCTGATACGGCGGCCGGACCCACCGGCGACAAGTATCGCGGGTTCACTTTTGATCCGTACAACGGCGCAGACAACCCTGGCAATCCACAACTGGGAACGCCACTGGTCTCCGAGGCGGACCTGGTAATGGAACTTGCTCACTTGTCTCCCGGCGCGCTCAAGCCGGTTCAGGCGCGGCACAGCGGCGCGGTAAACGTGATTCACGCAGATGGCCACACAGGAAGTTTCAGGGTGCGGGCAATCCTGGCGCAGGACGGTGGCGCCGGCCTGCACTGGCGCTTTCGGCTTCGGAAAGCACCCTGAGATAAGCCCTTAGGCAGTCAATGTCCGATCAGCTAGTGCGTGCAAACGTCTCCGCCAGTGCCACGGCTTTGA
>CAZIJO010000177.1:0-13169 GCA_964539515.1 uncultured Bifidobacterium sp. | reverse complement strand
CGCGCCGTGGTCCAGGCGGTAACCGCCATTCCCGTGATTGGCAACGGCGACATCATCACCCCGCAGGCCGCGAAGAAAATGTTCGATGCAACGGGTTGTGCCGGCGTGAGCATCGGGCGCGGGGCGTGTTACAATCCGTGGATCTTCCAACATACCCTGCATTACTTGAAGTCTTCCTCCCTCTCCTCATCGGAGGAGGAGAGGGCAGGGGAGAGGAGCGCATTACTACCCGAACCCTCATTTGCCGAGCGCGTTCGTGTCATGTGCCGGCATCTGGATTTGATGGTGGAAGTGTTCGGCGAGGAACTCGGCTGCCGGATGTTTCGCAAGGTGGCGCCCTGGTATGCCAAGCGGTTTGGGCCCGCGAATGTCTTCAACAAGCGCGTCGTCCAGGTCGCCACGCGCGCGGAGTTTCATGCCGTGCTGGCCGACTACACCCGCTGGCGGCAGCAATTCCTCGACGAACGCGGCGAACTGCTGCCGCGCTTTCAACTCGCGCCGCTGGTCGCGTCCTTCATGCAAACGGACGTGCCGCCCGCCGCCCGCCGCGAAAACATACCCGTCCCGCAAGGGCCGGTCGAAGTGTGGTGAATTGGCCGATTGAACTGCCCGGCGAAGTTTGATAATGTGTAGAGGCATGAATACTCAGCCAACCTCGAAGGGCGTCCTGATATTTCTAACTGCAATCGGAATTCTGAGCCTGTTCTGCATCGCCGCCGGCTTGGCGCACCCGGAGAAGACCAAAGTGCGGGCGCTACGCATCAACTCTGTGAACGCTGCCCCGCGCGTCGTCATGAGTTCGACTGTGAGCAATACCACAGCGCCAACCAGTACCGTGCCGAGCGCAGGGAAATGAGAGAACGGTTACCCGGTGCGGCCATGCTTCACTTCTCTACATTCTGGTTGATCGTCTTGGCAGCTCTCATCACGTACTTGTGCGTGAGTGTTGGACTTCGTCTCCGAGCAGAGGAAGCGAGACGGCGTGCCCGCGAGCGCCAGTCGCCAGGGAGAGCATTAGATGTTTCAGTCATTGCGCCACAAATACAGCGCGTACGTCTGGATTATGTCGAAGTAGCACGTTGTCGGTCGCGCTACCATGTTTACCGGGCGGGATTACTGGCGGCGGCTCGGCGGCGCGTCACGAGCCTTTTATATTTTCGCCCCGAGAAACCCGAACATGAGATACAGAAACACGCAGCCTAACTTTTTTTTGCTGCGGCGGGCGCACCGATTGCGTCTCAGCCAATTCTGGCCCTTGTGGGTGGCGTGCCGCTGCGCGTGACGATCGACGATTCTCCAGCCCGCTTCGCATCGCAGCATGAATCCAGGAATCGTAGCCGACGGAGGGTCCAGACTTTGCCAGAGCGAGGAGTTTCTGGCGCGCTCGCAGAAGTTGCACGAGGCCATCCGCAGGCGGCACGAGCCCGAGCTGGCAGCGGCTGGATTCTTCCGTTGCCTTGTTTTACGCTGGCGCATCGCCGCGGGATTTCGAAGTGAGCGACGAAAGCTTACGCCGTCGCCACAGTCACTTTATGGCAGTCACTCCAGCGCAAATAGTTCGGAGTGAGTTTGAGAGATGAACGAAGCCATTGCCAACATGCGGTCGAACTACGCGCAGTCGCTGTTGATACCAAGGAGATAAAGCGCTACGCCGTCCCGCGCCGCGCAAGCCCGGCGTTGACTCTGAAATCATCGGCGAGCTCGGTTGTTTTGTTGGGTCTGGACGCCATCTCCTCCACCCGCGCTTCAATCCGGCCGCCGGGCCACGACGCTCATCAGTCCCCACAGCAGCCCAAACGCTCCTGCCCCCACCGCGAGTCGGCCCAGCCAGCTGGGCGTTTTGGTGTTCTCGGCAAACAACCCAATGGTCATTGGTTTGTTGATTTCGGTTTGCAACACCTGGGTGAACGCGTAACGCACCCCGCGGGTAGGCAGATTCACATGCAAAGGTGTGACCTTGGCCACGGCGAGTTGTTGGGCGGCTTCGAGCTTCTCCCATTGTTTGCCCGCCACCTCGGCCTCCCCCGCTGCCGGCGCCCCGCGCTGGAGGGATTGCACATTCAACCCCAGGTCCAACGTCCCCTCGTTCAACCGGGCGTTGTTTTCGTAAAACCACGCGTTCTGCGCCTGGATCAGGTTGCTGCCCTGGATGCGCCGCACTTCCTGGCCCAGCTGCTCCACTTCTTCCGTGCTGGCGAATGCCCCCTTGCTCCCGCCAGGATTCCTGGCCCGGTTGTAGTTTCCCACCGCCTCCCGCGTTTTTCCTTCCGCCAGTTGCTGCTTCACGGTGGACAACTCCGCGAGCATCGCCTTCCGCCGCTCCGTGACCGTTTGTGTTTCCGCCTCCGAATACAGACCGCGGCTGAAATCCTGCACCACCGGCGCGCCCACGTCCACCGTGCGCGTCATGCTGCCCGCAAAGTCGCCGTAGTCGTAGTCCGGCGGCAGGAACAAATCCCAGCGCGCATTCTTGAGCGGCACATCAAACTTCGGCGACGCCAGCGCCACCTTGCCGCTGCGACGGGGGAACTTGTCCTCGCCCACATACGTCAACTCGACCGCGACCGGGGTGTCGCTGGCTGCGGTGCGTTCGAGCGGCAACAGCAACCGGTCGCCGCGTTTGCTCGGGCGGACCGCTTCGCCCGCCACGAACGCGCTCCAGACCGTCGCGCCTTTGGGCAGCTCGACTTCAAGATGCTGCCGGCCGTTGTTGCGCACGCTGAGGCTGGCCGCGGTCATCATCTGGCCGTCATCGGCGACCACCGTCGTCAGCCGCGCGCTGTCCACCAGCGCCTGCAGCACCGCCGCTTCCGCATAACGCCGCGCCTCGACCAGCAGCCGGTAGCCCGGCCGGACGTAACGATAGGCGAGCACGGCGGATTCCGGCGCGCGCCCCGTCCACGCCGGCAGTTCGCCCACGTCAATCTTGCTCAGCAATTCACCTGCACTCTTTTCCGTCACCTGCAAGGGGGGGTTGGCCGCGAGCATCAGGGAACCGGATTCGCGTTCCACCCCCAGCGCTTCCACGCCCGCGAGTTCCACCTGGTTCGTCCGGGAATCCTTCGGCCATTCCCACGTGACCGTCAGCATGTAGTCGCCCCGCACCTTGCTCTGCAATTCCACGCGCCAGTCGTTCGTCAGCTGGTCGCGGCGGCGGATGTTCACTCCGTTGAGCTCGACGTTCTTCGCGCCCGCCGGTACGCGCACCCGGAACTCCTTTACCGGCGCGTTGGCGACGTCGTATTTCACCAGCGCCCGCGCACTCACAAGGGTTTCGGTGAAGGTGAAAGCGTTGTAAACTTCGGCACGCACCCAGGCCTCGATGCTCTCGGTGGTGACGGCCAATTGCCAGCTAGTCGCCGCTGCTTCCGTGGCGATTAGTTTGAACGCCAGCGCACTGCCCGGTTGGGTGGCGCCCGTGGCCCCAACGACACTGGCGTAGGGAACCTCGACCAGGCCGTCGAACGAAGCGGTCCGCACGCCGATGCCGACTTCCGACGTGACGGTGACATAGCCGGTAAGCTTCTGCGTGTCCAGGGGCGTGACGCCGGCGAGCCGCAACGCGGCCGGCACCTCCTTCCAGTTTTGCACCAGCGTCACCTGCAACTGGCCCCCGCCCAAGGTGCGTTCCTTCAGCGAGACTTCGAGGACGCGGGCCCCGGGGTCGTTGCGCTCGGCCCATTGCTGCACGTTGTTGCCGCTGACGGAATCCAGCCGCCAGCCATCCGGCAACGCCAGGCGCAAGGCGAACACGCCCGCCTTTTTTACCGTGTAGTTCATTTGCGCGCTGAGCGACAACTGCTCCAGACCCACGCGAAAATCGTTACGGATGACCGCCTCGAGCTGTGCCTGGACCGCCTCGAGGCGCACCGCGAGCGCAAACTCCGCCCCCAGGAAACGAAACGCGCTCTGCAAACCTTCCTTGGCGCCGCCGGCGGCCCGGGCGAATTCCTCCGCATCCACCTGTTGCAGCCCGGCGAATCGCTCGACCGTGAGTGCGAGTTCCTCGCCCCCCGCCAGCGCCACCAGCCCGGTCTCGCGTTTGACATCCAGGGCATGCGGGATTTCGATTCCGAGCGTCGCGGGCAATGCCTCCAGCACCCGCTCGGTTTCGAGGGTCAACTTGTAGCCCGGGGAGACGCCTTTCAGCAGGTCCACGGTGAGAATCTCGCCGGGCGCCTCGGGCTTGAGTTCCCAGGTTCGCATGCTTGCGCCTTCCACGCGCAACAACCGCTGCCCTGCCGGCAGCCGCACGCGGAGCTGCTTCAATTCCCCCTGCGTCACCTGGTAGTCCAGCGTCGTCCGGAGTTTTGTGACCCCCCCGCTGAACGTGGCCAGCGCGGTGTTCTGGCAGAACACCGTGGCCGCGATCTCGGCGGCGCGCTTCACCCGTGGCGTCCAGGTGAGTTCGAACCGGTCGGTCGCCCCGAGGATCGCGGTTACGCTCGTCTGCCCGTTGCCGGTCGTGCGCCGGAAACTGACCGCCGTCGGGAACTCCACGTCCGCCTCGGCCTCGTCAATCGTCACGTTTACCTGGCTGCTCAACGCCGGCGGAAGGGCGAACGTCAGCGAGCGTTTTGTGACGTCGCCGCCGAGTTTGCCCAGCAATTTTAGCTGCAACGTGGCCGCCCCGCGCGCGGGCAGAAAAACCGAAACCGTCCGCCCTTCGCGCACCAGCTTGGCGCCACCGGTGGTGGTGAACGATTGCACGGCGAGATCGTCACCGAACAGGGGCAGGGTTTGGTTCGTTGCGGCCGAGGCGACCACCAGCGTCGCATCGAACTGGGCAACCTTGTCCTGCACCCGACCGGTGTAACTGGCGCTAACCAGCGAGACACTATTGGTCCACCGGGTGTTGTCGCCGGCGCGGGCCGCAGGGCCGGCGGCGAACAGGCCCAGCAGGAGGAGCAGCGTGGCGATCGAAGTTGAATCCGGGCCCGTCATCAGGGGCGGTTCGGTCGGCCCCGAGTGCTCGCGGTACTGGCGGAACCACCAGACGCCATAACCAACGAGCAGCAGCAACAACACCGGCACCAGCGCGATGAAGGCGACGCCAAGGACGCGCCACATCGCGAACAGGCTGACGACGCCACTCACGACGAGCAGGCCCGCCACGGCGAGCCAGAACGAACTGCGCTGCGGCGCGTGCCAGGACCGCCAAAAGATCGCCAAACCGACGACGAACATGGCCACCTGCAGGACCATTTGCAGGCTGCGCCAGGTTTTCAACGGCATGACCGCGGCGCGGATGCTGAGCGGTTCGCGTTTCACGTTGAGAACTTTGGTGAAGTTGAACTGGTGTCCGCTCCGCGGCACATCAATCCGAATCGGCCGCACCCCCGCCACGGTGGGTTTGGCAATCATCCCGGATCCAAACGTGGCGGCCGGACTGGCGACCGGCAGCCCGGTCGTGGGATCAATGGCGGTGACCAGGCCATTCGTTGCCATACCGCTGCCTCCTCTGTTTCCGCCCACCAATCCGTATCGCGACCTGAACCCAGCATTCTCGACCGTCGCCGCCGGCGGTGGCGGTGCGTCAACCACCGCGGCGTCAGGCGGCATCGCGTCCGCCATGGATCGCCGGGACGCAGAATCCAGGGTCGGTTGCTGCGCCTGCCGCATTCGCTGGTTCGCCTCATCCCGGGCCAGCATTTCCGAAAACTTCTCGCTGTTCACCTGCTGCACGCTGCCGTCCGCCAGCAACACGGCACGACCGTTCTGGTCGCTCGGCGAATAGGCAAGGATCGCGCTGGGGTCAGACTCGTCCTTGCCCGCCCCCACCCAGATGAACCGCTGCCCGGTGTTGGGATCGATCGTAATCTTGTCCGTGCCAAGTTCGTTCTTCATGTCCTCGAAACTCGCCGGCATCCGGTCGCTGTTGTCGATCCCCCACTGGCGCGCCGCGAGGCCGATTTGCTTGAGGTTGTTGACGGCACTGATCCGCTGCGCTTTCGACTTCGCCTTGCTCAAGGCCGGCAGCAACATTGCCGCGAGCAGGGCGATGATGGCGAGCACGGCCATGATCTCGATGGCCCGTTTCATTCCGCGCCGGGCGGCGGCGATGAACAGCGCCGCCAGCACGCCCACCACCAGACCGCCGATGATGATCCCGACATTGCGCTCGACCAGCCGCCAGTAAAATTGCAGGCACTCTTCCCATGCGTCGCGCAGGCCGTAGGTCGTGCCGCGCGCCACGGTCATGTTGCCGCCAAACCCGCTGAGGCGTTTGGTCATCGGCACGAAGAGCGACCACTCGGCGTACGTGTTCGGTACGTCGGTGAGCGGGGCCTTGAGCTCCAGGCGGCGAGGGAAGAGCGACGATTTAACATCGACCGCCTGCTTGTAAACGATGTCCACCGCGAAGGCCTGGTCGCGATTCGCGTCGCGCGGCAGGCTGACGAGGATGTCATCGCCGTCGCGCTCGGGCTTGGCGGGCTGGCTGTTGACGAAAGTACTCCACAGCTCCGCCCCCTGCGGCAGGGTGAACCGTTGGGCCTGCATTTCGTTGTTCTTCACCATGAAGGACGCCTGGGTGAGCATCTGCCCCTCCTCGGTGATGACGGAGATGAGTTCGGTGCGGTCGGCCACGGCGGCGAGCACTGGCAACTCCTCGAACCGGGTCACCCGCACGGTTTGCTGGTAATTCGTGCCGGTGTATTTGTAAGCCAGCAGCAACGGCCGGGTGCAGAGCGCCCGGTCGGTTGCGCTCAGTTCGGATTCATCCACGCGCTGCAACGGGTCGGCGGGGGCGGCCGGTTCGAGCTGGAGGCTGGCGGCCGTCATGATCCCCAGGCTGCCGGTCTCGCGCTCGACCCCGGGCGTGTGGGCGCCGGCCAGATCGAGCGCCGCCGCTTTCGGATCGAACTGATAATCGTAAGTCACCACCAGGGTGTAGCCGCCCCAGGCCTTGTCTTGCAACGTGAGCGTCCACACGACGGAATTCGTTCCGCCCGGGGCGGACTCCTTCCGGCGAATGTTTGCGCCGGTAAATTCGACGTTCTTCCAATGAGCGGGCAGCGCCACCCGCAACTCCTGCACGCCCTGATTGATAAACCCGAAACGGATGGTCGCGCTGCCGCCGACGAGCCCGTCGCCCACGGTTACGAGATTGAAAGTTTCGCTGACGACGCGGGGGGAGAGTCTCTCGGTGGCGAGAATCAGCTTCCAATCGGCGCGCTCGCCGGTAAACGCGAGCAACTCGTCCGTGCGCGGCTGCAAGGTGTTCACCGGCACCTCCCGCAGGCCGTCGAGTTCCTGCGTCTTGAGCCGGATGCCGGGCGAACTGGCCGCGCCGAGCTGGAGGGTGACATTGGTTGCCCCGCTGACGACCAGCGGGAGCAGCGTGACGCCTTCGGGAAACTGCTTGTGCGCCTGCTCGAGCTGGACGTCAATTTTGCGGGCGCCCAGCAGGCGCGCCGCGAAGCTGAGTTTCAGTTTGCCGTCGGCGACCTTCCAATCGTCCAACCCATCGCCGCGCACATCCGCGACGGTCGCGCCCGGCGGCGGCGTGAGTTCGAGGTTATAAATACCGGCCTTCTCGACGTTGAGGGTCAGGGCGTGGTTGACAAGCAATCTCGCTTCCTCGACGCGCGCGGTGATGCGATCCGCGAGCTTGAGCACCGGTTCGACCCGGCGAAGCTTCGCCCCGACGCGGAACGGGCGGGCTGTAAAACGGTAGGCAGCCAGGGAGCCGGTCGGGGCATTCACCTGCCGCAGGCCGGGCGCGGACTCGATTTCCACCACCGCGTCGTCGGCGCTGAGCGTGAACGAGCCGGATTCGCGTTCCACCACGAGCGGCTGGGGCGGGACCAGCGTGGTCGTCTGGGGCGTGGTTTCGACGGTTTGCTCGGAGGAGAGCGTCAGCGTGTAGCTCTGCTCGACGGGCTTGATGAACTCCACGCTAAGCAGGGCCGTGCTGTTCGTGCTCGGGGTTATTCTCCAATCGCGAATCTGTTCGCCCTGGAGGCGCGTCAGCGTGTGCGAGCCGGGCAGTTCGATGGTCAGGCGGGGAACCGCCGCCTGCAAGATCTCATACGTCAGGACCGTGGTGAACTTGATGACGGTGGGGGTGACCTGTGCCGTCGCGGCGGTGTCCACCGTGACGAGCGACCGGCGCGCGATTTCGGCGGTCTTGCTCTGCCAGCGAAGATTCAGCACCCGATCCGCACCGAGAAAACCGCTGACCCGCGACAGGGCTTTTTTCTCCGGGTCGAGCTGCGTGCCGCTCAAGAGTTGCATCTCGATGCCGCTCTCGGCGGCCTCGGCATTCACCGACGCGATCGGGGAAATGGGGCCGATGAAGCTGATCTGGTTCCACGGCTCAGCCCGGGTGATTTTTGCGACCAGATCAAGCGTCACCGCATACGTGCCCGGCGCGGCGCAATACAGCTGCGACCGGCCCGCGCTGCTCACGATCCGCAAGGCCTCAGGCAGCTTGGCGGCAATCAACGCCACGTCGCCCTCGAACAAGGGGGCGGCGATCTCGTTGGTGGCGAACGATTCCACCTCGAAATTGACCGTGAATCGCGCTTCGGTGTCGTTGACGCGGCCCCCATAGGCGACGGAACGGAAAAGGAGGTTCGTGTTGGCCGCCCCGGAGGCGGTTGGCGCCGCGGACAGCAGGCGCGGCGGACTCGTGCCCCGGGAAATGATTTGCAGTCCGTTCAGCACGGCGACGCCATTCGGTCCGGGCGCGACTTCCAGGATGACCGGCTGGTCGGTGGCCACCAATACATCGCGGAACACGACGAATTGATAGCGTTCCTGCCAGGGGGTGGATGCCTTCCAGCCGGGGGCTCCGAGCTGGGTGAGGGGGCCGAGGGTGTTTGTGCCGGACCGGAGCGTGAAGCTGGAGTTTTGTTCGCCCGTGACGTCCGGATCGGCGTGGCCGTAGAGGTAGAAATGGTAACGGCCCGGTTCCAGGCCGTTGATCGTGGCGGTGAGGTTCGAGCCGTTTTGCGCGAAGATGAACGTGTCAAACATCGGGTCGCCCGAGGCGTTGCCCCAGACGCCCGGCGCGTTCGTCACGGCGATGCTCACCCGGCTGTCGCTGCGGTCGGCGAGTTTCAAGTTATCGAGCCGGCTATCTGCGACCAGCGGCATGCCGGGCGTGAACTTCGGCGCATAATGATGGTAAAGATTCCAGAAATCATTCGTGGCCTGGCCGGTGGCGGCGAAGCCGGTCTTGGTGCTTTTCTCGCCCACGCCGAAATCCACGTTGAGCAGGGTCTGGGCGGAGGTGGATAGGGCGAGGAGCAGGCAGCAAATTAAAAATGAAAAATTAAAAATGAAAAAACCAGCCGTGCGCAGCCGCCGGGCACACCACGACCCCGCTCCCGGAACGCCGCCTTCAGGCGGGAGCAACGAAGCCAATCCCGCTTCTGCCGCGTAAACGCGGCGTTCCGAGGCAGCCGCAGGCTCATCCTCGGGCGCAATGTCAAAATGCACCCGCAGTCTCCGCCTTTTGCATTTTGCATTTTGCATTTTGAATTGGCCATGGTTCCTGGGCCAATCCGTGGGTGCGGTTGGGGATTTCATATTGCTGGCCTCCGTGGTTTGGCGCGAGCCGGTTGCGAGCGGTCCGTTTTCATCGGGCAATTGGTTTAATCACCGTGACGACAAAAAAGTTTGAACCCTAATCAGCACAAGTCGCGCCCGGGGTGGTAACTTGCGAATTACCCAATCTTTCCGGCGGTGCACCCGGCACAACGTGCGCTCCAACGCGTGAGAACCACGCCGACGGCGTGAAATTGGTTTACTGATGACGAAGTAACTTCCAGTGTGCGTTGCGGTCACTCATACCTTGGACGGATACGTCGCCAAATTGCTCCGGGAATCATCCACCATCGCTCCCAAGCCGCCTGGCGGGGAGGTGCTGAAATCCGGCGGCGCGGCCGGTAAGCACATCAAACCCGGTCAAGCCGTTCCGCGCCGGGCGAGGACGGCGCCGCCGGTGATGCCGGCATTGTCGCCAAGCTTGGAGGCCTTGATCTCGATGCCGCTCATGGTGCCGGTCATCACATGCTCTTTGGCCGCCTTGACCAGGGTGGGCATGATCTCATCGGCCAGCGCTTCGATGAGGCCGCCGCCGACCACCACGATCTCCGGGTTCAACACATTGATGAGATTGGCCACGCCGATGCCGGCATACTCGGCCGCGGATTCCACGACCTTGGTGGCCAGTTTGTCACCGCGCCGGATCGCCTTCCGTAAGTCGCCGCTGCGCATGTCGCTCAAGTCCTTGCCGAGCATGTCGGTGAGCAGGGTTTCCTGGCCGCCTTTCACCGCGGCCTGAATCTCGCGAAAGATGGCCGTGCGGCTGGCGAGCGCCTCAAAGCAGCCGCGATTGCCGCAGCCGCATTTGGGGCCATTCACCTCGATCACCATGTGACCGATTTCGCCGGCGGTGAGGTTGTGCCCGTGATAAAGGTCGCCATTGAGAATCAGCCCGCCGCCAATGCCGGTGCCCATGAATATACCGATCAGATCGCGGGGTTTGGCCTTATATTCCTGGTCGAAGACGCCAAGGGTGCAGACGTTGCAGTCGTTGCCGAGAAACACCGGCACCTCCAGGAGCTTCTCCAGGCTCTTCTTCAGGGGAACATCCTTCCAGCCGGTCATGTTGGGGGCAAAGATGACGCGGCCCGCCTCGGTATCCACGGCGCCGGGTGCGCCGATGCCGATGCCCCGGATCTGGGTCAGCTCGAGATCGCACTCGTCAACGGCTTCCTTGATGCATCGGGCGATGCGTTCGATCACCGCCTCCACCCCGCGATCCGCCTTGGTGCTAAGTTTGGTCGTCCCTTTGAGTTCCAGTTTGGGATTGAAGACGCCGGCCAGAATCTTGGTGCCGCCGAGGTCCACGCCTACGAAATGTTCCTTGCTTGGATTTTCAGGCATACGCGGGGATCCTCAGACGGGATGGCCGGTGAGCACGGCGTCCGTTTTCTTCTGCAATTCGGCGTTGATTTCCTCCACGGAGCGATGGCCGTTGAGGATGTGAAAGTCGTAGGTGCGCTGCATCCGCTTGAACTGCTGGGCCATCAGGGCCTGATACTTCAGGAAGCTGTCGAACAGGTCGCGGGCAAGGCCCAGGTCCATGCCGCTTTCCCAGTAATCCAGCGCCGAGTATTTGGCAAAGGCGCGTTGCACGAGTTCCTCCGGCGCGACGTTGAGATAGAATACCGCGTCGGGCACGAGCGCCATGCCGTAAAGATTCTTCAGCCACACTTCGTCCATGCCGCGCACCATGTCCCGGGCCATGAGCGTGTAGATGTAGCGGTCGGCCAGGACCATCTGCCCGGCGCGCAAGGCGGGGAGAATGATGTTCTCCAGCTGGTCGGCAAAGTCCGTGGCATAGAACAGACTCAGCGTGGTCCGGCTCAGGATGTTGCCCTGCTGAGCCTTGTTGAGTTCCTCGCTGACGAGCGAGGATCGCTTGAGGCCCACCTGCACGGTGGAATGGCCGTTGCCTTCGAGCCATTCGACCAGCCAGCGAATCTGCGTCGAGCGGCCCGAGCCGTCCGCACCTTCCACCACAATCAGGCGGCCCGCGAGTTTTTCCACGTCCACGCCCGGGATGCCATGACCATAAAAGCGGCGGGGGGTTTTCTGCGGGACGATAACCCGGAGGTTGCGGGAGCGTTTGGTGGCAGGCGGCGGCATGGGGCTCAGGCGGACGGGGTTTTCTTCCGGGCAAAGGCCGCGAGGTCCAGTTTTCCGGCGACCAGCGAGCGCACAATATTTTGCTGGGCCTCGATGCTCGTGTTGGCATCCATGACGAGGAAGTTGAACTCGGAACTCATCGCCAGGTATTGCTCCAGGATGCGGCCCTGGAAAATCCGGAAGCTCTCGTAGGGATCCGGGGACAGCCGCAGGTCCATGCCGGCCTCGAAGTATTTCAGCTGCGGCCGGCCGTCCAGGATGCGGTTGAGCGAGACTTCGAGGTCGGCCTGGAAAAAGAAGGTCAGGTCGGGCAGCGCGGCGAAGCTGTAAATGTCCCGCACCCATTGCGGCGGGCAACCGCGCACGATGTCGCGGGCATAGGCCGTGAACACGTAGCGATCGCACAACACGAGATAGCCGGCGCGCAGCAGGGGCACGAGGTGGCGTTCGTAGCGATCCGCAAAATCGGTGGCGTGAATGAGGCTGAAGGTCGTGGGCGTGAGCAGCTCCTGCTTCTTGCCCTTGGTGGTGGCGGATTTCACCAGCTCGGACGAGTTCCACTCGCTGAAATAAACCTTGCTGCCCTCGGCTTCGAGCCAGCGTTTCAGCAGATAAATCTGCGTGGATTTGCCGGAGCCATCGAGGCCCTCGACGGCGATGAGTCGTCCGGGAAAGCCGAGTTGGGCAAACGTTTTCATCACGCGGGGTCAAACTAGCGTTTTGGTTTTCCATGACAATGTTTTTCCCGCGAGTGGAAAAAACGTTCTCCCCAACCGCGGACGGAAAGCGCATCCTGCCCCGCAACATCGGGATGAAACCGAGCCCCACAGACGCCGAACTCGTGTGCGCCGCCCAGGCCGGCGACCTGCCGGCCTTTGAGGAACTTACCCGGCGGCACGAACGGCAGATCTATTCGCTCGCCTATCGGATGTTGCAAAACCCGCACGATGCCGAGGACGTGACCCAGCAGGCCTTGCTCAGCGCGGTGGAAAACCTCGCCCGCTTCCGGCAGGAAGCCAGCTTCGGCACCTGGCTGCATCGCATCGCCACGTTTGCCGCGCTCAAAGTCATCCGCAAGCGCAAGGGCCTCGCCACCGTCTCGCTCGAGCAGGCCACGGAGCCGGGCGCGGATCACGATGCCATTCCGCACCCGGAATACATCGCCGACTGGAAGCAATCGCCGGAACAGCTGGTGACCCGCAACGAGACGCGACGGCTGCTCGCTGAGGCTCTCGCCCAACTTGACGAGAAGCACCGGCTGGTTTTCGTGCTGCGCGATGTTGAGGGCCTGTCGGTCAAGGAAACCGCCGCCGCGCTCGAATTGAGCGAGCCCAACGTGAAAGTGCGCCTGCTCCGCGCCCGCCTGCAATTGCGCGAACACCTCACCCGCACCCTGGGCGACCCCGCCACGCGCATCGAACGCGGCCAGCATCGACATGACTGACTCCCCCCGGGGGTGCATCTTGACACTGTCCTTAAGATTTGAGGCGTAACGGTTCCTCGAC
>CAZIJO010000176.1:0-13208 GCA_964539515.1 uncultured Bifidobacterium sp. | reverse complement strand
AATGGACCGAGTTGGAATTCCCGCCAGGCCGCCAGGCTTTGGCCCGCCAGCGCCGCCTGCCACAGTCCGGTCACGGAATCGCCCCCCGCACTGAAGCTGCCCGTCCCGGTGATGACGAGGGGATGGTCGCGCAGCAGACGGGCCAGGACTGTGGAGTTCACGGCGGGGTTGCTTCCGGCTGCGGGACGGTGGCCCGGGCAGCGGTTCGGATGCGCCCATTGTCTGCGGACCGTGGGATTGCGGGGTGGCGTGCAACCGGTTTGCCCGCAGGTCTGCCCTTGAAATTGCGCATCGCGGCGGTCTTGATTTCGTATCCGGACGACGTCCGCCTCAATCCTCGTCAAATTTCCGCTGGAGCAACAATTCGATCTCGGCAATGGCGGCATCGCCATCCTTGCCTTCGGCATGGACGGTGAGTTTGCTGCCGGGCCCCGCGGCCAGCATCATCAAGCCCATGATGCTCTTGCCGTTCACCTTCTCGCCATCTTTTTCGACATAGATGTCGCAACTGAACCGGTTGGCGGTTTTGACGAACATGGCCGCCGGCCGGGCGTGGATGCCCAGCTTGTTCACAACCGTCAATTCCTTGGAGAAGTTTTCTTCGCTGTCCGGCGACTTTTTTGCGCTCATCAAATCGGTATCCTACGCTTACAATTAGCAAATATGGACCAATAAGCCATTCATTTATTTCTGCGCTGGCGAAGTTCCGGCCATCTGGGCGAGAAGGCGTTTATTCAACTCCTGGGCTGGGTTATACCCGGTCAGCATCAGCTTGGTATGCAGCGCTGCGACTTCGATGAGCCGGGCAATGTCACGGCCCGGTTTCACCGGGATGATGATGTGGGGGATCTTCACGCCGAGAATCTCGGTGAACTGCTGTTCCATCCCGAGCCGGTCAACGTCCAGCACGTCGTGCCAGGCCTTGAGGGACACGACGAGGTCCACGCGTTTGTTGGAGCCGATGCTCTTGACCCCAAACGTAGCGGCCACGTTGATGATGCCGATGCCGCGGACCTCCATGTGATTCCGGGTCAGTTCCGAACTCGTTCCCAACACTTCGCGGCCATCGAGCAGCCTGACCTTGGTCACATCGTCCGCCACCAGGCTGTAACCGCGCTCAATCAGGGCGAGGACGCTTTCACTTTTGCCAATGCCGCTTTCGCCCTTGATGATCACGCCCACGCCGAGGATGTCCACCATGCTGCCCATCTCGCTGCCGCGCCGGGCAAACATCGCGTCCAGGGCGAGCGTGGCCTGATTGATGAATTTCATGGTGATCAACGGGGTGCGGAATATGGGTACGGCGGCTTGGTTCGCCGCGCGGATTAACTCCGCATCAGGGCGCAGATTGCGACTGAACACCAGGCAGGGGACTTTGAATTTGAAAAGCTTCGCGTAGCACCGTTCGCGGTCCGGTTTCTTTAGCGACTTGAGAAAATAAACGTCGGCGTTGCCCAGGGCCTGGACGCGCTTGTAGGCGAAGTACCGTGTGAACCCGGCGAGGATCAGGCCGGGTCGGTTCACGCTCGGTTCGAGGATGATGCGGCTCATGCCTTTCGCGCCGGCCACGAGTTCCAGCTTCAACTCGCTCGCGTGCTCGCGGAGAAATTTTTCCACCGTGATGGGTTCTGGTTTCATGGCCATGGGATTCTGAGGTTGGGGGAGGGGGGATTATTACGGCGCGAACTTCCGATTGGCGCTCATTGCGTTTACAAATTGAACTCGGGCCCAAGATAGATCTCCCGCGCCTTGGGGTCGTTGGCGAGAAACTCGGCCGTGCCTTCAATCAATACCTGGCCCTTGACAATGATGTAGCCGCGATCAATGAGCTTGAGCATCTCCCGGGCGCTGTGGTCCGTGATCAGCAGGCCCAGCCCGCGATCCCGCAGGCGGCGGACAATCTTTTGCACTTCGTAAACCGCCAGCGGGTCGATCCCCGCAAAGGGCTCATCCAACAACATCAACTTGGGGCTGGTCACGAGCGCCCGGGTGATTTCGAGCCGCCGTTTTTCGCCGCCGCTCAACATGTACGCCTTGCTCTTGGCGAGCCCGGTCAAATCCAGTTCCTCCAGCAGGTATTTCAGGCGCACCGCGCGTTCCGCCCGGCTCATCTTGCACGTTTCGAGGATCGCCAGGATGTTTTCCTCGACCGACAGCTTGCGAAACACCGACGCCTCCTGCGTCAGATAGCCGATGCCCAGCCGCGCTCGTTGGTGCATCGCCAGGTCCGTAATCTCGCCGCCCTGATATTTGACGGCGCCAGCGTCCGGCCGGATGACGCCGACCACCATGTTGAAAGTGGTGGTCTTGCCCGCGCCATTCGGCCCGAGCAAACCGACTATCTCCCCGGCGCCGACATTGATGGACACGCCATTGACCACCCGGCGCTGGCCGTATTCTTTAACGAGTTTCTCGGTATGCAGCAGGGGTTGGTCAACCGTCGGGCCGCCCGCTTTTGCAGGCGGCAACTGCGCGGCAGCGGGCGGGTTTTGCGTCTCGCTCATGTCACGGTAGCTTCTGCGATTCGCCGAGGCGCTTCAAGGCTCCAGGCTTGGACCGGATCACACACGGCTCGCGCGCCAGGAACTTGTTCTGCGCCCGGCTCCAGAACACCTCCGGGGATTCGGTAATAACCACTTGCGGTGTCTCCAACACGGTATTGCCGGTCAGCTTGAAAGTGTCCGTGGCACTCGTGTAGGTCGCGCGGTCCCCGGTCGCCTGGGTGCCCGGCTCGTCGAGTTTCACCCCGCCGTCCACCACCAACTCGCCCAGTTTGCCGGTGGCGGGGTCGGTATCGGCCGCGAGCCGGCGGGCGGTCATCCGCCGGTGGATCGCCGGACCATTCGTCACGCCGGGCGTGCCTTGTTCGTAAATCACATTCAGCCGCGCTTCCAGCCGATCGACCCGGGGGGTTGCGTTTGTCGAAAACCACAACTCCAGCTCATCGCTTTGCAACCGGGGTTCGCTCCCTCGCTGCGGTGTTTGTTGCACCCGCACGTCGCGCCGGAACGTCACTGAACGATCATTGGTTCGGGCCAGAAAACTGCCGGCGAGAACTTCGATCACCGCTCCACCGCGATTCGTCGCTGTCTCGCCGGGGAAAAAACTCAGAAACGAACCTGTCCCCGGGCCCAACGGCACGGTGACTTTGACCGCGTCCTCTGCCAGCGCTTCACCTCCGCGCGTCCGGATGGTAAGGCGTTCGGAAACGCCGACGTTCTGGGCGATTTGCCAGCGGGGTTGGCCCGTGAAAACGATGGCCCCCGCCGTTTCACTGTAATCCGCGCGGTCCGCAACGATGCTGTTGCCCTCGCGCGCCACGATGACATGGCCGGTCGCGAGAGCAGTTTTGTCCTTTGCCGGAAGCGGGCCCTCGCGGGCTTCGAGCCGGTCGCAAGTCAGTTGATTGGTCGAATACAGGAGGCGCACGCGGCCTTCGGCAATAAACTCATTGGCATTGGTGCGGAACGTGCAGTGGTCGGTGTACAAATCCACAAACGATGAACGGGCTGGCTTGGTCGTCGGGGTATTGCTGGTGGTCAACATGCCGCCCGCTGCCCCCAACAAGGCGAGCGGCGACCGGAGGGCCACATTGCCGTGGGCCTCGATGGTGCGATTGGTTTGCCAGGCCCTCACCCGGTCCGAACTTCCCGACCGCCCGCCATCCTCCAACTGCCACTTGGCCTCACCGATCAGCTCAATGATCCCGGCGCTGCGCCGATATACCCCGCGCTGGGCCGAAACCCGCCGGCCGGCCTGGTCGCCGTCCGCCTTGCCGATCACGTCAAAGGCGCCATCCGCCTCGATCAGGTCAAAGGCCATCCGATTCGTGGCCGCCTCCGCCTGGTTGGTCACCGCGCTGACGGTCAACTGCCCGGATGTGAAATCAAAATCCGCGTCCCCACCCCGGACGTCGTCGTGGAACACGCCCCGGCGCTGATCCTTATCAAACTCGAACCAGCGCGAAAAAATCTGGAGCGGCCCGGCCGTGTTCGTCGTCGGGAGCTCCACGGTGGCCTGAACCTGATTGGAGATCACCACGCGCGACTCCCCCTGGCGATACGAAAAGCCATTGCCCGCGATGCGAAAACGGCCGTCGCCCGACTGCACCTCCAACCGGCCGGGGGATCCGACCGTGCGGCTGGCCTGGTCATAAACGCATTCCGGCACGTCGATGACGAGTTCGAGTTCGCCGGTCATCTTGAAGGTCTGCAATTTGACGGTTGTGAGCGCCAGCAGCTTGTCGCCGGACAAGGAACGGCCTTTGGCCGCGGTCAGTTTATACTGGAGGTTGGTGTAATGGGGCGGGGGATAATACTCGCTCGTGCTGAAATTATTGGCTTCCAGGGCGGCGGGGACATCGGAAGCCACCCCAGCGAGCGCGAGGGCCGCAACCAACCATCGGGCCCAAGGGCAACCGTGAACTATAAACAACCGACCCACCATCCACGCCCGACCACGACGGCTGGGCGACAACCCGGACTTCCCGATGGCGGGGGTGTTGAGCACGCTAAGTGTTTAACAGCCACAATGCCGGAAGTAAATGGCGGAGGGCGGGCTTGAACGGCAGGCTAGCCCTGCAATTTCACCCTGATCACTAAATGCGGACAGACAGTAGCCGACGACGTAAGGAGGCGGATGTGGTCTGCGTTACAGGTGATCCGCCTCCTGACGGCGGCGGCTACGAAACTGGCGAAAATCTCGATTAACCTCAAGGCTCTCGCTTATTCGTCGAGCGTCTGAACGATTCGCAAGCTGCTGGCGGCCGCATCCCAGTCACCAAGGACCCGGCCGGCGGTCTTCATTCCCATATATTCCGCCGGTTGCGTTGACGCCATCGGCAACACTTCCGCCACCGGGAGTCCCGTGAATTTCACGGTGTTGGCCACTGCTTGATCCAGGGTCAGGGCCGAACCGGCCAGCCACCAACCGACAGAATCGCGCACCTGGCCATCCGCACTCAGCGTGACTTTGGCCTCCCCGATTTCGTACACCCCGGGCGGTTGGCCAGCGGCCGCGACTGCATCAGTCACCAAAATGGTCCGGGCCGGAGTCTTCGCGCGGACCATGGTCTTGACTGTCGCCGGCGGCAGATGATGGCCATCCACAATCAAGCTGGCCTTGAGTTTATCCGCAGCAAGTTGCTCCCAAAGGAAGTTTGAATGCCGGGGCAGAACGCGGGCGCATCCATTGCCCAGGTGGGTCGAAAGGCTCGCGCCCGCCCGGATCGCATCGCGAATCTGCTCCGGGGTTGCGTCCGTATGACCTATGGCCACGCGGATACCGGCCGCCACCAAATGCTCGATCAGTGGAATGGCGCCGTCCACTTCAGGCGCCAACGTGACCAGCACGATGCGTCCTTCCGCGGCTTCCTGGCGGCGGCGGAAATCGTCGATGTTTGCGGCCCGAACGTGCGCGCGCGGATGCGCTCCGCGGGGACCGTCGGCCTCGGCGATATATGGTCCTTCCATGTGAATGCCCGCGATGGCCGGGGCTTTGAGGTGGACCAGGGTGTGCGCACAACGCGCAAAATTCTCAAACGACGAGGTGATCAACGTCGGGAGCAGCCGCGTGACTCCGGTGGCACGCATGGCGGCAATGGCGTGTAATACTTGTTCAGCGCTTGCGTTGGGGTTGTTGAAATCAACGCCCGCAAAACCATTGACTTGCAGGTCGAAAAAGCCGGGGAATTCCAGGCGGACCGGGCCGGAGTCTGGGTTCTGGTTCCCTGGAGCGGACATCGCGATGTGCTGGTTCATAACCTGCCCCAGTTTAGGATCCCAGCGCGAATTGTCGAAGGCGGATCCTGAATTCGGGAATTCCAGTTCGCAGAGGAGTGATGCCCGTAGCGGCGCGTCGGCAGACCGCCGCCGATTGGATTAACAATTGCGGCGCTCTGCCGAGTCGCCGCTACGCCATGCCAAGTTACTTGGCGTCTTTGCGTTGAATTCCACGTCCAAAAGCGGTGCTGAAGCCACGCGGACTCCAAACGCCATCGCGACTGCCGGACGCTTCAAAACCGCGCGAAGCGTCTGGAGCGCGGCAGTGTGCAAAGCACCAGCCGCAGCCCATCTGCACAAAGCAGCCGTCTCACATTTGCCAATCGCTTCTCCTCATCCGTGCGCTCCGTCAGATTTGCGTCACGGCCTCCCTCAACTTTTTCCTTTCCCCAAGCAGTGGACCTTTCGTCCCCCGTCTCCCGCTAATTCAATGCGCCGACTGCTAACTCCGCCGCGTGATATTCCACGAAACCGGCGAACGATTCGCCTTCTGCCGGGGGAGACTTGAGCCGTTTGGAAAACGACGAAAGGAATTCGGCAGAGCCGAATGCCCGCAGGGCCGAGCAAGCGGGCGCGCGCGAGTCCACGTCAGGATGAGGGCGAACGTGTCTACAGATTCTCCGCCAGCCGCATTGCTGCTTTGCGTGTCACTCGTATCTCAGCGACTCGATGGGATCCAGATTCGCCGCCTTGTAGGCCGGGTAGGTGCCGAAGACGATGCCCACGATCGAACAAATCACCAGGCCGATTACAATCCAGTCGAACGGGATGGCGGGGGGCATCTTCATGAAGAAGGCGACGGCGTTGCCCCCGAGAATGCCCAGGCCCACCCCGATGGCGCCGCCGACTTCGCACAGCATCACGGCTTCCAGGATGAACTGCGTCATGATGTTTCGTTTCTTCGCGCCCACCGCGCGGCGGATACCAATCTCGCGCGTCCGTTCCGTGACGGACACGAGCATGATGTTCATGATCCCAATGCCCGCGGCGATGAGCGCAATTGAACTCACGACCGACACACCCAGTCGCACGGCCATCGTGAAGGCATTGAACTGGCTGATCAACGAGTCGTTGGAGAACAGTTCGAAGTCGTCCTCGATGCCGGGTGGAACTTTGCGGGCCACGCGCAGGAGGCCGCGCACCTGTTCGGTGGTGTCTTCGTAGCTCGCGGCGTCGCGGGCCTGCACGAGAATGGTCAGGCTATGCTGCCAGCGGCCCGCGCGGTTCAGCGCGGTGGTAACCGGAACCACCGCAAAATTGTCCTGCTCGCCCCCCAATGCGCCGCCCTTGGCGGCCAGGACCCCAATGACGGTGTAGTTGAAGCCGTTGATCTTGAGCCGGTCGCCCACCGGCGAGCCGTACGGGAAAACGGTTTTCGCCAGCGCACTCCCCAACACGCAAACATCCCGGGCGTTCTCCACATCATTTTCGGTCAGCCCGCGGCCCTCTTCCACCGTCCACCCGCGTGCGGGAAAACTGCCGGGCGTCTCGCCGAGCATCTGCACGGTAGGCGGTGTTTTTTCATAACGCGTCTCCACCTCGCCGCCCCAGAAACTACCTTCGATGCCCACGCTGGCTGCGAGCGTGGCTTTCTCCTCGACCAGTCTGCCCTGGGCCAGGGTGATGTTTTTGCGCCGCCAGAATTTTTCGAAACCTTCGGGCCCGCCGAAATACATCGCCGGCCATTTGCGCACCGCGAAGGATTGCGCGCCCAGATCGCTGATCTCGCGTTCGATGTTCGCCTTGAGCACCCGCATGGCAGTCATGGTGACGATGATGGAGAAGACCCCCACCAGCACCCCGAGCAACGTGAGGGCCGACCGCAACTTGTGCGCGGCCAGGGCGGCCATGGCCATCGCGAAGCTTTCGCGGACTTCGGCCAGCAGCAGGGTGGGGCGGTGGAGTTTCATGCAATCAAAGGCAAGCCGACGGCCCGCTGCATGACCCAAAGAAAGCCGGTTGCGGTGGCGGCATTCATTTCACGCTTCCCATTTCACGTTTCACGCCTCACGTCTCATTCCGCCCGCAAGGCATCCACGGGATTCATCCGCGCCGCGCGCCAGGCCGGGAAAAATCCCGAAAGCACGCCGGTCACCAGGGACACCAGCAGGGCGATGCCCATGATCGAGAAGGACAGGGTCGCCGGCAGGAACTTCTGGATCAGGAACGTCACCGGCCATGCGATCGCCAGGCCAATCAGGCCGCCGAGCAGGCAGATGCTGGCGGCTTCGATGAGAAACTGGACCAGGATCGTGCGCCGCTTGGCCCCGATGGCTTTGCGGATGCCAATTTCGCGGGTTCGCTCGGCCACCGAGACAAACATGATGTTCATGATGCCGATGCCGCCGACAAACAACGAAAGGCCGGTGATGAAGAGGCCGATGGCGGCGATCGTGCCGGCCACACGATGAAACATGGCGACGATCTGATCCTGCTGGTTGATGGAAAAATCATCCGGCTGGCCGGGCGCGATGTGGCGGATGCGGCGCATGACCTGGCGGAGTTCCTCCCGCTGATCCTCAAGTTGGGCCACGTTCGATACCTTGACGGCGATGGTCAGGCTGGGGTTGTTCCAGAACCAGGTCGTAAACTGCCGGAGCGGGATGACGATTCGGTTGTCGAGGCTGAACGCGCCGAACAGGCTGCCCTGTTTTTCCATTATTCCCACCACCTCGAACTTGCGGGCCCCAACGCTGATGGTTTTTCCCAGCGGGGATTCGTGCAGAAAGAGATTCGTGGCCACGTCCGTTCCAATCACGCAGACCGGCCGGCCGCCCTCGGCTTCGGCGGCGGTGAGGAACCGCCCTTGCGCCAGACCGATGCCGCTGGTGGCTTGATACGCCTCGGTCGTGCCGAGCACTTCCACACTGTCGGACCGGCGGTTCTTGAATTTAACCGGGTAATGGTGGGACGTCAGCGGGGCGACGGCCCGGGCAAAGGTCGCCTGCTTTTCCAGGGCGCGACATTGGTCAACGGTAAGTTCGCGGCGCTTCATCGTCCGCAGCCATTCGGCATGGGAATGGTTGACCCAGTTTTGCCGGTCCACATACAGCACGTCCGCCCCGAGGATGGAGACGCTCTGCAGGAAGGAACGATTCAATCCCTCTATCGCCGTGCCCATCAGCGTGACGGTGACAATTCCGATGACGATGCCGAGCGTGGTGAGGGCGGCGCGCATCTTGTTCGCGCAAATCGCCGCGAACGAAATGCTCAGTCCCTCGCGCAGTTCGGTAAGGAAGTTCATCGAGGATGAATTGGGTTATTGGATTGGCGGATTGGTGGATTGATGAGGTGGCAACTTGTCGCGCCATTCATTGGTGCCGCGTTTAACTTCCAACGATTCAATGAGGCGCAGGAGTTTGTTCTCTACTTCGTAGTGGAGTTTGTCGAATTCCTCAAATTCCGCGACTGATATCAGCTCGACGTTCTTAAATCCAATTGCTCGGGTGAGCGTTTCGGCCATTGAGCCCTTGGCCGTATAGAGATATTGCAAATACTCTGGGAGTGAACGTCGGCCATAGCCTTCCGCAATGTTCGCGGATACGGACTGCGCCGCGTCCCGAAATTGGGACTTCAGTTTGAAGTCCGCAACTCCGTCTGCCAACCGAAACGTCATCACGGACAAATCCATCCCACGCTGCCATGCGTCGAGTTTCATGTAACCGCGGTTCAGATTTCGTAGCTTTGTGTATTCCATAAGCATTGAATTTGTGGATGCCCGGATTGGTGGATGACTGGATGGGTCGGCAGCAGTCATCCAAAAATCCATTTATCCATCAATCCCTTCATCCACCCAGCCTTTCGTCACTCGCAATCAACCCGTCGCGGATGCGCAGAATCCGCCGGGCGTGGCGGGCAATGTCCTCCTCGTGGGTGACCACGATGATCGTGTTGCCCTGCCGCGCGAGTTCCTCGAACAGAGCCATGATCTCCATGCCGGTTTTGGAGTCGAGGTTGCCGGTTGGTTCATCGGCGAGCAGGATCGCGGGTTTGTTCACCAACGCGCGGGCCACGGCCACACGCTGGCGCTGCCCCCCGGAAAGTTCGTTGGGCTTGTGATGGACGCGGTCGGCGAGGCCGACCTGGGCCAGGGCGGCCAGGGCGGTGGCTTTTCGTTCCACCGCGCCCATGCCGCCGTAAATGAGCGGCAGCTCGACATTGTGCAGCGCATTCGAGCGCGGCAGCAGATTGAAAGTTTGAAACACAAAGCCGATTTCGCGATTGCGGACTTCGGCCAGCTGGTTGTCGTCCATCTGGCTCACGTCCGTTCCGTTGAGTTCGTAGCGGCCGGCCGTGGGCGAGTCGAGGCAGCCGACCAGATTCATGAGCGTGGATTTGCCTGAGCCGGAGGGGCCCATGATGGCGACGTACTCGCCGCGCTCGATTTCGACCGAGACCTCGCGCAGGGCGTGAACCGTCTCCGCCCCCATCTGGTAGCGACGGGAGATTTTCTCGAGGCGAATCAGTGACATGAGGGTTGGTCGTCCGTTTTCATGCGCGACGTCCCAGCCAGGAGGACCCGGAGGTGAAATTCATCAAAATTCCATACGCCAAACTCCAAACTCCAAAGCAGCTCCAGCCACCAAAAGGCGAATTCATCCGAACTGACCGTCGGTCTTTCCGGGCGGGCGAAGACCAATGGTTTGGCATTGGTTTTTTGGATTTGAAGTTTCCTTGGAGTTTGGAGTTTGGAATTTGGAGTTTCACTTCTGCTCCTTGTCGCCGCCTTTTTCCGGCTTGCTCTTGCGGACTTTCTTGCCGTCCTCCAACTCGCGGCTCACCGCCTTGTAGCCGCCGGCCACAATCTCCTGGCCTTCGCTCAAGCCGGTGGTGATCTCCCAATAATTGTCGTCGCTGATGCCGATTTTTACGGGCACCTGTTTCACGTGATCGCCTTCGACCACGAAGATTACCTCCACTGGCTTGGGGGCATCCTTGGCGGCTTTCACCCCTTTGACGACATTTGGATCCGCGTCTTCCGCCACCGGTTTCGCCGGACCGGCGGCCGTGTTGGTGTTCGCCCCCTTTGGCAGCCGGGTGGTGACGGCGGCAATCGGCACGGTCAAGACATTGGTGGCGTACCGCGTTTCGATCTCGGTGCTGACCGACATGCCGGGGCGGAAGTTTTCTTTTTCCGCGATCCGGATCTTGACTTCAAACTTCGTGGCCTCTTGCGACTGGCTGGATTGACCGAGGCTGGTGGAGCCCTTGGATGCGTTTGCGATCTCCGTGACGGTGCCGGTGAACTTGCGGTCCTTGAACGCGTCCACTTCCAGGCGCGTCCTTTGGCCGGGCTTGATCAGCACCACGTCGATCTCCCCGATGTCCACCCGCGCCTCCATGTCGTCGAGGTTGGCGATGGTCATGATTTCCGTCCCCATGTTGAACGATGTGCCGAGGACGCGCTCGCCGAGTTGCGACCGCAGCCGGGTCACCGTACCGTCCATCGGCGACAGGATGGTGGTTTTGCTCAAGTCGTCCCGTGCTTTGTCGAGGCCATATTTGGCCTGGTTGGCCTGGTGAACGGCATTGGTGTAACGCAGCTTGGCCACATCAAACATCGTCTTGAATTCCAGCATGATCGAGTCGGAGACGAGCTTGGTCCGGAACAATTCCTCGTTGCGCTTGAATTCGGTCTCCGCCTTGTCGAGCTCGGCTTGCGCGACGGTCCTACTGGCGAGCGCCGACATGTAATTGGCCTCCGCCGAATTGCGGCTCGCCTCATAATTGTCCGGCTTGATCTGCACGAGCAAATCGCCCTTTTTCACCCGGTCACCTTCCTTGACCGGCATGGCCGTGATCTCCCCGGCCACCTCGGGGCTGATGACCACCTGGACGACCGGCTGGATCTTGCCGTTGGCGACCACCAGCTCGGTCAGGTTGCGACGCACGACCTTTTCGGTCTGGACGGTGATGACGACCTCACGCTTTTTGAAGATCGCCATCAGCGTCAGGGCGATCAGCCCGACGGCAATGACGGTGAAGATGATGAATTTGCGGCGGTTTTTGGGTTTGGCCATGGGAGATTCCTTGAACGATGGGATTCAGGTCATTCGGTCCGGGTGGACAATTCCTCCGCCTTTGGGCTAGCCCCCCAGGCGGCCCGCCAAGGCCGCAAATGTAATCGCCACGGACTGGCAAAAGAGCCAGACGGGAATCATTACAAATGCGCCGCGAATGAACGGGACGCCGGCCAGCCGCGCCAGGGCGATGGACTCCACAATCACCCGCCAGATGCCAAAGACGTTCACCGCGGCGAGGACCAGGTGGCTGACCTTCTTTGCGTCAAAGTCGCTCACCAGCAAGCCCAAGCTGGGGGAGGAGGTGAGATTGCTGAAGTTGATTTGGAGTAAAAGGGTAACGATGACGCCGAGAAGCCCGATCATGCTCGCCAGGCCGGCCGCCTCCATGGCTTTGGGGTAGGCAAATGCCGCGTGCAGGAAAAACCGTCCGAGCAGCCAAAGCACGGTCGCCCACCAGAAAAATGCAACAAAACTGAAGACGACCGAACCGATCACGCCGGTGATCTTCATCACCGTCGGGCCCGTAAATTTCTCCGCCACGACCATGGCCTTGTCCGCGTCGGCCTGGCTCATCTTTCCCTGCTCGACCATTTTTTGGAACTGCGCCTCCTGTTTTTCGCGGATGCCCTGCAAAATGGCCGGCTGCGACATCAGGATGATCGCCGCAATGGCCCCAACGAGGGCATTCAGCAAGACGGGCACGAGCCAGTTGCCGGTCGTGGGTGGGGTGGCCTTGACCTCTTCAAACACCTCGCCCGGCATCGCGAAGACGTTCAGGAGGCGGGCGATCAGGGAGGTCGTTGCCGGCGGGGGCGGGATTTCGGGTGCAGTATCTGGCATGGCGGCTCCGTCAGTTTTGGTGCTCTCGCCGGCAGGGGAGAGATTGACTTAGTCCGGGTCCCGTGTCCAGCGGGACGAACAAATGGTTTGAGTATCGAGTGGCTGTCCGACATGGATTCGAACCATGAATAACGCCTCCAAAGGGCGCTGTGTTACCATTACACCATCGGACAGACCAGAGTGACTTTAGCGGTCACCGCGATTTCCCGCAAAGACAAATTTCCGCCGGTTCAGCCGCAACGCGTTGCCGATGACCAGCAGGTCGGAAACACCCATGGCTGCGGCGCACAGCACCGGGCTCATGAACCCCAACGCCGCCAGCGGCACGCCGACCGCGTTGTAGAAAAATGCCCAGAACAGATTCTGTTTGATCGTCCGCAGAGATGCATGAGCGAGTTGCAGGGTTTCGGGGATGGCTTCGATTTCGGATTTCAACAGAATGACATCAGCGGCTTCGCTGGCGATATTGCTCGCGCGCGCCACGGCGATTCCCAAATCAGCCTGTTCGATGGCTGGCGCGTCGTTGATGCCATCGCCGACAAACAGCGTGCGGGCGGCCTTCGAT
>CAZIJO010000175.1:0-13209 GCA_964539515.1 uncultured Bifidobacterium sp. | reverse complement strand
GAAACATGGTCTGAGCGTCGTGATCGGTAAATTCTGTCCGCCCCACCGCGGGCACAAGCTGCTCATTGACGTGGCCACAGCGCAATCTGAGCAGGCGGTTGTCATCGTCTGCGCCAAGCCGACCGATACCATTCCTGGGGAATTGCGCGGGCAATGGTTGCAGGAAATCCATCCAACGGCCCGGGTCATGGTCATTGACGATCGCTATGACGAAAGCGATTCCAGGGTGTGGGCGGAAAACACGATTCGCTGGCTGGGCCGCGCTCCGGATGCAGTGTTCACCTCGGAAGACTACGGGGACCGCTACGCTGAACTGATGGGATCCAAGCACATCGCCGTGGACAAGCCGCGCGGCCAGGTGCCGATTTCAGGAACGGCGTTGCGCCAGGACCCGTATGCGCACTGGGAGTTTCTCGAAACGCCCGTGCGCGGCTGGTTCGCAAAGCGGGTGTGCGTGCTCGGCGCGGAGTCCACTGGGACGACAACACTCGCCAGAGGGTTGGCCGAGCAGCTTCAGACCGCCTGGGTCGAGGAATACGGTCGGGAGTATTCGGAGGTGAAGCTGGCGCAGAAAGATCCCGAATGGCGCACCGACGAGTTCACCATGATTGCCGGGGAGCAATCGCGACGCGAGGACGCTTCCGCCCGGCGGGCGGATCGCGTTCTGGTCTGCGACACCAACGCCTTCGCCACCATCCTCTGGCATCGCCGCTACACTGGCAGCCATAGTCAGGCAGTCGAGGAGATCGCCCGCCGTGGACGCTGCGACCTTTACCTCCTGACCGGCGATGACATCCCTTTTGTTCAAGATGGCTTGCGGGACGGGGAACACATCCGTCCCCAGATGCATGGCTGGTTTGAAGAGGCACTTGCCACCCAAGCTGCACCCTGGCATGTCCTGCGTGGTTCACATGAGAAACGAATGCAGGAGGGCGTTCGTCTGATTCGGTCCTTGTTCAAGGGTTCATCGTGGTCCCCAATTTCGAAGCGCACATGAAAATCAACCGGGTCATCATCGTCATCAACCGCACCAAGCCGCACGCCCAGCAAACGGCGACCGCACTCAAGACCTTCTTCAACCGCGAGAAGGTGCGGCAGGAGTGGGTGGAAACCCTGCCGCCCCGTAGGAACCTCTACCGGCAGATGGCCGACCTGTCGGATCGGAAGGTTGATCTGGTCATCGCCGTGGGCGGGGACGGGACGCTGCTGCAGGCGGCCCACCGCTTTCGGGGTTCCGGAGCGCCGATCCTTGGCATCAACATCGGCTACCTCGGTTTCATTACATCCATTCACGGAGATCGTGTCCGGCAGGAGATGAAGCGGGTGTTGAATGCCGAATTCATCATCAGCCAACGGACGGCGCTCGATCTGGAGATCCATCAAGGAAAGAAGCGGATCGCTGGCTGGGCTTTGAATGATGCGCTCATCACCCGGGGCGGCAACCCGCACCTCATTGGCATCGAAGCGCGCATCGGTCAACGCCGCTTGACCAGTTACCGCTGCGACGGACTCATCATCGCGACTCCAACCGGCTCGACGGCCTATTCGCTGGCTGCCGGTGGGCCAATCATCAGTCCCGAATGCAGCGTTCTCACCGTGACGCCGATCTGTCCGCAAGCGCTGACAAACCGCTCCGTCGTGGTCAACTCGACCGAACCCATTGAAATGCAGCTCGACGCCACTTCCGGACCGGCGGAAGTTCAGGCGGACGGGATGAAACTCGCCCAGTTGACGCCAACCAGCACCATCGCGGTGAAGACTTCGTCGGACCCGGTGCCCATCGCGTTTTTGCCGGAGATCAACTATTACGACGTGCTGTCCGAGAAGCTGAAATGGCGTGGTGACGGACTCTCAAAACCCAAATACGGACACGCATGAGCTACCTCCTTTTCCCCGGCCGACACCTCGTGAACACGAAGTTTCAGGAGAGCTACCTCCAGCGCCTTCTAGCCGCGAAGCCAAATACACTCCCGGGATTGATATCCGGGCGTTGCGAGCTGAGTAAACCTCCGAAGGAGATCATCTTCGCCATCACTTCGGCGAACCAGGAGAACTCGCGCTTCAATCCAATTCCGTTCCACGTGCGGGCAATGGGCGTGGATCGGTTCGCCCGCCACCTCCGACAACATCTATCGTTCCGCTTTCGTGTGGTCGGCATTCCCCATTATGGGCATACGCAGAACTTCGCAGAGTTCACGGTGAAGGAAATCGCCAACCAGAGCGAGCACGTCATACAGCTCACGCCGGAGAACTGCCTCGTCCTCTGCTCGACGTCGGAGGTAATCCAACTGTATCAAGCCCTCGGTTTCGCCATCGCTCCAGCGGAATCGGCCGAACCCGATCCGAAACCAGTCACGCCCATTGCGATTGTCCGCGAGATTGGAGACCGGGGGGCGGAATGGCAGAATGGGCCGTTGGTCAAAGCACACCTGGCGGCGAGCCACCAAAGCCTGTTTGAAGATCTGCCGGAAGTTCCGCAACGCATTGCGCGGCTCTATCAGGATCCGCTGACCAATCAGGAAGGCAGCCTGACCGAAACGCGGAACTACAGCACCTATGCCCGCGGCATGAACGAGATCATCCGACTCAAGTATCTCGACATCCGCGCGGGCATCAAAGGTGGCCGGATTGTGGACGAGGGTTGCGCCGACGGGGCATTGCTCGCCGAGATCAGCCGTGACTTCCCGGACTCCGACCTGTTTGGCATTGATCTGTCGGCCGAGTTTGCCGGCCGATTTCACGAACGCCAGCGGGCGGGAGAATTCGGTGGCGCTTACGTGCATTTCTTCCACCGCAACCTGCTGGACCGCATCTTCGAGCCGGAGTCCATTGACACGACAATCTGCAACAGCACGCTTCACGAGTTGTGGAGCTATGGCGACAGAGATGATTCCGTCCGTAGCTATCTGGCGGAGAAATTCAGACAGTTGCGACCCGGTGGGCGGTTGATCATTCGCGATGTGGTCGGGCCGGAGGATGGTGAACAAGAGGTTTTGCTCTGGTGTTCACATCAGGACGGCCAACTTCCGTTACCAACATCTTTCCTAGAAAGGGAAGACCGCACGCGCGAATGGTTAGAGGGCTTGTCAACCCGCAGCCGATTTCTGCTCTTCAGCCTGGACTTTTTGCATGCCAAGCGTCTCACCCGCAAAGATGATTCTGTGGCAGCATTCCCCTTCTCTGAGGAAAAGTTGAACGGGAAAGCCGTTTTTCGAACTAAATTGAAGCACGCGTCGGAATTTCTTTCGAAGAAGGACTACACGGACAACTGGAAGTCCGAGATGAAGGAGGAATTCTGCTTTTGGAGCTTTGCCCAGTGGAAACGGGTTCTGGCCGAGACCGGCTTCCAGGTCAGCGAGAACCCCAACAATCCCGCCGAGGGTTCGCGTGCCTACACCAATCCCTGGATTGTCGAGCACCGCTATGCCGGACACGTCGAATTAATTGGCGAGGGGAATACCTCACTTCCCTGGCCGCCCACCAATATGGTGTTGTGTGCGGAGAAGCGGATGGATTGATCACTTGTGATCTGCGGACGCTTTTTTGACATGGGCACGTAACTCCTCCAGCTCGGCCGCAAACCCCGCGGACAGAATCGGAAAGCGACACCACGTCTTCGGGTCGAGATTTTCGTCGTCGAGATGGAATGACGGGGCGTAGCGTTCCCGCTTCCACTGGTTGCGGCACCAGAGGGTGAAGAAGCGTTCCACCCAAACGCCGAGTTGTTGTGCATCGTGCTGTCGGAACTGCACCCGCAGGATCTCGAAGACTTCCAAGGGTGGCCTCCGGTCGCGAATAGCAGCACGCTCGACCGCATCAAGGACGTCGTAAGGCATCAGATCGTCCTCGTCGGTTTGCTTGCTGTCGGCGGGGCGGAGTTCGGCTGTGGGCGTCTGCACGTTGATGACGGATAGCGCGGGGAGTGGCTTCAACCCCGCCGGACCGACGGTTTCCAGCCACTTCAGCCAGTGGCGCAACCATGCCTTGTCAATGCCGGCCAGAGGACTCAGCCCTCCGCTGGTGTCGCCATCCATCGTCGCGTAACCCACCGCCGCCTCCGAGCGGTTGCTGGTTGAAAGCAGGAGCGCGTTCTTGAGATTGGCCACCAGCCAAATGCCGGGTGATCGGACACGTGCCTGTATGTTCTGCAGCGGAATATCATGCTGCTGCCAGTTCAGCTTCGTGCCCGTGGCCTGCTCAATGGCCTGGACGTAGTCCTTCACGAGCCCGCTGATGTTCCAATCCAGGTGAGCGGCTCCGACCGCCGCAGCGACAGCCTGGGCGGCGTTCCGGGTCGTCGCTCCACTGTTCTCGCTGGCTTGGTAGGCCGTTGTAAGCAGTTGTTTCGTCACCGTCAGCGCGTCGTCGGGCATCAGTCCTTGGACGTGACTCAAGCGCCGCGCGAGTTCCTCGCTCCCCAGGTCCCGAAGTGCCAGTGCGCCCATCAAATGGACCAGGCAGGCGCAGGCCGCCGAGTCTGCGCCACCACTTAGCGACACCACGAATCCCTGCGAGCGACTCTTGCGGAGGTAATCGAACAGGGCGAGCGCTTCAGCCCGGGTGAATTCCTCCTCCTTCACGTGCGGCCCGAGTTCCCAGTCCTCAGACTTCAGGGTCGCGGGTTCCATCGAAATGACTGGCAATTCAAAGGGCGTGCGCAAGATGGAAGGGTCATCCCCAAGTTGGGGACGGAAGCCAACGGTGCGCATCTGGCTCATTCGTGTCGCATCCACATCGACAATGGCGGTGGTGACCTGCACTTCTTCAAAACTGAATCGCGGCCCGGCCGCGAGGAGTGCGCCACCGGTCGCAATCAAAGCGCCCCCGTCATAGATGGCGCGGCCGGCTTCATTGCCCAGCAGATTGGCATAGACGTAACTGGCGCTGAACGCACGTGAGCCTTCGATGACAAAGCGTTTGCGCACCTCCAGCTTCCCAAAGGCGAAGTGGCTGGCGCTGGGGTTAAGAATGATGTCCGCGCCACGGCGGGCGAGCGCTGATCCGGGGCGGTTCGCCATCCATGCGTCCTCGCAGATTTCGAAGCCCAGGCGGACCCCGCCACAGTCGAAGCAAAGATCGCCGATGGGGAACATCTCATCTTTGATCCGCAGTTCATCGCGCACGTTGGCCGGCCAGGGCTTGAACCAGCGCGGTTCATAGTGAATCCCATCCCCCGCCAGGAACTGTTTCGCAACAAAGCCGGTGATTCGTCCGTCCACGATGAGGGCGGCGCAGTTGAAAAGACTGTTCCCATGGAGCACCGGCAACCCAACGGAGACAATCATGCCCCTGGCGGCGGTCTGAATCGTCTCCAAAGACTCCCAGGCGCGGCGCACGGTGTTCATGGAGTGAAACGCATCCTCGCAGCCGTAGCCCGTGACGCACAGCTCGGGCAGACAAACGACGCTCGCACCCGCCGCACGTGCCTGCCCGATGGCATCCAGAATTCGCGCCTGGTTCCCCGCCCAGTCGAGCGGGGTCTGGTTCAGAACTGCCGCTGCCACTCTGATAAGCTTCATAGTCGGTAAGGGTGTTTATGCCTCGCCTCGCGCCTGGAGGATCAGCCGGGTCTTCAACTCATGGAGGCCCAGTTCAAAACCTGCGGGATACTGGTGCGGGTTGGTGAATCGTTTGACCGCGGGATTGAGCATGGCGAGTTGCTGTTGCGCCCGCTCGCGGATCTTTTCAAGCGATGGCAGATCGGCGACGAGGTCGCCGCGTCGAAGGATGGGGACCAGCAATTCCTCGCTGTTCGCGTCCTCGGGAAAATGCTTTCGCCGGGTGGGGTCCAGCGGATCAACAACGACCACCGGGCCTTGGGGAGGGTGTGTGACATTGTAAAGTGCATCCCCGATGAATTCGCTGGCACTCCGGAATCGGCGGACTTGCAGAATCCCCGGATTGGTCACTTTCGCCGCCTGCTCGGAGAGCTTTACCTTGTGCTCCCATTCGCCGTCGGAGTTGCGGATGGCCGTGAGCTTGTAAACCCCGCCCAGCGCCGGTTGATCATAGGCTGTCACCAGCTTCGTCCCCACGCCCCACACATTGATCTTCGCACCCTGTTGCTTGAGGCTTTCGATCAGGTGTTCGTCCAAGTCGTTGCTGGCGACAATCACCGCCGCCGTGAAGCCAGCGGCGTCGAGAATCTTGCGCGCCTCAATGCTCAAGTAAGCAAGATCACCTGAATCCAGGCGGATGCCCGCCAGGTCGTGACCCTGATCGCGCAATCGCCGGCCCACCTCCACCGCGTTGCGCACCCCCTCCAATGAGTCGTAGGTATCCACCAGAAAGACGCAGTTGTTCGGCATGGCATCCGCATACGTGTCGAACGACTCCCACTCACTTCCGAACGACATCACCCAGCTATGAGCGTGAGTCCCTTTGACCGGAATGCCAAAGCGCTTCCCCGCGAGCACATTCGACGTGCCGGCGCAGCCACCGATGAAGGCGGCGCGAGATGCTGTAAGGGCGCCATCCACTCCTTGGGCCCGACGCAGGCCGAATTCCACCACCGGATCACCTTGCGCTGCCAGACAAACACGCGCCGCCTTGGTGGCGATCAGCGACTGGAAGTTGAGCATGTTCAGAAGTGCCGTCTCCACCAACTGCGCCTGAAGGATCGGGCCCTGCACCCGCAGCAGCGGCTGCTGGGGGAACACTACCGTGCCTTCTGGAATCGCGTCCAGGTCGCAACGGAAGCGCAGCGCGCCGAGGTAATCGAGAAAGGCGCAGTCGAACAACGGCTTCTCGTCCCGCCCTCGCAGTTCAGCCAGATAGGCCAGGTCATTCGCCGCGAAGCGGAATTCCCTCAAGAACTTGACGGCGTCGGCCAAACCGGCGGTCAGAGTGAAACCACCCGCGAAGGGGTTCTTGCGAAAGAACAGGTGGAAAACGGATTCCTGGTCCGCCTTGCCCGACTTCCAGTAGCCGTAGGCCATGGTGAGTTGATACAGGTCGGTGAGCAGGGCCCGCCCTTCTACCTCGAGGTTGAGTGCATTACTCATTTGTACGTGTATAATACACACTTACTAGCTGCGTTGTCAAGCCGCACGGAAAGCACCGACTGGAACCCTGGAAGTTGCAGCCCGGCGACGCGGAGTTCTGGCTTTAGCAACGGGCCACAATTGCACGACTCGCACGACTGCGAGTCTTCGGAAGCAAAAGGACGAAATGGAGAATAGAATCGCGCCTTCGCATGTCTCCAGAGACTCCTCGGCATCCGCCGCGGTGTCAGTGGCAAGCGCGAGTAGGCTCATCCATTGCTTTTACATAATGAACCGTCAGACGGCAGGCTACGCAAATGACAAAGCAGACCCAAAGTGCTTCCGCACCTCGCCGAATCGTCGCCGCGGAGGCGTTTTGCAATGCGCGCCTTGCCTTGGGGCGTGTGACGATTTCGCTGCCGGATGTGGTCAAGGAAACGGGGCTGTCCGCGATTGCCGCCAAGCGCCAGTTGTCACGAATCCGGGGCAGGGTCGTCAGAATTACTCCGCGGCAGCCGTTCTATTTGATCGTCAGTCCCGAGCATCGCAGCAGGAGGGTCGCGGCCGGCGAACTGGTGGCTTCAGGATTATTTCGACGGGCGAAACCGAGTCACGTTTTCTGTGCATCGATCAAATCTACGTTTCCTTATCTAATCGTAAAATGCGCTGCTGCTCGCGACTTGTCTCCCGCCAAGCCCAAAGCTCAATCTTGATCCGAGTAATAAGTCTGCGGAGGCCAGTCTGGCTCTGCCACTCGTGCGCTCGTTGCGCGAGCAAACGCTTGAGAATCCGATCATGCTCTCGAATCTGGTCTATTCCGTTGGGTGCGATAATTTGCATAATCGAGTGCTTGCCGCCAAGTCATTATGGCTTTCACTGGGAGCGGAAGCGGTGATTGCTTTCCGGGTTGGGCGTGGGTTGCGCCGCGTGAGCGGGGTGCGAGCCACCAATGGCATGATGCTCCGCTCCGCTCCGGTCATTTCAATCCTTTGGCGATTGGGCATCGTTCTTTCCTTTCCTTAAAAGCCAATATAAATACAAAGCAATCACTCCGGAGATTCCCATAACCACTACCGTGGTCCAAAACTGAACTGGCTGCTCTGCGGCTGAAACGTAACCACCTGGTGTCCCTTGATCTTCAGACCCAAAACCGTGACTGACTATTGCCATGAGGGCAATACCGATTAAAAGAAAACCGACAACGAGGAACGGCACGCGAATGAGAATGCGCTTGGCCTTCATGTTTCAAGTGGCGTGCGAAGATGCCTGGTCAGTATGGCCTTCGCTGAGAGTGGAAGCGGTGTCTGCGCTCCGGGATGAGCGTGGGTTGCGGCCCGATGGGGTCGAACCGCCGAGCCACATCCATCCTTCGCAGTCCTGCTACGGAGGACAGGAGTGGTGGCACGCGCGCCCCGTACAACCTGCATTGACCGAACAGCAAATAGCATGAAGACCTACTTACTCCCCACTTCCAAGGCTGTCGAGCCGCAAAAGCTTCACCACAATCCTGAGCGCGCCACGGTTCGGCGTCGGTGCGGTTAAAGCGTCACGAACTCACGTTCAAATCACTGCAGACCCTTCCAATTGGTCCAAGGGTTGAACGCCGCGGATGCCAGCAGCAAGCGGCGCGGGCCTACTCGGCGTTCGCCTGGGCCACTTTCTCCAGCCAGAATTGCTCCGCCTGCCGGTGGGGTTGCAGGACCTCCTCCTGCTGGTGGGGATCGGTGAGCTTGATTTGCCCCAGGCGCTCGCGCACCCAGTCGAGGAAAAACTGGGCGGAAGCCTTGCTGATGCGGCGGGCCGGCGAGCCAACTTCCACATAAAACGGGCCGGTTGAGGCGAAACGGAAGGTGCGCGGCACGTCCGCAATCGTCCGCACCAGGAACCACCCGCTCTGGTCAAACTTAAGTGTGCCCAACGAGCCGGTCTGCTTCCATTCGGGAAACGACACCTTCCGCACCACGCGACCGTTCTGAATGACCTCGATGAAGGCGATGGGGTCGCGCGAGTCGAGTGCTGCCTCCAACTGCAGGCTCACGGTCGCTCCCGCCGCCGCCTTGAACACATGACCCGGCCAATGGCCGTTGGCCCGGCAGCGCAACAGCGGCCCGTTGGACACGAACACGCGTCCTGCTCGCAAGCCTTCCCACCATGACTCGTAGCTGAGCGCACCGTCCAGCTGAACGTACACCCGGTCATAACCCACCGGATTGGGCAGCACACCGGAGGCGCTGCCAGCCGAGGGCGGAAGCCGCAAGCCGCAGTTCAATGCGTGACAATAGATTTCCTGCGTCCACAAGCCGTTGCCGTGCGGGTCGGGCAGCCGTTGCTTGTCGCGAGGACGCCCCCACGCTTCGCCCGGATAGACCCCGTCGCGGTGCATGTGATTGTGCGCGATGCCGATGGAGTCCACCCTCCCGCTCGCCAACCAGACCGGCGTGTCATACCAGAAGGGTTTCTCCACATCCACCCACCCGCCCTTCTGCTGACGGGCTTCCGCGAGGAATTTCATCGGGGAAGGGTACTCCCGCTGCGCGCCGGTGATGTCGAGCGGCTGGCTCAGGTTGAAATAGAGCAACGCGCCGCCCGCCCGCTCGTCCTCGCCGCCCATCAGATGACAAAACCGGTCGCCGTCAAAGCGGACAAGAGGGTTTGCAGGCAGGGGACGGTTGCGCCAGGGATTCCTGGCGTTCCACCACGTGATGACGGGTGCCACATGCAAATCTTCCGCCGACATAAGCAACTCCATGTCCTCCGGCGGTCGATGTACATGCAAGTCGCCCGACCACCAACCTTCCCGGGCCAGATTGACCAGCCGCCGCAACCGGTTGGTCACGGCTTGGGGGTTGCTCCCGGCAACCTTTATGATACCTGTCGCCAGAGAGTATTCCGGCCCGCGGTCGATTTCATAGGAGTACTGGCCAGGCAACAAATCAAGCTCCACCCTGCCGTCGCAGACGAAGTGGTCATGCCAGAAGGGCAGGTTTTTGGACCGAACTGGCTTCCCCGCGGCGTCCTTCACGTGAAGGCGGCATGGCAAGGGTTTGTCCGTGTTGGAATCCAGAGCGATGAATTGCACCGTCGCGCTGTTGGCCGTGAGGAATCCGGCACAAAGCAATATCGCAAGGAATTGAAGTCGCAACGTCATAGCTCGTGCGAAACGCTATTAAACTAATCAAACCGCGAACCGAACGCGACAGCTTACAGTCCAGTGATGGGGAACGCGAGGGGGTGCGGTTGGGTCAGACTTGAATGCCCGTACCGAGCGCGGGCAAGTCGGCCTGGATGCAGTAGCGGGCGCGGATTTTTTCGGCGAACGGTTCGCGGGCGCGGTCTTCCCCGTGCACCAACACCACGCGGGGCCGGGCGCCGACCATCGCGCCCAGCCACCGCAGCAGATCCGTCTGCCCGGCATGCGCGCTGAAGCCGCCAAGCGTGTGGATGCTCGCCTTGACCGCGACCTTTTCGCCAAAAATGGAAACCACCTTTTTGCCATCCACCAACTGGCGGCCGAGCGAGCCTTCAGCCTGGTAGCCGACGATCAGCACGGCGTTTTCCGGCCGGAAGAGGTTGTTGCGGAGGTGATGCACGATGCGGCCGGCATTGCACATGCCCGCGCCGGCCAGGATCATGCACGGGCCCGGCAGGTTGTTCAGGGCCATCGAATCCTGCGCGGTGACGGAAATTTTCGACTTTGCCATTTCCAGGTCCACGGCCACGCCCCGCTCCTTGATGAAGGCCAGCATCTCCTCATCGAACAACTCCGGGTGCTGGCGGTAAATCTGGGTGGCGGCAACGGCCATGGGGCTGTCGAGGTAAACCGGGAAGGGCGGCAGTTTGTGATTGCGAAAAGACCCGGCCAGCAGCGTGAGCAGCAGCTGCGCGCGGCCCACGGCAAAGGTGGGCACCAGGATCTTGCCCTGGCGCGCGACTACTTCCTTCACGATTGCGATGAACTCCCTGACCGTATCGTTGAACGGCTTGTGATCGCGGTCGCCGTAGGTGGATTCAAGGAAGACCACGTCGGCTTTGTGAAACGGTTCGAAGTCCTTGAGAATGGGCGCCCCGAGCGGGCCCAGGTCGCCCGAGAAGACCACGGTCTTCCGGCGGCCCTTCTCCTCGACCGTGAGCTGGATGCTGGTCGAGCCGAGCATGTGACCGGCTTCGACAAACCGGGCAGTGATTCCCGGGGCGACGGCGACGGGATCGTTGTACGGAATCGCAATGAACAGGTTGAGCAACGTCTCGACCTGTTCCGCGGTGTAGAGCGGCGGAATCGGTTCGTCCCCGGCCCGGGCACGCTTGCGATTGATGCGCTCATTGTCGGCGGCCTGAATTTTGGCTGAATCGCGCAGGATGAGGCCGGTCATCTCGATGGTGGCCGGGGTGCCGAGAATGGGACCGGTGTAGCCAGCCTGGACCAGCAACGGAAGCCGGCCGGTATGGTCCAGATGTCCGTGGGTGACCAGCACCGCGTCGAGCTTCGCGAGATTAACGCGGGGCAGCACCCGGTTTTTATCCTCGGCCTTTCGGCCGCCCTGGAACATGCCGAAGTCCAGCAACACGCTCGCGCGGTCAGTTTGAATGTGATACGCCGAGCCCGTGACTTCACCGCCCGCGGCGCCGTAGAGGACAATTTTCATGGTGTGATGGTTTGTTCCACTGTGAAACCGACCGGCGCGTCACCCCGCGGCGTACGTCCCGGCGGTCCGTTGAGCCGTGAATTAGCCATAAGCATCGCGTCTGCGTTTCCTTGCGCCGCGCGGGTGGATTATGATTGCGCCGCGGGCGCCGGCTGGGACGATGGGTTGGCTTTGGCTTGGCCTTGGGACTTTGCCTTTTTGACGCCTGGCTTCCGACCTTCCCCTGCGAGTTCCTTCCGCGCCGCAACCAGCGCTTTCATTTTCTCCGGCGTCATCTCGGGGTATTTGAGCTTAAGCCGGCTGATGGCATCAACCACGATGTCGGCGACCAGGGCGCGGGCGACATACTTGCGATCGGCGGGAATGATATGCCAGGGCGCCCATTTGGTGCTGGTGGCGGTGAAGGCGTCTTCGAAGGCCTGCTGATATTCCTTCCAGTGCGCCCGTTCGGCCAGGTCCGCCGCCGAAAATTTCCAATGCTTATCGGGATTGGTCAGCCGCTCGAGGAACCGGTTTTTTTGTTCCTGCTTGGAGAGATGCAGGAAGAACTTGAGTACGATCGTTCCGTTCCGGACGAGGTGCTTTTCGAAATTGTTGATGTCCTCGTAGCGGTGCTCCCAGAACTTGCGATCCGGCTTGGCCGGCAGCTTCTGGTCCAGCCACTCGGGATGCACCTTCACCACCAGGACATCCTCGTAGTAGCTGCGGTTAAAGATGCCAATGCGGCCGCGCTCGGGCAGGCTTTTCATGTGCCGCCAGAGGAAGTTGTGGTCGAGTTCCTCAGCCGAAGGCCGCTTGAAACTGAACACCTGGCAGCCCTGCGGATTCACGCCGGACATCACGTGCCGGATCGTGCCGTCCTTCCCGGCGGCATCCATCGCCTGGAAGACCAGCAATACTGAGTGGGTATCACTCGCATAGAGCAGTTCCTGCGCGGCGTCCAGCTCCGCACGGTTGCGTTCGAGAATCTTCAGCGCCTGGCGCTTGATCTTTTCCTTGCCCAGCTTTCGCGCCGCTTTGGATTCGGTCCAGTCGGTCGGATATTTTTTCAGGTCCACTTTCGCGCCGGGTTCGACCCGAAACCGTTGGAGCAGTTTTTTCTTGATCATGGCTCGGAGGGCAGGAATTCGTTCCGGCAACTCGTCGGCTTCAGATTTTCGGACCGCCGGCTTTGCCTTTCGCCGCGTGGAATGCGCTGGCCATTTCATCCGACTCCGGCGAAGCGGCTTCAGATGCGTCCGCCTCCCCGGGGTGGAGGACGAGCGCCTTGGACGGCAGGGTTTCCATCGCCTGCATGACTTCCGCCGCGGTACCAAAGATGAATTCCGCCCGGCGGTCCGGCACGGGCAGGCGGAAGAACAAGCCCAGCGACAACCACTTTCCTGACCGGCCGAGCACAAATTCGTCAGCGATCATTTTCGGGTCCTCCGGATCGTAGCCTTCCTGGGTGACCACGTAGGGCCCACCATGATCGCGCGGCGTGAACTCATTGGCCTGCCGCCACGTAGCCAGACAGACGAGGCGCACAACCAAAAAGCTGTTGGTGAGGTTACGGAGATTGAGGTTGCTCATGGTTTGCGGGT
>CAZIJO010000174.1:12485-13214 GCA_964539515.1 uncultured Bifidobacterium sp. | reverse complement strand
CTACAATCGGTCCACACCCGACAAATCAAAAGAGGGTTGAACAGGACCTCGCAGAGAACTCAGAGACGCCGTACCAAGGAAAAACATCTCCGCAACCTCGGCGGCCTCCGGTTGATGTCCTGCTTTCATCGGTTCGCTCCGGGCAAAACAAAAGAGGGTTGAACAGGAGCTCGCAGAAAACGCAGAGTGGCATTTCAGCGAAAATCCACTCGCTACCTCGGCGGCCTCTTGTTGCCGTCTTGGTTTCATCGACCGGCTCCGGACAGGACCAGCCGGCTGATCCCGTCGGTGACTTTCAGCTCGTGGAAATTGACCAGCAAGCCGAGCGGGATGTTTAGTAGCTTCATGTAGCTCAAGAGTTGCGCTTTGTGGATCGGAAGAATTTTCTCAACCGCCTTGGCCTCCACCAACACGCAGCCTTCCACCAGCACATCGAAGCGCAGCGGTTCTTCGCGCTGGAAGCCTTTGTATTCGATCAGCACCGTCTTTTGACTCACGCAGTTCAAGCCGCGCAACCCGAGTTCTTGCGTGAGACACCATTCATAGATGGATTCAATCAAGCCCGGCCCTTTGTCGCGATGGACCTCGATGGCTGCGGCGATGACGGTCTCGGTTAACCCGGACGCCTTCTCAAACAAGGGGTGCATGCGTTGTTGAACAGGAACTGGCAAAGGACACCGAGTAGGAACTCTCCGCGATCTTGGCAGCCTCCGGTTGATGTCCTGCCTT
>CAZIJO010000174.1:0-12385 GCA_964539515.1 uncultured Bifidobacterium sp. | reverse complement strand
CATCGGTGCGCTCCGGGCAAAGCATAGGAGGGTTGAACAGGAGCTCGCAGAGAACACAGATAAGCCATTCCAAGGGAGAACCTCTCCGCGATCTCGGCGGCCTCCGGTTGATGTCCTGCTTTCATCGGTGCGCTCCGGGCAAAGCATAGGAGGGTTGAACAGGAGCTCGCAGAGAACGCAGAGAAGCCATTCCAAGGGAGATCCTCTCCCCGATCTCGGCGGCCTCCGGTTGATGTCCTGCTTTCATCGGTTCGCTCCCGGCACAACATAGGAAGGTTGAACAGGAGCTCGCAGAGAACTCGGAGAGCCATTCCAAGGGAGATCCTCTCCGCGACCTCGGCGGCCTCCTGTTGATGTCCTGCTTTCATCGGTCCGCTCCGGGCAGAACAATGCGACCGGTACGGCGGTCGTTCTGGAAAAATCATTTTTCATTTCTAATTTTTCAATTTGCATGCTCAATTCTGAATTTGCCTCATACGCTGCCCGTCCATGCGCTTGGAGCATTTTTCATTTGGCATTTTTAATTTTGAATTGTCCCAAGATCCATTCCGCGGCCGCCGCCAGATCCGCGCTCGTGTGCTCCGGCCGTAGCGTCTGGTCCAATGGCTCGCTGGTCTCGATGGGTTTTTCCGCATGCCGGCCGGTTTGCACGAGCACGGTCCGACACCCCGCCCGCGACCCGGCAATGATGTCCGTAATGCGGTCCCCCACGGCAAAGCTCGCCCCCAGATCCAGCGCCAGTTCAGTCGCCGCGCGCCGGAACAGACCGGGTTTGGGCTTGCGGCAATCGCAATCCTTGCGGTAGGCCGGGAGGGTGGCGTTCGGATGATGCGGACAAAAATAAACGCCGTCCAAGGGTGGGGCTCCGGCCTCGCGCAGCCGCGATTCCATGTGGGCATGCACGGCGCGGACGTCGGCCTCGCTCACCAATCCGCGCGCCACCACCGGCTGATTACTCACGACCACAAGACGGAACCCGGCCTCGCCGAGGGCCCGCAACGCGGCGGGCACGCCCGCGGGAATGACCACCTGCTCGGGTCGCGTGAGCAGATGGACATCCTCGATCAGTACTCCGTCGCGGTCCAAAAACACGGCGGCATTCATGGGGTCACAAAGTTTACATCCGGCCGGATTGGCCGCAGACGCTGGGCGATCCGTTCCGCCAGCGCCGAGGGTAGGACAATGAAAACATTTGCACCCTTCGGGATATCCATCACCGCATGAATCGGCCGCCCCTCGTGCTGCTTGCCCACGCGATGCGGGTCCTCGTCCACAAAAAACGCCGGCACCCCATCCAACTGCGCATCCAACCAGGTGGCGCCGATGGAGGTTCCAAAAAGCCCAAGGGGTTTGCTTCCGGCCAGAGCTTTTGCCTTGGCAATGGACGCGCCAAGGAATCTCCAATTGTTGTAAGTTTGCTCGGCCTGGGCGGGTGGACAAGAGGGAGCAGTAACCGGTGGGCCGACCGGTTTTCGAGCCAGCAAGCTGATTTCCTTGGCTACCCACGCATCCCCGGCCTGAAGCACTTCAAACCCGGCGTCCCCCACCACCCGCGACAGGGCGCCCGGCGAGAAATGCGACGCATGATCCGCGACCAGCAAAAAGAAAGGGTTGATGAGGCAATCAGGCACTTCCACCACCAGCCAGCCCCCGGGTTTGAGTTTCGTCGCCACCTCTTTCAAGAACCTCGTCGGCGCCGGAATGTGCTCCAAAACGTGGATCAACGAGATCACATCGAACTCGCCGGGGATCTCGGTCAGCGGACCGGAGTAAAGTCGCTCAACACCGCGAATGGCCTCCACGGCGGCGCGATGACGAGTGTCAAACTCTGAACCGCAGAAAACCCACCCCGGCAATGAACGACTGCAAGCCCGGAGAAACGCGCCATTGCCGCACCCGATATCCAGCAGCCGTCCACTTTCCGGCAGGGCGGCCGACTGGAGCAAACCTTCCACGATCGCGTCCGATCGCGCCCGCCCCTTGCCCGTCGCCGGATTGAAAACGGTTTGCTCTATCCCTCCGCTTTGATGATAGATGTCGTACCGGGTATAGATTTCGCGCGACTCACTTTCCCAACGTTTGTCGGTCACGGCTTGCACGAGGCCGCAAGCTTCGCAAAGGCCCATCTGTCCCCCCGGCGGCCAGGGCTTGCAGTCGGAGGTCACCCGAAAGAAACTTTCGTAGCCGGGCGCGCGTCGAAGCCGGGCTGAGCCACAATTATGACAAAGGGCGTTCATTTCCATCTTGCCGCCTTTGGTGGGTTGAATACGCGGTCAATCACGCGCTCCGGCTCGAGCAGTTCGAATCCCAACTCGCGTTGAGCGCGGCTCGGGTCCAGCGTGCTGTGCGGCGGCAGATGCTCGAGGGCACCGCCGTGGGCCGCGACCGGCTGGACGAGCGCAGCGTCGAACCCTCCGCTTTTGGCGAGACATTGCGCGATGCCGGCGTAAGTAATGTCGGCGGAGGCCGACAGCTGCCAGAGGCCGGCGCGTTGCTGCGTGGCAACCTCGGTAAGAACACCAACCGTGGCGTCGAGCGTGATCGGTGAACAAACGAGATCCTGGAATGGCGAGATCGGTTTACCCGCCCGCAACGATTGAATCCAGCCACGCATCAGCGGCATATCCGGGTGCATCACCTTCGTCAGACGTACGATTGCCGCCTGGTCCCGGAGGCGCAGCAGCGCCGCTTCGGCCTCGGCCTTCTGACGGCCATATTCGGTGCGCGGACACACCGGCTCTTCCGGCTGGCGCGCGGGTTTGCTGCCGTCAAAAACCAGGTTGGAAGAGATAAAAACAACAAATGCGCCCTGTTGGGCCAGGCGTTCGAGCAAGGCGAGAGTGCGCGTTACATTCACTAGGCGGGTGCCCGCGGGATTCGCGCGACATTGTTCCAGACTTGTGATGGCCGCACACAGCACCACGGCACGGCACGAGGGCAGTTCCGGCCAGGTTTCGGGCGGCTGAGTGAGATCGAGGTGCAAGACGTTCTTCGCATCCGGCACCGCCAGCAGGCTGGTCGCCGCAACTTCGCGGCCCGATCGCTGCAAATGCTGGCGCAAGGTGCCGCCCAGCAATCCGTCTGCTCCCACGATCAACAACCGGTCGCTCACGCTATTTTCGGTTGCAGCACAAGGCCCAGCGGTAATGCGCCATCGGGTAGAAGCCGGTGTGGACCACCTCGTCGTTCATGGAGAAAATGAAAACGTTATGAAAAAAATGGGCCATCAACTCCTTCAGTCCGGGTCCCGTTTTGCAGTTCACGTGGCCGGCCTTGCTTGGCGGTGAAGCGTAATCCTGCGACTCCAGCGATGGCGTACCAACCAGGCAAACCCCGCGTGAATTAAGGGACTTGGCCATGTTGCCGACAAAATCCAGCTCCTGATCTTTCGGAATGTGTTCGATCACATCTACGGCATACACGCCATCGAAATCTTCCGCCAGCGGCCCGGAGAACATGTCATGCACTCGAAATGAAACGTTCCATTTGAAATCGGGATCCGCCTGCGCTTGCGTCATCTGCGCTTGATTGCGCTGGATGAACACCGGATCGAAATCCGTGGCTACCACGTTTGGCACTTCCTGCCGCACCACGCGGGTGCCAAAAGCATCCGCGCATCCCACCTCCAGAACCTTGTTCATCCCGGAAAACATCTTCGCCACAAATTTATACCGGGCCAGCACGAAAAGCAGCCGCTTCGGGTCGTCCTGCCACACTTGACTGCTCATCAGACCGAGGTTCGACAGGTTCTTCTCGCGCTCCAACAGGAACTGATACTGGCTCTCTTTGGTTGCTTCAGTCATGAGGTTGAGTTTGTTACTCGAAATAAATGAAAGACCAGTCGCCCGTGTAGCCGGTTTGCTTGAACCACCATTCCCAGGCTTCCGGGCGATAGAACGATTCACAGGTTAACTGCCAGTAAAGCAGGTTCGCTTTCTCCTCTTCGTTCCGGTAGGACTCGACGACGAGGTATTTGTTTTTGCCTACCCGCTCGATCTCCCGCAACGCCCGATCGAGATCAAAGCATTGGAGGTTGTGCAAAGTGTTGAGCGAAATGACGAGGTCAAAACTCTTGTCTGCGAACGGCAGCGCGTTGGCGTGGCCGACTTGCAGGAAGGGTCGCACCTCCTCCTTCGCGTTCTCAATCGCGTAACTCGAAATATCCAGCCCGCGCACTTCGATGCCAGGCACGGCTTGGGTGAAATCGTAAAGCAGGAAGCCTTTCCCGCAGCCCACGTCCAGAATTTTGTCGCCCGCCTTCAAGCCGTAATGCTTAACCATCGCATCCGCCACCACCCGCCATCGACCGTCATAACGCATCCCGCCGTAGCCCACCTTGCGGTCGCCGTCCCAATAATCCTTGCCGAATTGCCTGGCGAGCTTGGCCGCCTCGGCTTTGGGGAATTCATTCACCCGCGCGAGGTAGTCGCGCTTCGTCTTCTTATGGATTGCCGAGATAAAATCGATTTCTGCCATAGGTCGCAAAGGCGACACACTAGAAACGAAAATGGCGGAGTTGGCAATCTTGCTCTGCGGCGTGAACCACGAAATGGATAAACCGGAACGCGAAAGGAGAAACGAAAGAGCCTGACCCAGGGCAGCCCACCCGTGAACCGAAATGCCGAAGGTGAATTGCCACAAAAAAGCGCAATCGGCTCAAAACACAGGAAGAGAATTAAACTTTGCTTCGCCCCCCGCCCCCGCCGGTTGCATTATTCATGTGCCCCCCCAGAGCGAGATGGACTTGATCTGTTTGCGCTTTCTGTGCCTTTTTGTGGCTAGTTCACCCGCGCTTTCAGGACGAACCAGAGACCGACGCACCGCGGCGGCACTCCGAGCCGCCGGCTGGGGAGGTCCGTTCGCGGTGCTTTGGCTCTCGTCGGGCTTCGCTACGGATACCGCAAGCGGAAGTACTTGGTTTGATCCGTGATGGGCAAGGTGACTTTGAGCCGATCGCCCTCGGGTTGCGGCGCATCCGGAACGTCACCCCAGCCACCCGACGCGGCGGTGTTGGTGGTGGATTGCAGATTGAAACCACTGGCCAACGCCGGCCAGGAAACAACGACGTTGGTGCCTGCGTGCGTTATCAGGAGGGTCGGATGCGGGTTCACCGTCAAGTTGCCGGTCACAAAGCTGGCCGGCAATTCAATCGCCGCAGGATCGGACACGCCGCGCAGGACCAGTTGGTCATTCAAGCTCACCGGGTAAATGCCCAACACGGTGGGTAGCAAGCTGACTTTTAACAACTCGCGGCTGCCGCCGGCAAAGCTGCTGCCCGTCGGCAGCACCAGCGCCAGCCCGAGTCTCCCGGAGGCAATCTGATTCGTGTTGAGATTGAAGTTCGCGCCGGCCGCACCGCTGCCCAGGGTCGCGGACAAATAGCTGAAGGCCGCGGGATCGTAGCTGACCGTGAAACCAACCCCGTTCTCATTCCCCTGCGCTTCCAGGATCACCGGCACCGTCACGGCCACGTCCTGAACCGCATTGGAGACCCCAAGGCGAATTACCCGTAACGCATCCGGACCGACTGGTCCGGTTGGGGCCACTTCATTCGTCGGTCCGCCTACCGCCGTCAGCGGATGCGAGCCCGCAAAATAAAGTCCCGCCTGTACCCAGTCGGTTACCTTGATTTGGCCGTCGCCGGCGGTCCCGCGGGGCGCGGCATCGGCCCGCTGGAATTCACCACCCGTGGCCGGAATGTCCAGTTTCGCGGCGAACCGACCGGCCTGCACCCAATCGTTCAAGGTGAAACTCCGGCTGCCGCCCGGACGGGGATACGAGTCGCCTTCCAGGTCCGTCCCGGAAATCGTCACCGAGCCGCTGGTGTAGGTGGCGGCCAGCGTCAAGGCGTTGACATCCGTCAACCCGCGCACCATCGGATTATCTCCGAAACTGACCGTGGTCGCGGTGGGGTTGGCGGACAACCAGATCGCCGCGTCGAAGGTCACGCCGGCCAGCAATTGGGTGCCCGGCGGGAAAGTGGCCCCCGAAGGCAAGGCCACGGTCACGCCCAACCGGCCCAGATTGGTCTGGCTGGTGTTGACGAAGAAATACGTGCCGGGCGGGTACGCCCCGAGTTGGGCGCTGCGGAAGGCCAGCCGCGCCGTGGTGTAATTAAGGCTGAAGCTCAACGCGTTCTCATTGCCGTTGGCAGTTACCACGATCGGCAGCGTGACGGGGCGGCCGGACACGATATTCGTGCCGACAACGCGCACATTCGCCGCGGGATACGTCACGGTCAATGTGGCATTGCTGCTCAATACCGGCACAGGTGAAACCCCGTTGCCGACGGCGACTGAGTAGTTACCGGCCTGGCTGGTCTGCACATTGACCAGGTTCAGCGTGGCATTGGTCGCATTGGTAATAGTCGTGCCGTTGAAGAACCATTGGTAATTGAACGGCTGCGTGCCGCCGGCCGCGACGCTAAAGGTCGTGTTCCCACCAATGAGAACCGATTTGTTGGCCGGCTGGGTGACGATGAAAGCCGGAATCGGCACCAAACATTTCCCCGAGCCGCCAGCATTGTACAAGGATTGAATTTCAGCGACGGAGAGTGGGCGGTTGTAAACGCTCACTTCATCAATTGTACCCAGGAAACTGTTGGCCAAGTTGTCCCCCCGGGCACCAATGGCCGCCGCAGTCGCAAAGCTATAGGCGGTGTTATAGGGCGGGACCAGATAAGCAACACCATCCACGTAGAAGATCACGTTGGTGCCTAACTTGGTCACTACCAGGTGGTGAAGATTGGTGTCAGTGATGGCCGTGCTTGGCATCACATTGTCCACCTCAACGCGGCTAATGAACGGTGTGCCGTTATCCAGTATTCCCAAGACATAGCCGCCACTTCCGTAACCAAATATTTCACCTCCACCACTGTTGAATGACGCCTGGGAGGCACTGGCCCGCCTAATCCAAGCCTCGATGGTAAAATCCTGCAACTGCAGGCTCACCGGATTGCCGACCAAAACTGCATCTCCATTTCCATCAAAAACGAATCCTTGGCTGACACGCCCTGCACCATAGGTCGCATGCCCGGCGAGCACGCCATTGTTGCCTCCGACTTGGTCCAAAGTGTTATTCTCACCACGCCACCAACTCACTAAGCCCGAGGGAGGCGCAATACACCCGACAAGGGCGTTTACGACTAAGGTCGCATTTGAACTAATCGCCGAGCCAAGGTAGTTGGAAACAACCACGGAATACGTCCCAGCCGCCGAGGGCTGGACATTTGTCAACACCAACGTATCAGCAACGGCTCCCACGATGTTCGTGCCGTTCAATCGCCATTGGTAACTCAGCGGCGGCGTGCCCGAAGCCGTGACACTAAACGTCGCCGTTTCGCCAATCGTAACGGTTTGTGTTGCAGGCTGCGAAGTAAAGAAGGGTGCCGTAACTGGCACGCACTTTCCATCGCTTCCAGCTTCAAAGATTCCGCGAATTTCCCCGGCAGAAAGTTGTCGATTGTAAACCGTCACTTCATCAATCCTGCCATAGAAACTATTGGCCAAATTGTCACCCCGTGCACCAATGGCTGCCGGCGTTGCAAAGTTGTAAGTCGTGTTGTAAGGCGGAACGGGAAACGCCACGCCATCGACGTAGAAAACCACACTCGTCCCCAACTTGGTCACCGCCAAATGGTGGAGATTGGTGTCCGTGATAGCCGTGCTTGGCATCACGTTGTCAACGGCAACCCGGGTTAGATATGGTGTTCCATTATCCATGATTCCCAAGGCATATCCGCCGCCACCGTAACCAAAAATCTCGCCTCCATTAAAATCGAACGAAGCCACGGTTGGACTGGCGCGTTTAATCCAAGCTTCAATAGTGAAGTCCTGCAATTGCAGACTAGCAGGATTGCCGAGCGCGACCCCATCCCCGCTCCCATCAAACACAAACGCCTGCCCAACCCGACCGGCGGCATAACTCGCGTTGCCGACCAGTGATCCGTTGTTCGTCCCGGCCTGATCTAGAGGGTTGTTTTCACCACGCCACCAACCAACTACCCCGGGCGGAACTGCGACGCAACTTGGCGGTGGAGGTGCAACACACTTCCCGGCGCTGCCTGCACTGTAGATGGCCTGGATTTCCCCAGCAGACAGCTGGCGATTGTAAACGCTTACTTCGTCAATCGTGCCCAGAAAACTGTTTGCCAAGTTGTCGCCCCGGGCACCGATCGCCACCGGCGTCGCAAAGTTGTAGGTCGTATCATACGGAGGAGCTGAGTAGGCGACGCCATCCACGTAAAAGACCACGTTGGTGCCCAGCTTGGTCACCGCCAAATGATGGAGATTGGTGTCGGTGATGGCAGTGCTTGCAAATACCGCGTCCACTTCCACGCGACTCAGAAACGGCGTGCCGTTATCAAGCATTCCCAAAACGTACCCACCGCCGCCGTAACCAAAGATTTCCCCGCCGTTGAAGTCAAACGAAGCCTTGGTGGTGCTGCCCCGCCGGATCCAAGTCTCGATCGTGAAGTCCTGCAATTGCAGGCTGGCGGGGTTTCCCAACGTGACGCCGTCCCCACTGCCGTCGAACACAAACCCCTGCCCCACCCGTCCACCGCCATAGCTGGTGTTGCCGACGAGGTTTCCGTTATTGGTCCCTATTTGATCCAAGGCGTTGACCTCTCCGCGCCACCAACTAACTAAACCTGCGGGCTGGGCTGTGCAGCCTTGCGAAATGTTAACCGTCAGGATTGCGTTGGAACTGGTCACCGTGCCGACGGTGTTGGAAACGACCACCGAGTATGCCCCAGCCACCGAAGGTTGTGCATTGGTCAACACCAGCGTATCCGCAGTCGCCCCGGCGATATTGGTGCTGTTCAACCGCCATTGATAGCTCAGCGGCGCCGTGCCCGAAGCCGTGACACTAAACGTTGCCGTTTCCCCAACCGTCACGGTTTGCGTTACGGGCTGAGCAGTAATTACCGGTGGCGACGCTGCAAGGCACTTCCCATCGCTGCCAGCACCGTAGATTGCTTGAATCTCCCCGGCTGACAGGGAACGGCTGTAAATCGTCAATTCATCTATGGTGCCAAAAAAACTGTTCGCGAAATTGTCACCTCGGGCGCCAATGGCGGCCGAAGTCGCAAAATTGTAGGTCGTATTGTAAGCCGGGGCTAAATACGCCACGCCGTCCAAGTAGAAGACCACTGTGGAACCCAATTTCGTAACCGCCAAATGGTGAAGGTTGGTATCGGCAATAGTCGTGGTGGCAAATACCGCGTCAACTGCCACCCGGGTAAGGAAAGGTGTCCCGTTATCAAGAATCCCCAAAGCATACCCGCCGCCGCCGTAACCGAGAATAATCCCTCCTCCAAAATCAAGTGAAGCCGCACTGGAGCTGCTACGCTTGATCCAAGCCTCAATGGTAAAGTCCTGAAGTTGGAGGCTCGGCGGGTTACCTATCGTCACCGAATCACCGCTGCCATCTAAAACAAAACCTTGACCCACCCGACCTGTGCCGTACGTCGCATGGCCCACGAGGGCACCATTGTTAGTCCCGGTTTGGTCCAGTGGGTTGTTTTCACCACGCCACCAACTGACCATCCCGGCGGGGACCGCGACACAGGGCGGCGGTGGAGGTGCAACGCACTTCCCAGCGCTGCCTGCACTGTAGATCGCTTGTACCTCCCCAGCCGACAGTTGACGATTGTAAACGCTCACTTCATCAATCGTGCCCAGGAAACTGTTCGCCAAGTTGTCGCCCCGGGTGCCAATCGCCACGGGCGTGGCAAAGTTGTACGTTGTGTTGTACGGCGGCACCAAATAGGGCACTCCGTCCACGTAGAAAACCACATTAGTGCCCAGCTTGGTCACTGCCAAGTGGTGGAGATTCGTGTCGGTGATTACCACATTCGGAAACACCGCATCAACTTCCACCCGGCTCAGGTACGGCGTACCGTTGTCCAGGATTCCCAAGCCATACCCGCCGCCGCCATACGCGAAAAGCGCACCACCATTGAAGTCGAACGAAGCCTTGCTGGCGCTTGCCCGCCGAAACCAAGTCTCGATCGTGAAGTCCTGCAATTGCAGACTGGCCGGATTCCCCAAGGTGACGCCATCCCCGCTCCCGTCGAACACAAAACCCTGCCCCACCCGGCCCGCAGCGTAGGTCGCATTGCCTACCAGAGTCCCGTTGTTCGTTTCAGTTTGATCCAGCGCGTTTGACTCCGCTCGCCACCAACTGACTAGGCCCGCTGGCGGTAACACACAGTTCGGGATCAAGTTGACGGTAAGGGTTGCATTCGAACTGGTGACCGTGCCGCCGAGATTGGAGACCACCACCGAATAAACGCCAGCCGCCGCAGGCTGCACGTTCGTCAGTACCAGCGTATCGGCGGTGGCACCGACGATGTTCGTGCTGTTCAACCGCCATTGATAGCTCAACGGCGCAGTGCCCGTGGCCGTCACGCTAAAGCTCGCGGTTTCCCCGACGGTAACGGTTTGGTTGACGGGCTGACTCGCAATCACCGGCGGTGCCTGCCCAGCCGCCTGAATCTGAATGCCGTTCAGATAGGTATAACCAGAAATGCCGGGATGACATTTAACGAGCACAGGCGCACCGCCGTTCGTAACCATCACCCCGCGATAGACCACATACTGCGCCCCCTCAACCCAGTTCGTTAAACTCCAATTCGAATCAGTGGCAGTGGACTGATTGCCGAAATTGTTGCCCCCCACCTGAAGCTGGAACACCGTATTTGCCGTGCTACCGCCACCGTGACCGTAGAGGTAAATGTCGTACCCGCCGGCCGGAAGATTGGTGATCGTCAGACTGATGACGCCCAAGTCCTGGGCGTAACAACACGACTGATACATCAGGTCCGGATGTGCAAAGCCTGCATGACCCCCTCCATTTTGAACCGTTAAACCAACACCCGTCGGCGTGCCATCGGCCCGCTTCAAACCACCAAACCCGACAGATGTTTGGAAAGGAAAGGTGAAGCTGTTCCAAAAATCGCTCCCCGTCTGACCGATGGCGGCAAAACCAGTCTTCACCTGGTCGTAGGCGGCGAAATTGACATTGACGAGTGGGGATGCGGGAGCTGAATGGACGGTCAGTACCGCATTCGAACTGGTCACCGTGCCGCCGAGATTGGAAACCACCACCGAATAAACCCCAGCCGCCGCCAACTGCACGTTCGTCAGTACCAGCGCATCAGCGGTGGCACCGACGATGTTCGTGCTGTTTAGCCGCCATTGATAGCTCAACGGCGCTGTGCCCGTGGCCGTCACGCTAAAGCTCGCGGTTTCCCCGACGGTAACGGTTTGGTTGACGGGCTGCGTAGCAATGAGCGGTGGAGACTGTGCCACGCACTTTCCGTTACCACCGGCACCGTAAATCGCCTGAATCTCATTGGTTGCAAGCGCCCGACTGTAGACACTCAAATCATCGACCGTACCATAGAATGTGTAGAAGCTGCCCAAACCGCCAAGGAAGGCATTTCCCGCAAACGTGAAGCCCGGGTCGTATGCCGCGGCGGGATGCGCCACACCGTCCACGTAAAACACCACCGTGCTCCCCACCTTGGTAACCGCCACATGATGCCAATTGGTATCGGTGATCGCGACGCCGGGTTTAACTTCGTTGAAACCGATCTTGCTGAAGGAGGGAACGCCATTGGGATCGAGGTACAGTCCATACCCGCCATTGTCGTAGCCAAAAATGACCCCGTTCCCGGGGCCACCGTTAAAGGAAACGACCGACGGGCTCGTGCGCCGGAGCCAGGTTTCGATGGTCAGATCCTGAAAGTGCAGGCTCGCCGGGTTTCCGAGTTGCACGACGGCGCCATTGCCGTCAAAGACAAAACCCAGTCCCACCTGGGCGGTGCCGTACGTCGCATTGCCCGCCAGGGTGCCGTGATTGGTCCCGGCCTGGTCCAGCGCGTTGGTCTCGCCACGCCACCAACTGACCAAACCCGAAGGCGGTGTCACACAAGCCGCCGACACATTGCTGACAAAAATGGGAGCGACAAGAATGGTGAGCACCGTGCAGAAACTGAGAAGCCCATCGGCTAGTTTCCCTTGAGGATTCATGGCTTGCCTTTCTCTTTTTTTGAGTTTGGTTTCCCTACGAGGCCTTTATGAGGTATTAACTGAGAGACTAGAGCAAAAACTGGAGGGCAAAGTCAACACAAATCTTTTATTTTCCAAGACTTCCGTACAAGGAAAAGACTGCACCAATCACCCGTAGACTTCCTGGAAGCGCAAAGCTTGGCATTTAGCAATGCTGCAGGACCAACACGAGCTACGCGTCAGCGCAATTGGCCGCCTAGGCAACTGAATCTACGGTCATTATAGCGGGCCTTGGAGTTCAGCATCGCTTTTCCTAGAGCCTGTCATGCACATTTGGCGAACAGTGATTTGAGCATGAGCATGGCGAA
>CAZIJO010000173.1:0-13292 GCA_964539515.1 uncultured Bifidobacterium sp. | reverse complement strand
CCCGCTTGGCGGCAGGAGTTTCAATATGTGGGACAGCGTGGGCGCTTGGTCCGGAGGTTGGTTTGCCAAGCCCAATGGTGGCATCACCTACTTCTTCGACAACAACGGCAATGCGCTTGGCACGCTTACGAATAACGATGTGGGGGTGGTTTTTGACGCCGGTCGGAGTGATGGCACGCGCTATACCTCGGACATCCGCAGCCACTACATGTTCGGGGTCGGCGTCTCCGCCGGAACCAACATGGTGTTGGCCGCATGGGACTGCAATACCCGAACGTACATTACCAGCACGCCCGTCGGCCCAGATGCCACCACAGATCTGAGCACTGGCGGAAGGCGCGCGTATGACCGGGCGAATATCGCGTGTGACGCCTATAACCGCGTCACCGTAGTTTACAAATGCAAGCCGGATACTGTCGGCTGGCCAAACTGGCAGATCGCGGCGCGGGTGTATCAGTTTGATGGCGCCAAGTTCATCCCGCTGACCCCGGAGTTCTTCCCGTTCATTGAAAATGACCGGGACCCGAGCGCCATTGCTGGATTCATTAGTCAGGAGCCGTCCGTGGCCATGACGCCGCGCGAGATATTGGTTTATGCCGAGGGCAGTTGGAACGCCACCGCCAATCCAACCAATGCTCCTGTGACGGCGGCTCAAACGCACTGCTACACGATCATCAGCAGTCCGGCGCCGGTGGCCGCACCACGGCCAGCGCTGACCATCACCCGGTCTGGCGGCAATGCCGTCCTCTCCTGGCCAGCTGAAGCCGGTCTCTTCACGGTGCAGAGGAGCACCTCGCTGTCGCCGACGGGTTGGACCGACGTAACAACCGGAAATGTGGCGCCGCCAGTGGATGCTGGCGCGATTGGCGCCACCCCGACGTATTTCCAACTGGTTCGGAAATACTAGCCAAGTTTGCGAGATGGGATGCGGCGTGAGCTGCATCCCATCTGCACTCCCTTCAACCAATTAATCACCAGGCTGCCGGCTCAAAGCCGGCAGCCTTTTTTCTGGTTGTCAGTTCTTGTCCCTCGAGAGTCGCCTGATTGCAACCTGGTGAAAGTCAGGGGAACGGTCACATTGCCGTAATCCTTGCCTGCAACGGGGAATTCAACGCCACATTCATTACAAGCTTTAGACCCTTGAAGCGGACCGCCTGTCCGAGGAAAATAGAGGGGAAATGTCGCTCGTCACGGGGCGAGAAAAGCCCGGTAGAAAAGCCAGTCGGCCGTGCTCGTTGGCTCGTTGGTTACAGTCAGCAACCCGTCCAATCCGGTCAGGTTCGTGGAGGCCGGCAGCCAGTCCAGTAAGTTTGTGCTGGTCTCGCTGACGTAACTCCGGCCTGGATCGCCTGAGAGGTGCATCAGGAATGGGCCAGCCGGCGACGCAACCGCAGCCTTGAGGCTTGGTGCGGACTGCGGCACACCCAACGCCTTGCGCAAATTCAGACGCCCGCCGGAAGCGCAACGCCCCGCCAGTCCCGGCAAAGGATCCACCGAAGCCAACAGGCGATTGATGATCTGAGCCGGCGGTTCGCCGGGGTAGGCGACGCGGAGCAGCGCTGCCGCACCGCTGAGATAGGCGGCAGCCATGGATGTGCCTTCGTCCGAAGCGTAGGCGCTATTCGATTGAAATGCGGTGGAGTAAATCTCCACGCCCGGGGCAGCGAGGTCCACGTTCGTCCGGCCGAAATTGGACAACGGGTAGGCCTCGTCCAGCCGCGTTGTCGCCGCCACCGTCATTATGTTGTCGAGGTCAAAGCTCGCGGGATAGAACGGAAAGGCATCAATGTCCCGCGCATCATTGCCGGCGGCCGCCGCCACGATGATCCCGGACGCCCGCAACGCCGCCATCGCATTGGAAAGCGACGACGAGAACTCATCCAGCCCCCAACTCGCATTGATGATCTGTGCGCCGTTCGTTCGCGCGTAGTCGAGGCAGACGAGCGCATCGGCGACGGAGCCATACCCGGTTGCGTCCACGAACTTACAAGCCATGAGTCGGACCCGCCACGCAATCCCCGTCACGCCGACGCCGTTGTTACCGACCGCGCCGATGACTCCGGCCACGAGGGTGCCGTGGCCGTTGTCGTCATCTGGGTCGGTTGATCCCGTAATCGCATTGAGGCCATGGCTGCCATCAAGCGGGTTCGTCCAGATGTTATCGGCAAGGTCCTCGTGCGTATAACGAATGCCGGTATCCACCACCGCGACAACGACATTGCTGGCCGCGAGCTTTGCGGTCCATGCCTCCGGGGCGTCGATGTCGGCACTCGCCTTGCCGCCGTCCTGGCCGGCGTTGTTCAGTCCCCAAAGGGTGCCGTTGACGAACAACGGGTCATTGGGAAACACGCTGGCGAGCCGCACCTGGTAATCCGGTTCGGCAAAGTTAAACAGGTGGCTGGCCTGGTACGTGTGCGCCATCTCGGGCACGGTACGGTTCGCGGGCAATACCAGCACCTGCACTTCGCCAAAAGCCGGAAAGCGTCGCAAGAGCGAGCACCCGTTCGTTGCGTGAAATCGAGCCAGTTCCAGTGCGTTCACATCCGGCTTTGGTTGGATCAACAGGCGGCGCGACGAAAATCCCGTGCGGCCCGGAGGCTCGAGCGACGCGCCGGCGGGCAGTGCCAGGGAGAAACGTGCGAAACAACAAATCAAGAGCGCCGTGGATGCGAAAATATATCGCCGGGCGAGCCCTGTGAAACTGGCGCCCGCATGGCCGCCCGGGCGAACGGGACTCCAAAGATCTGCAACGAGCCTTCGGAAATCCGACGGAGAATTGCTTGAGGGTTTCATCTCGTTCAACGCATTTGCCAGGGGCGGAGCTTGGCCAGATCATAAGCTGTGCCGGCCTCGGCCGCAAATGGCCTTCGCAGCGCCACAGGATTTTGGCGCGCGGGTCTCAGTTGAAGAACAGGCGCTCGATTAGCCAGTAACCCCCGACGCCGGCCACAATGGCCGAACACGCCGGCACGCCGCGCCGACGAAAAGTCTCCCATTTTCGGAGTTTCCAGATCACCGGCAACAGGATCCCGGCGATGACAATCTGGCCCAATTCGACGCCGAGATTAAAAGCGATCAATGGTACGGTGACACCGGTGGTACTAGTCGCCACACCGAGGTCGCGCAGCACGGTCGCGAACCCGAAGCCGTGGATCAACCCGAACAAGAAGGTAATCAGCCATCTCCCCTTCGGGCCTTCCGCACGCACGAAATTTTCCACCCCCACATACACGATGGAAGCCGCGATCGCCGGCTCGACCACACGGCTGGATACCCAGACCAGATTGAGCGTCGCAAAGGCCAGGGTGAAGGAATGGGCCAGCGTGAAGAAAGTGATCACTTCGACGGCCGCTTTGAAGTTGGAGCACACCAGCAGGAGGGCCAGAAGGAACAGCAGGTGGTCGTAGCCGGTCCAGATGTGTTCGACTCCAAGTTTCAGGAAACCGGCGAACGTACTGACCTGGAGTTCCTCCTTCTTGGCGCCGGCGTGCGGCACCTCGAGTTCCAGCCAGTCGTCATCCGGACGTAGCATTTTGTTCCCTATGGACTTGTCGTCGGCATCGTGGACGGCCACGAAGTGAATGTGCTCCGGGGGCAGTTGTGCAAACAAAGCAGCGCGGATCCGCAGACGCGCCGGTCGCTCTCCGGCGAAGTTCAGTTCCAAGCGGAAATTGTCCTGGTCATCAAGCTCCAGCCTTGGGGAACCGGCTGGCACGCGCCGGCCATCGAACTCGACCCAAAGGCAGTTCGCTCCGAATTTCCGGACGCGATCCAATCCGGTGGCGAATTCCTCCCTGGTCAGTTTGCCATCACCGTCGCCATCCATGGGGCTTCCCTCGTCCAATTTGGCGAGGATCAAAGTCAAGTCAGCGCCGGCCAACCCGACGACGGCATTCAATCCGTTTGTCCCGAACTTGAGATCGCTCGTGCTCAGGCCGGTGGTGTGCCCGAACGCGGTTATCCCCAAGGTGCACGAGACGGCCGCCACAATCGGCAGCGCCCATCTTTGCCAGGGTGCAGTCATCGCGCAGGGAAACTAGCGGCATGTCCGGACGCGGAGAAGCAAAATGAATTCCCCCGGTCTGAGCGGCTTGTAAGCCACCGCAAACCGGGGGTAACCCAATTAAATCCCCTCCCGGGGCTGTTATCCCAAAGCGGAGGGACTACTGCTTCAGCCGGTAGAACTGGTTGCCAGGTGTAATCGCCACCGTGACGGAGTTATTGACCACGCCAGGCACCGGGTTCCAAGCCGCCCCGCTCAGCGCTGATGCTGACTCGAGCGTGAATCCGGTGACTTGCGGCGGCCACGACAGCGTCACGTTGTTGCCCGTGCGGACAATGGCGAGGGTCGGGGGCAGGCGCAAGTATCCCGGATTTGCGAAGTTACTCGTATAGACGCGGCCGTTGTGCTTGCCGGGAGCATCCGCGGAATAATTGGCAGTGACGGTTACCGCGCCGGCATATGCCGGAAGGTTGACATCAAAACTGCCCGTGTTGGGGACGGTGAACGAACCCAGGTATCGGGCGCCTTGCGGGAAGCCGTTTGTGAAGGTTGACATGTCGGTCAATTCCGATTCCAGGAAGAGTTTTCCGTTGGCCCAGCCTTCAGGATCGAGTTCATACGCATCCAATATCACGGTCGTATAGGGCGCGATGCCTGGAGCAAACGTGCCTGTTAAGCGGGGGTAAATATTGGACGTCGTCAGGACGGGAATCAGACCGTTCGGGGATGTCACGTCGAGGAAGCGCGTCGAGTAATTGGTGAAGGGCGTCCAAAGTGAGTCCAAGTCGTTGGCAAACTTGAACGGCAGCAGGTCATTGCCGATCGTGACGTTGCCGCGGAAGGACACCCGTGCGCCAGCATTGATACCGGTGAAATTCTCCGGGTTGCCTCTTCCGTCCAAAGTGCTTTGCGGCGTGTATTGGGCGACGCCTGGATCCGGAAAATGGGTCGCGAAAGGATAATTGTTGCAAATGATGTTGCCTTCGAGCGCGTCGCTGACCCCGTCAAAGTCCGAGCCGAATCGGGTGTCGCTGGTGGCACTAAAACCACCCCAGATGGTGATGGCGTTGGTGAAACGGGTAACTCCATCCACGGCGACCCCGATGTAATTGCCGGCAAAGACACAGTTGGTTCCCTGCGTGGGATTGGAAGGCGAGGGATTGTAAAAGGCGTCAATCAGGCGGTATGTCGTGTTAAACGTTTCTCCCAGCGGGCCATAATAGGGATGCGCGCTGGCGCCGCCAAACACATTACCTTCCTGGTCATCATTAACCCCGTCGCCATCGGTGCCGATCACCAGGTTGTCACCTTGCCGGGCGATGATGATGCAAGCATCAGCGTTTCCACCGCCGGGAATGGGCAGGATATCGATGGCGGTAGGCATGGTCACAATGTCGTAACTGTGCATGCCATCGGGGAGGACGTTGAAGAAGTTGCCAGACAGGCGGTAGTTGAGGCCGGTCAGAACCGCGGCCACCGGCGCGAGAATCACGTTGAACTCCGCACGCGGATTCGCCGAATTGGCGGCAACGCCGAGGGTGCCGGGTTGGGCGTAATTAACATTGGTCACGGTACCGCCATTGCGGTGCCGCTGCATGTCGAGTGCGTGAATGGGCGTGGCCAGGCTGCCGTTGGCATTGAAGGCCGGCTGTCCCGTCGCCGGGTTCAGACCGAACCAGCACCCGCTGACATGCCAGTTGCCGCCATTGGCATTCGGCCAAGGCTGTGTGCCTGGGTCATCGGCCATGAAGCCAATACCCATCAACGGCCCCGGGGTGCCTTGATAGGTGGCATCCGCCAGGCCGCAAACGCCTTGGAAAGCAAAGCCTTTGACCCAGTTGTTCGTACCCCGGAAGAAACCGAGCATCACGTTGTCGTTATTATTGAATCCCGGAGCGTTGAAGGTCCGGCCCACGGCGGCTTCGGCGGCCAGACGGATTGCCATGCCGTTGCCATTGGTCGAACTGAGGACAATCTTGATTTGTGCGTTATTGGCGGCATGAATGGGATTGGAATTCGGTACCGCACCCGGCTGGCTGTAACCGTCAAGGGTGACATTGTTGTTCGTGATCAGCGGATAGCCGTCCACCGGGGTCAACAAGTAATGGGGGCCGGCGCCCGGGATGCTAAACTGAATCGTAGCGCCATCCGTCAGAGCGCGAATGGCGGTGACCAAGTTTGTCTTCCCGGCACTGAAGTCTGTGTTGTCGGCCGTATTGACCGTGATGATTGCCGCGTGGGCCAGTCCGATGGTACCAACGATGGCGAGCGCCGCCAGTCCGCTGATTTGCTTTTTCATGTTGATGTTTTTGTTTAATGGTTACACCAAAGTCCGTGAACAGTGCTTATATTTGATTGATTAGTTAATGTGCAAGAAAATTGATGCAGAATGTCTTCAAATTATTCAGCTTTTCCCCCTACCTGCCGGGGCGGTCCGTGCCCGATTTAGCTGATGGATTCGCGGTTAACCTTCATCGACAGTCTCGGCGACGCATCCCTTGGCAGGCGTGCCGACCGAGTGTTCCGGGCCTGCGCACCGAATGTCCGGGCTGTGCTGCCAGCTTGACGGCAGTGCCCCCACTGTCTATTCGTTGCCCTGCCGATGATTTCAAATCCTATACCCCGGGCGGTTCTGCTGGCTGGTCTGGTGCTGGTGGGCTTGACCGGAACGCACGCCTTCAGCGCTCCTACCGATCCAACCCGACCCGGCCATGCACTTTTCGCCCGCAGCAATCTGGTGGCGTGGTGCATCGTGCCGTTTGATTCCAAGAAACGCGAACCGGAGGCGCGGGCGGAGATGCTCCAACGGCTCGGGCTCCGGCTTTTCGCCTACGATTACCGCGCGGAACACGTTCCGACCTTCGATGCGGAAATGCAGGCGCTCGCCCGCCATCACATTCAATTGCTGGCTTGGTGGTTTCCCGGCGCGCTCAACGACGAGGCCCGACTCATCCTCGACGTGCTCAAGCGCCATCAGCTTCACGCCCAGCTTTGGGTGACCGGTGGGGGCGAAACGCCAAAAACCTCCGCCGAGCACGAAGCGCGGGTCACCGCCGAGGTGGCACGGCTCCGTCCCATCGCTGAGGCCGCCGCACGGATCGGTTGCACGGTGGCGCTCTACAACCATGGCGGCTGGTTTGGCGAGCCGGAAAATCAGATCGCCATTATCGAGCAACTCCGAGCCAGCGGCGTCACCAATGTGGGGATCGTTTATAACCTCCACCATGGGCACGAGCATCTCGACCGCTTCGGCGCGCTGTTGCGCTTGATGAAGCCGTACCTCGTTGCCCTCAATCTCAATGGTATGACGCGGGACGGTGATCAACGCGGACAAAAGATCATGCCTATTGGTCAGGGCGATATTGATCTCGACCTCCTGCGCGCGATCGAGGCCAGCGGCTGGCGGGGGCCGGTTGGCATTCTCAATCACACCGACGAGGACGCCGAAGCGCGCCTGCTCGACAACTTGGAAGGGCTCGATTGGCTGGTGGCCCAACTCGACGGTCGGCCCGCCGCTCCCCGACCCACTCCTCGCTCCTGGAAAGCGCCGCCGCCTGCGCGCGCCACGGCCATCGGCGAGCCTTCCCTTTCGCCCGTCTTCGGTCAGGCATTGCGCGGGAGCCTGACGGTGGCCGGGCGGGAGGAATTCCGTCAGCGTCCCTTCACCATCGAATGCCGGGTGAGATTGGAGAACGCCGCCAATTTCAACATTCTTGTCGCTTGTGACCCGAAGAATTCCGCGGACCACTGGGAGCTTTATTCCTACGCGGGCAGCGGCGCGTTGAGTCTCTACCAGCCGGGTCGGGGCGGCGAAGTTGTGTCCGGGATGAATATCTGCGACGGCCAATGGCACGCGCTGGCGGCGGTGGTGGAACCGGAACGCGTGCGCCTGTTCGTGGATGGTCAACTGGTCAAAGACGCGCCCGCTCAACCGCGCTCCGGCACGGCGGTGGCCGGGGATTTGGCGCTGGGCAAACTGGTTGAAGGCGGAATCGGTTGTGCCGGAATTATCGACGATGTCCGCCTCACCCGTGGCGTTCGGGAAATCCGCGGCGTGTCGGATCGGCCGCTCGCCAAAGACGAAGCCACGCTGGGACTCTGGAATTTCGATGAACTATCAGCGGGGTCCGCCAAGGTCGATTATTGGGCGGTGGAGAGTGCGGCGGAACGTGCCGCGTTGCCGGAATACAAAGTGATTCCCGCGGCGTTGCCCAGCCAACTGACGCCGGCGAATGGCTTTCCGAAACCCGAGACGTTTCTGAACTGGCATCGCTCGCATGGCGACAATGGCGGGACGCGGTACTCCGCCCTCGAACAGATCAACCGCCAGAATGTCACCAACCTTCAAGTGGCATGGACCTATCATTCCCGGGACGGCAGCAACGCCATTCAGTGCAATCCCATAATCGTGCGTGGCGTGATGTTTGCCCCCACGCCCGGCCGGCATCTCGTGGCGGTGAACGCCGGGACGGGCGCGGAATTGTGGCGTTTCAAACCCGAGGGCCGCCCGGCGTTTCGCGGTTTGATCTACTGGCCCGGGCGCGAGGGGGCGAGCGAACGTGTCATGTTTTGCGCCGGGAAATTTCTTTATGCGCTCGACCCAAAAACCGGCCGCCCCATCCCGGACTTTGGCCAGGAGGGCAAAACCTTGCTGCCCGGCACTTCTTGGGACAACTTCGGCGCGGCCACGGCCGGCCCGGCAATTTTCGAGCGCACGATTGTCGTGCCGGGATTTGAAAAAGACGTGTGGGGCTTCGACGTCGTAACGGGGGAGCAACGCTGGACGTTCCACACCGTGCCGCACGCCGGCGAATTTGGTCACGACACCTGGGATCATACCGAACCCTACGCCGCGAATTGCTGGGGCGGCATGGCGCTGGATGAAGTGCGCGGGATCGCCTACCTCACGACCGGGGGACCGAAGAACAACTTCATCGGCGTGGATCATCGCGGCGACAACCTGTTTGCCAATTGCCTCATAGCGCTCGATGCCCGCACCGGCCGGCGGCTCTGGCATTTTCAGGAAATCCGCCACGACATCTGGGATCTCGACGTTCCCGCCCCGCCGAACCTGGCCACCATTACTCGCGACGGCCGACGCGTGGATGTCGTCGCCGCCGTCACGAAAATCGGCAACACGCTCCTCCTGGACCGCGTGACGGGCAAGCCGGTCTTCCCCGTCCGCTTGCGTCGCGCCCCGGCGAGCGATTTGCGCGGCGAAGTCACGGCACCGTACCAACCCGATTTGGAGTTGCCCGAGCCGTTCTCGAAGCAGGAGTTTACGGCGGCGGATCTGACGGAGCGGACCGAGGAGGCGGCCGAGTTCGCCCGGACCCGTTTCAAAAGCGCCACCACGGGATGGTTTCGGCCCTGTAGCGAAGGCCGGGCGAATCTCTTTTTCAACATCGACGGCGGCGGGGAATGGACCGGCGCGTGCATTGATCCGGACACCGGCAGGATGTACGTCAGCGCCAATCACGTCGGCTGGCTCATCTCGTTATTTCGTAACGACGACCCGCCGGACGATTCGCGCCTCCCCCGGACCCGCGGGCAAACCGTTTTTGAAACCAGCTGTGCTTCCTGCCACGGCACCAACCGCCTCGGGATTGGGGTGTGTCCGCCGTTGCGCGGTTTGCGCCACCGGCTCACCGACGCCGCGGTGACGAATCAAGTCCGCAGCGGCCGGAATGGCATGCCCGCGGTGCCGGTGGATCAACTCGGGGAGGCGGATCTCAAGGCGCTGCTGGATTATCTCATGTTGCGTGACCGGCCGCTGCCGGCGACCAACGCGCGGACGGAACGTCCTGTTTATAGTTTCACCGGCTATCCCAAGTTCTACGACCACGAGGGGTACCCGGCCAACAAGCCGCCCTGGGGCACGCTCAACTGCCTGGATCTCAACACCGGCAAACTCCTTTGGAAAGTGCCGCTCGGGGAGCATCCGGAACTGACGCGGGACGGTGTGCCGAAGACGGGCACGGAGAACTATGGCGGGGCGATTGTGACTGCGGGAGGGTTGGTGTTCTGTGCGGGCACCACCGATCGCAAAATCCGTGCGTTTGACAAGGACACGGGTGCCGAACTGTGGGCGGCAGAGCTTCCGTGGGTGGGCAACGCACCGCCGGCGACCTACCAGGTGGATGGCCGTCAGTTCATCGTCATCGCTGCGACTGGCATTAAACTGGGCACTTCGTTCGGCGATGCGTATGTGGCGTTCGCTTTGCCGCCGGTCAAACGATGAAAGCCGCCCCGGCGCCGCCCGCCCATGAAGCACTCCCCTCCCGGCCTGCGGCCACCCTCTGCTCTCCTTCGGCAGGAGAGGGGAGGGAAGGGAGAAGCGTGGTCCGTCTCCAGGATGCAAGGCATGCTAAATGTTCGGGCGAGACTCGCTTCCAAAGGTGGAGCGGAGCCGGAAATCAGAAAGCTTCCGGCCGTATTCAATTGTGCCCACCATCCCGCAGGGTACGGCTTCACCTTGGTGGAACTGCTCGTGGTCATTGCGATCATCGCGCTTCTGGCGGCGCTGCTTCTCCCGACGCTGGCCCGGGCAAAATCAAAGGCCCGGCAAACCGCCTGCCTCTCGAATCTTCGCCAAATCGGCCTCGGCTTTGCCATGTACCTTGCCGATGCCAGCGACCGCTTTCCGGATCGGCGACCGCTGAAGACCGCGCTCGGTTACCGTCCTTGGACCGATTGGCCCCCGTCCGATCCGCGCGGCGGTTGGGCGGCGATCACGCTGACCAATTATCTCGGGGATTCGCCAGTCTGGCTGTGCGCTGAACTCGCTGCGTCTGCAGCGCTGCGGGCCCGGCCCCAATGTGTTCAACTGGCTCGCACCAACGATTCCGCCTTGGCGGTGGGTTACTGGCTCTGGCGCTTCGATCGCACCGACGAACCTGTGCCGCTCGATAATTTCTGGCAGAAGACGCCCGAGCAGGCGGTGCGGGATTTGCGGGAAGCAAACAATCCCACGGTGGGCCGGCCGGAATCTCCGGGCGACGTCGAGTTTGTGGTGGATCCGTATTTCCCGAAAACCGCTCCCACCGTGGCGCCCGAACTCAAGGGCATGGCCGTCCACCGAGGTGGTCGAAACCGGCTCCTGCTGGATCAGCGGGCGGAGTTCATCCGCGATGCGCGGCTGCAGTGAGGTCCCGCTGCGGGCAACCAAACATTGCCCCATGCCGTGCAGGGTCGATTCGGGCCATGGCCATGCGGGAAGCTGATTGCGGATCCCGTTCAACCGGATCCGTGAGAGTGCTTGACGCCCGTGGATATTCAGCTAATCAAAGAGTGTCGGCCCGGACACCGGGCAAATAAACGAAATGCGGTCAAACCTGTTCCCCTTCGCTCGCCTATGAAAAAAACCTTTCTCGCTCTCACCTTCATCGCCGTCTCGCTCCCCATCGTTTGGGCGGCCGAAAGCGATTTCGTTCCGCTGTTCAATGGCAAGGACACCACTGGCTGGCATTTGCGCAACCCGGCGGGGCACAACTCCTGGACGGTGGACAATGGCATCCTTAAGAACACCGTCAATAAAGGCGAACACGGCACGGATCTGGTGACGGATAAGAAGTTCCAGAATTTTACCGTCAAATACGAATTCCTGGTGCCGGACGGTTCGAACAGCGGCTTTTATCTGCGCGGCCGTCACGAAATCCAGATCCTGGGTGACTTCGCCAGCGGCGTCACTTCCCTCGGTGGCAACGGCGCCCTCTATAACTTCAAGATGGCGGACAAATTTGTCTCCAAGCCGGGCGACCAATGGCAGACGGCGGAGGCGACGATCATCGGCGACAAAATTACCGTGATTCTCAACGGCGTGAAGATTCATGACAATGTCGAGTGTCGCAAAGGGACCGGCGGTCAGCTGGACAACAACGTGGATCAGCCCGGCCCGATTTTCCTGCAAGGCGATCATGGCACGGTCTGGTTTCGCAACATGCGCATCAAAGAATTGAAGTAACGCCCCGGCGCGGCCGATATGAAGTCAGCCCCTTCCCAGGCGGGTGTTGAACCCAAGGACCGGACGGTCTCGCGCCGTCAATTCCTTGGCAAGGCGGCCACGGCCTCGGCCGCGTTCATGATCGTTCCCAGCCATGTCCTGGGCCAGGGGGGAAGGAAACCGCCGAGTGCGAAGTTGAACATCGCCGGCATCGGGGTGGGCGGGCAGGGTGGGCACGACCTCAGCCAGATGACGGAGGAGAACATCGTTGCGTTGTGTGACGTGGATACGGCCCATGCCGGCGGGACGTTTCGCCGTTATCCGGACGCGAAGATCTACAAGGATTATCGCAAGATGCTGGCGGAACAGAAGGACATTGACGCCGTCGTGATCGCGACGCCGGATCATCAGCATGCGATCATCGCCATGGCGGCGATCAAGCTGGGCAAGCACGTTTATTGCGAAAAACCGCTCACGCACACGGTTTGGGAAGCCCGGCAATTGGCTGAGGCGGCGCGCGCCCACAAGGTCGCCACCCAGATGGGCAACCAGGGCCAGGCCTCCGAGGAAACGCGGCGTTTGTGCGAAATGATCTGGGACAACGCCATCGGTCCGGTGCGGGAGGTCCATATCTGGACGGATCGCCCGGCCAACGGGCTCTTCAATGAGTATTGGCCGCAAGGCGTTGAACGGCCGAAAGACACCCCGCGCGTGCCGGATACGCTCGACTGGGATTTGTGGTTGGGGCCCGCCCCCTACCGACCGTTTCATCCGGCCTACCTGCCGTTCCGTTGGCGGGGCTGGTGGGACTTTGGCACGGGTGCGCTGGGCGACATCGGTTGCCACGCCTGTGATCCGGTGTTCCGCGCGCTCAAATTGGGCCATCCGACCAGCGTCGAAGCCAGCTCGTCCCGCGTGAACAAGGAAACTTACCCGCTGGCTTCCATGGTGACATATCGATTCCCGGCGCGCGGCGAGCTGCCGCCGGTGAAGCTCGTGTGGTACGACGGCGGGTTGCGCCCCCCGCGGCCCGAGGAGTTGGAGGCCGGCGCCGAGATGGGGGCCAACGGACATTTGCTCATCGGCGACCGGGGAAAGATTCTGGCGCAGAAACGGAATTATTCGCTCATCCCCTCGAAGCGCCAAAGCGAATACGGCCAGCCGCCGCGCAAATTACCGCGCTCGATCGGCCATTATCAGGAATGGATTTCGGCGTGCAAAGGGGGGCCTCCTGCGGGCTCCAATTTCGATTGGGCCGGACCGCTAACCGAAGTCGTATTGCTCGGCAACGTGGCGCTCCGCCTGCAACTGCGCGAGGAACTCACCACGAAGCAGCTGCTGTGGGAC
>CAZIJO010000172.1:0-13350 GCA_964539515.1 uncultured Bifidobacterium sp. | reverse complement strand
GTTATTGTCATGCCCCCAGCTTACTCGACCCGCCAAGAAACTGAGATGCGCGCGAAGGATTATCGCCTCGGTTGTCTTGCTCGACAAAGTTTCCGGCGACTGCCAATTTGAGGCGTGCTGGCGGAAAAGTTGGAAAACTTGCGCGCCGAGCTGCGCGCCTATGGTTCATGTCTCGTCGCCTATTCGGGTGGCGTGGACTCGGTTTTTCTCGCCCGGGTCGCCCAGGATGTGCTCGGCGATCGGGCGCTGGCGGTCATCGCCGATTCACCGAGCCTGCCGCGCCGTGAATTGGAGGAAGCGCTGAACTTGGGAATTCAATTCGGCTTCGCGGTGCGGGTAGTGGCGACGGCGGAGTTCGAGAACCCCAGCTACCTGGCCAACCCGGCCAACCGCTGCTACTTCTGCAAGCACGAATTATTCGATGAACTCGCGCCGCTGGCCAGGGCGGAAGGGTTCGCGGTCATCGCCTATGGCGAGAATGCCAGCGACGTGGGTGATTTCCGGCCGGGGGCGCAGGCGGCGAAAGAATTCCAGGTTCGCGCGCCGCTGAAGGAAGTGGGCCTGACGAAGGCCGAGATCCGGGAGCTGTCCGCGCAATTCGGGCTTCCCACCGCGGACAAACCACAGATGGCCTGCCTGAGTTCGCGGATTCCGTACGGTGAGGCCGTGACAACGGAAAAGTTGCGCATGATCGAGCAGGGAGAATATGTTTTGCGCGATTTGGGCTTCCATGACGTCCGCTTGAGGCATCACGAATTGCCCGGTCAAGCTCCGGCCTCAATGCCGGGGGCGAACGTTGCCGAGTCAAACAACGCTCCGGCCCGCAATGGCGGAATGGTCTCCAAAGCTGGACTCGCGAATCACCTGGCGCGGATCGAAGTTGGTGTGGCCGAGTTGCCGAAGTTACTGGCCGTGGACATGGCGGCCCAGGTGGCGCTGGCGTTAAAGCAAATCGGCTACGCTCACGTGACGTTGGATTTGTTGGGCTACCGGCGGGGGAGCTTGAATGAAGTCGGTGGACCGCGAAGTACCCCAACGCCACCACCCATCGGCAATACCTGAGTAGGAACCGGGGGGAAACTTTTCAGTCACAACGGTTTTAGACACCAAGCTTATGGCACAGTTTTCTTACAAGGCCCGACGACGATCCGGGGAAGTGGTCCAGGGGGTTCTGGACGTGGCGGACCGATCGGCCGCGCTGGCGCAAATCGAGCGCCTGGGGCTTTTCCCGGTCGCACTGGATGCGGCCAAGGGCGCGAGCACCCCCGCGGACAAGCCTGCGGCACCGAAAGTCCAATTGACCGGCGTATTGCCCACCTCCCTGCGCGTGATGTTGACGCGCAAACGGAAACCCAAAATGCAGGAAGTGGCCACTTTCACGCAACAGCTGGCCAACCTGCTCCAGGCCGGGATGCCGCTGACCGTGGCCCTGAACAGCATGACGCATCTGGAGTCCAAAGGCATCCCCAAGGACGTCAGCGCCAATTTGCGACAGGAAGTCATGGAAGGACGCAGTTTGTCCGATGCGATGAGCAAGCAGCCCCTGATCTTCTCCGACTTGTACGTCAACATGGTCAAGGCCGGCGAGCAATCCGGCGCCCTCGTGGAAGTGCTGCGGCGGATGGCAGACCACTTCGAGAAGTTTGCGGCGGTCCAGGCCAAGTTCTCCGCGGCCCTTGTTTACCCGGCGTTCGTCGCCGTGGTCGGCGTCGGGATCGCGATCTTTTTCATGACCTACATGCTGCCAAAATTCATGACTCTTTTCGGCAACATGAACGTGCAGCTGCCCATGATGACGCAAATCCTCATCAAGATCAGCGATGTGTTTACCGGTTACTGGTGGGCGATGTTGCTGCTGCTTGGCTTGGCCTATATCGGCTTTCGGAAATTTCAGGGCACGGAGGATGGCAAACGCAAGCTGGACGAGTGGAAGATGAAACTGCCGATTTTCGGCAACGTGGTCCGGTTAAACCTGTTTGGCCAGTTTGCGCGAACGCTCTCCACCCTCCTTGAAAACGGAGTGCCGGTCCTGACCGCGCTCAAGATCACCGAACAGGTGTTGCCCAACCGGGTGATCAAGGAAGCCACCGCCAAGACTCGCGAGGCCGTGACCGACGGCAAAACGCTCGCCCAGCCGCTGGCCCAGAGCAAAGTCTTTCCGCAACTGATGGTGGACCTGGTCCGGATCGGCGAGGAAACGGGCAATGTGCCGGGGGCCCTGAAGAATGTGGCCGACACCTACGAAAACGAGCTCAACATTGCGTTGCGCGTGATGACCAACATGATTGAGCCCGTCATGATCGTGGCGATGGCCGGCGGGGTGGGATTTCTGCTGTTGAGCGTGTTGTCCGCCATGTTCTCGATGATTTCCAATGTCGGTGGCTCGATGAGCCGGTAATGCAGCCATGCGGAGCGTTGAAACATATTCATGGTTGCGCCGCCGTGGCTTTACCCTGATTGAAATCATGGTGGTGGTCGCCTTGATGGGGCTGATCGCGACGATGGCCATTCCCAACATCTACCAGCTTTCCAAGAAGGAAGGGATGCGCCGGGCGGTGAGCGATCTGATCGAGGTGTGCAGCAACGCCCGGGCGCAGGCGATTCTGCGGGGAAAGGCGGTGGACGTGATCTTTCACCCGCTGGAGCGGCGCTTTGAAGTCAGCGGGGCCACGGCAACCGTGGAAGCGACGACCCTGGATGGCGAAGCGGTCGCGGCCAAATCTGCCCCGGCGCCGTTACCCGGCACCGGTCTGGCCGGCGTGATTCCGGAGGACGTCGTCCTGGAGATGCTCGACGTCAACCTGCTCGAGTACAACCAGTCCGAGTGGACCCGCGTGCGGTTTTATCCAAACGGTACGAGTGACGAAATGACCGTGGTTTTTCATTCGGACAAAGGCGATTTTCGGAAGATTACGCTGGAACCCACCACCGGTCTGGCCACCCAGGGACCCGTGAAATGAAAGGCCACCCGTCCGCTGCCCGTCGCCGCGTTCCCCGGGCGTTTTCGTTAATCGAAGTCATGGTGGCCCTGGCGATTTTTTTCATTTCCGTGTTCGCCATCCTTGGCTTGATGTCCCAGCTGTTGCGGAATGCCAGGGCCTTTCAGAAGAAGAAGGGTGCCGATGCGGGCATGGTGCACGCCTATTGGTCCTCGATCACCAACCGGGTAAAGGAAGGAGTGGAGAGCGGCGAGTTTAGCGACCTGGCCGAGTTTCAGGACGAATACCGCGATTATTCCTGGGAGAAGGACACGATGTTTTACGCGACCAATGGATTGTGGCAGGTGGATTATCGGGTAATCAACAAGCGCAACGGTCAGGTGGAATCGTCTGTCAGCACCTTCTTTTACGACCCAAATACCCAGAGCAGCTCCGTGGGAGGCTTCCCGCCATGATGTGGCCTAAAGCCATTGCGCCCGGGCGAACGCGTCGTCGTTGCCAACCGGCGTTCACGTTGATTGAGATCATGATGGCCATGGTCATCTTCAGCCTGGTGGTGACGGCGATCTATGCCACCTGGACGTTGATCATCAAATCGGCGAAGATCGGCCTGGAGGCCTCCGCCCAACTCCAGCGAGAGCGCATTGCCATGCGCACCATCGAGGAAGCGCTCGGCTGCGTCCGCTCGTTTGCCGCGGACCTGAGGCACTACGGATTTGTGGCAGAGAACGGCGACGATGTGATGTTGAGTTTTGTGGCACGGCTGCCGGAATCATTCCCCCGCAGTGGACGCTTCGGCGATTTCGACGTTCGGCGTGTCACCTTCACGCTCGAAAGCGGCCAGAATGCGGAACGGCAGTTGGTCCTGCGGCAATCGCCCATTCTTATGGACGCTGACCAGGACGTGGATGAGCAGGAACACCCGCTCGTGCTCGCCCGGGGGGTGAACAAGATGGCGTTCGAGTTTTGGGACACCCGGCAGAACAAGTGGCTGGACGAGTGGACGCAGACCAATCAGCTGCCGAAAATGATGAAAGTCACCTTGGGATTCGTGGTCAACAAACCGAATCAACCGTATGGCTCGTCCGGGACACGGCAGGAGGTTTCGCGCATCGTGGCGTTGCCTGCGATGATGGTGCCAGTGAATTATCAACGCGGTGGCGGTCTGCCGCCGGGCGGTGGGGTCCGATCCCCGCAAACCCCGCCTCCCCCCCCTCCGCCGCGATGACAACGCACGTGCCATCGCGCCGCGCCGGTGTCGCGCTGATTATCGTGATGATTTGCATCACGGTGCTGTCCATCCTGGCCGCCGGGTTTGCCTATTCGATGAAGGTGGAGACCCGGCTCGCGATGAATGCCAACAACGAGTCGGAGTTGAATTCGCTGGGCCGGTCGGGGGTGGAACTGGCCCGCTGGGTTCTGGCCCAGCAAGCCACGATTGCCCAGGAACCGTTCGATGCCCTGAACCAACAATGGGCCGGCGGTCCGGGCAGCATGCTGACCAGTAACAGCCCGCTCGCCGGCGTGGCGCTCGACAATGTCCAACTCGGCGCCGGCAAATTCTCCGTCAAAATCACCGACCTCGAACGCAAGGTGAACATTAACATGGCCGATCAAGCGATGTTGGAACAGGCGATGCGCTTGATTGGGGTGGACGCCGGTGATGCGGGGCCGATTGGCGCCTCCATTCTCGACTGGATTTCCCCAAGCCCGAATGCGCTCCCCGGTGGCACCGAAAGCCGCCATTACGAAAGCTTGAACCCGCCGTACGAGGCGAAAGACGGGCCGATCGACGATCTCTCGGAGTTGTTGCTCGTGCGCGGGGTCACGCCGGATATTTATTGGGGCGGCGTGGCCACCAATCGTTTGCCCGCGGCCTTTCAGAACAAGGTTGGCTTCCAGCAACCGGGCGGGGGCGTCCTCGCTTACGATATCGGGCTGGTGGATTTGTTCACCCCGCTTTCCAGCGGACAGATCAACATCAACACCGCCTCGGCCCGGGTGCTGCAAATGCTGCCGTTTGTGGATGAGAATGTGGCGGCGGAAATCATCCGTCTGCGTTCGGGCCCGGACGGCGCGGATGGAAGCGATGACGACACCCCGTTTCGCAATCCCGGTGAACTGGTCAACGCGGGTTTGAACAACCAGGTGGTCGGCCAGATCGGGCGTTACTGCACGGTGCGCAGCCGGACTTTTGAAGTGCGGGTGGACGCCGAGATCAATGGCTATCATCGCTACTTCTACGCGATTCTCGGCCGGAATGGTCCGCGGGACATCCCGGTGCTGACCTACGACTGGAAATGCGCGCCGCCGACCCCGGGCCATGCGAACGCTCGTTGAGGACTTTCTCCAATACCTGCGGCACGAACGCGGCCAGGCGGAACACACGCAACGCACTTACTCCGGGCTTCTGCAGCAGTTTATTGCCTGGGCCACCGCGCAGAAAATCACCGCCTGGGACCAGGTGGAAGCGTCGCATCTGATGGCGTTCCTCCAGCACGAACGTCGGCGACCCCTGATCGGCGCGCCGGAGGAATCGCCCCGCCGGCTCAGCAGTGAAAGTGTGTATCTCCAAATCGCCGCGCTGCGCGCGTTCTATCGTTTCGCCGAGAACGAGAAATTGCTGCCGGTCAACGCCGCCGAAAACCTCTCGCTGCCGCGGCGATGGCAACGGCTGCCCAAATCACTGACGCATGCCGAAATTGAGACCCTGCTCCAACCCGAGTCCGCCGTCACCCCGGCGCGCCTCTGTGACCAGGCCATTCTTGAACTCGCCTATGCTTCCGGCCTTCGGCGCGCCGAGTTGTGCGGTTTGCGGCTGGAACAGCTCCATCTGGAGGCCGGCTTTCTCAACGTCATCGGCAAGGGTAACAAGGAACGAGTCGTCCCGGTGGGGCGCAAGGCCGTGGCGGCCTTGAATCGATACCTGACGAGCGGGCGGCCGCAGTTGGTCAAACCCCGCTCGCCTGCCAATGTCTTTCTCACCCGGTCCGGCACCCGGTTCGCCTCCTCCACCATGTGGCAGCGAATCAAGGGGCGCGTGCGCCGTTCCGGGGTCGCCCGCAATATCACGCCGCACATGCTGCGTCACAGCTTCGCCACCCATCTGCTGGAGTACGGAGCGGACCTGCGCGTGATTCAGGAAATGCTCGGCCACGCCAGCATCAGCACCACGGAGGTCTATACGCACGTCGGCAGCACCCGGCTGCGGGAGGTGCACCAAAAATTTCACCCCCGCCCGTAAGGCAAAACCGCGTGCCGCTAGCGGAGAAATTTCTGTTGCATTAGCGCCAAAACCTTGACCGGGGGTCAGGACGCCATTGCCGCGCCGGTAGCCCAACTCGTCGGGGGGAGATGCTGAGCTGGCTTACGACCGGAGGCCGAAATTCAGCGGTGCACTGGCCGGCATTTCGTGGGCGCAGGGCTGGTTGGTCGGCGCATCAGCCTGGCGGGCATTCGGCGTCACGATTTGGTGCGCCAGCATCCAGGCTTCCACTTCCTCACCGCTGATGTCCGGCAGCATGTGCCCATTGATCTCCACGCACGGGCTGAGCATCTGGCCGCTCTTTTCAATCATTTCCTGGCGCTGGGCCGGGTTGTTGATGATATCGCGATCTTCGAAGACGAGATCGTATTTGCGGAAGACCGCCCGTACGCCGTTGCTCCAGCCACAGGTCGGTTTCAAGTAAGCGATGATATTCGGCTTGTTCATAATTTTAATAATGGCGACAGCATGCCACAGCGCGCGCGTTTGGCAAATGGGCAAAGTGTGCAAAGTGGAGGCGGGTCGCCGAGCCGGATCGAACTTGATTTGCAATCGATGGGCATCGGGCTAAGGTGGTTTCGTGAAGACGGAGTATTCAGTCGCCGCCCACTGGGCGGGCAATTTTGATGAAGCCGGCCTGCGGCAATGGGCCGAGGATCTGCGCCGGCAACTGCGGGCGCCCCAGGTGTCGCTGGGGCTGGTGTTCATGACCCCGCGCTTTTTTTCGGAGGCGCAGCAAGTCCTCGAAATTTTGCGTGTGCATGCGCGCATCCCCTTGCTGGCCGGCTGCTCCAGCACCGGCCTGGTCGCCGGCGCCGAGGAGATCGAGGACAACGGCGGCCTGGTCCTGGCCTTATACTCGCTGCCCGGCGCGACGTTGGATGCCCACTACTTTACCCAATCGCAAGTGGAGGAAGCCCAGGAACCCGGCTATTGGCCGGCGGTCACGGGCGTGCCGGTCACCGCAACCAACGGCTGGCTCGCTTTCGTGGACCCTTTCCATCTCGATCCCGAAAAGTGGTTGCGGGGATGGAACGCGGCGTATGCCCCCGCACCGGTGTTCGGGGGACTGGCGAGCGGGGTCGCGATGGAACAGGTGACGCAGGTGTACCTGAATGGCGAGGTTTATGAAGAAGGTGGCGTGGCGATTTCCATTGGCGGGGAGGTGAAACTCACCGGCGTCATCTCCCAGGGTTGCACGCCAATCGGCCAGACATGGACCCTCACGCGGGTGGAGCAAAACCTGATTCATCGCATCGCCAACCGGCCCGCCTACGAGGTGCTCGCCGAAACCGTGAACCAGCTTTCCGCCGAGGATCAACGCAAAGCGCGTGGCAATTTGTTCATCGGCCTGGTGGTGAACGAGTATCTCGAGGATTTTCACCGCGGCGATTTCCTGGTGCGCAACCTGTTGGGGGGGGATCCCCAATCGGGCGTGCTGGCGGTGGGGGCGCTGCCGCGCTCGGGTCAGACCATGCAATTCCAGCGGCGCGATGCCACCGGCGCCAGCGAGGACATGAGCGAACTGCTGGCACGCACTCAGGAGCAACTGGGGCCGGCAACCGTTTATGGAGGCTGTCTTTGCTGCTGCAACGGGCGCGGGAAGAACCTCTTCGGCCGATCGGGCCACGATGCGCGCATGGTGAAGCAGCAATTCGGGGACATTGGCCTGGCGGGTTTCTTCTGCAATGGCGAGATCGGCCCCGTCGGCGAAAAGAACTTTCTCCACGGTTACACGGCGTCGCTGGCGTTGTTTGTGCGAAAGTAATCGATGATCAGCTGGCTGTGGTCGGCTATCGTTTCTAATTCGGAAGCCCTTCCGGAGCGGTTTCGCTGGCCCGTCCGATATTGGTTGTTTCGCTTTCCATCGGGACTCCTCCGACGCCGCTGCCGCTGACCGGCGTGTTGCCCAAAGAACGGGCCTGGTCGGTGGCCAGCTTCACCCGCCTGGCAACCTGGAATCCAAGCCCATCGATCAGGCTTTAGGGGACGAGGTTTTTCTTGAATGAGCATATCGACTGTGTTTTCGTTGCCATCAGTCATTTGCATTTGATATGAAAGTGAAACTGTTGGCGTTCATTTGTATCTTCCTCGCTGCTCCTCTGCCGCTCCTGGCTGTCACCCGCAGTTGGACGAATACCGCCGGTGGCAATTGGTTTGTTCCGGCCAACTGGTCCCCCAATGGCGTGCCAGCGGGCGTGGATGTCGCCTTCATCACCAACAACGGCACCTACACCGTCACTGTCCTGACGGGCGCGGTGACGGTGGCGGGCATCAACCTTGGTGGCGCCAGCGGCAACCAGACGCTGGTCAATGGCACGGCCAACAATCTGGCCATCACCAATCTGGGCACCATCCGCGCCAATGGACTTCTTTCCGTCACCAATGGCGGAATCCAAGGCAACTTCATGATCCTGGCTGCCGGCCAGCTGGACCTCGCCGGACCGGCCTCAAAGAATGTCTACGCGCTGACACTTCTCAATCAAGGCACGGTGAATTGGAGCGGGGGCAATTTGCAAGGGGGCAGCACCCCCACGACCGTGGTAAGCAATGGCGGTCTTTGGCAAATCACCACGGACAGCACGTTCTACAACTACTGGGGCAACACGCTCGCGTGGACCAACGGTGGCACGCTCCGCAAATCCGGCGGAATTGGCACCGCCACGATTCAAGGGTTCAACTTCGTCAACCAACCCGGCGGCGTGGTGGAGGTGTCGAGTGGCACCCTGGCCTTCAATGGTGCCACCAGCAGCATTCTCGGCGGCAGTTGGACGGCAACCGCGTCCGCCAGCATGCACATCACGGGCGGCACGTGGACGGATGCGGGTGGCACCGCTTCCGGCACCGGGACCAACCGCCTCAACGGGGGCGTGCTTAATTTACGCACCAATATCATCCCCGGACTTGGTCTCAACGCTGGCGAGGTTTACGTCGTCGGTAATTCCTTTCAACAAGCCGGCGCCATTACCAATCTCGTGCTGAATGGTTCCCAGTTGCGCGGGACAAATCGGGTTGGCAACGGCCTGTTGACCCTCAACTCGGGTGGCATTGACGGCCAACTTACGGTGCTGCCGGGCGGGCAATTGTCCCTGGCCACGGCCTCGGCCAAGAGCGTGTATGCGTTAGCGCTGATGAATCAGGGCACGGTGGACTGGAGTGGCGGCACCCTGCAGGGTGGCAGCACGCCCAGCACCGTTGTCAGCAACGGCGGGCTCTGGCAAATCACCAGTGACAACACGTTTTACAACTACTGGGGCAACACATTGATCTGGACCAACACCGGCACTGTGCGGAAATCCGCGGGCAGCGGCACTGCCACTCTCCAAGGATTCAATTTTGTCAACCAACCCGGCGGCTTGGTGGAGGCGCTGTCCGGCACGATTTCCTTCAACGGCGCGGCCAGCAATATCCTCGGTGGTTCGCTATCAGCGACCGCTCCTGGCATGATCACCCTCGCCGGCGGAACCTGGACCGATGCCGGCGGCAACGCCGCGGGAACGGGAACAAACCAGTTTGTCGGCGGCATTTTCAATCTGCGGACCAATCCAATTCCCGGCCTCCGGCTGTTTGGTGGCGAGGTTTATGTAACCGGCACCACCTCCTTCCAACAGAGCGGTGCGATCACCAATCTGTTGCTCGAAGGCTCGCAACTACGCGGCAACAATCGGGTTGGGAACGGTACCCTCACGATCAATTCCGGCGGGGCGGATGGACAGCTCACCATCCAGCCCGGTGGCTTGCTGGTGCTGGGGACGGGCTCGGCCAAAAACCTGTACTCCTTGACGTTGGTCAATCAAGGCTCGGTAAGTTGGACCGGTGGCACCCTCCAGGGCGGCAGCACGCCCACAACGGTGGTCAGCAACGGCGGGGTCTGGCAGGCCACCACGGACAGCAGCTTTTACAATTACTGGGGAAACTCTTTGGTTTTCACCAACGCCGGCATTTTGCGCAAGTCCGGCGGTAGCGGGACAACCACGATTCAAGGCGTCAACTTCGTCAATCAGCCCGGCGGTCTGATCGACAGTCTGAGCGGCACGTTTTCCTTCAACGGAGCGGCCAGCAGCATCCTCGGCGGTTCGCTTTCAGCGAGCGCTCCAGGCGTCACGACCATCGTCGGCGGAACGTGGACCGATGCCGGCGGAACGGCTTCCGGCTCGGGAACGAATCGCTTCAGCGGCGGCATCCTCAATCTTCGCACCAACATCATCCCCGGTCTCGGCCTCAACGGTGGCGAAGTCTATGTTGTCGCCAATACCTTCCAACAAGCGGGCGCCATCACCAATCTCACCCTCGACGGCTCCCAGCTCCGCGGCACCAATGTCGTCGGCAGCGGGAGCCTCACCATCAACTCCGGCGGTGTGGACGGCCAACTGACGATTCTGCCCGCAGGTCAACTTGCTTTCCCCACGCCGTCCGCCAAGAACGTGTATTCCTTGTTGCTCCTCAACCAAGGCACGGTGAACTGGAGCGGAGGCACATTGCAAGGCGGCAGCACCCCAACCACCATCGTCAGCAATGGTGGTCTGTGGCAGGTGACCGGCGATAACACCTTCTACGCTTATTGGGGCAACACGCTTACCTTCACCAACGCCGGGATCCTCCGCAAGGCCGGTGGCAGTGGCACCACAGTCTTTGCCAGCATGAATCTCGTGAACCTGCCGAACAGCCTAATCGACAGCGTGAGTGGCCATCTCTCGTTGAACAGCGCGAACAATAGCGTCGTGGGGGGCGCATTGACCGCTACGGCTCCCGCCTTGTTAAGTCTGGCGGGCGGCGTCTGGACCGATGCGGGGGGATCGGCTTCCGGCACCGGAACAAACCAGTTGACCGGAGGCACCCTGAATCTGCGTACAAACCTCATTGCCGGGTTGCGTTTGTTTGGCGGGAATATTTACGTCACCGGCACGAACACGTTTCAACAATCTGGCGCCATCACCAACCTTTTGCTCGAAGGCTCGCAACTCCGCGGCACCAATCGCGTCGGCAGCGGAGCGCTGACCATCACGGCGGGCGGAGTGGATGGCTTGCTGACCGTCCTGCCCGCTGGGCAACTCAATTTTTCCAATGCCACCGCCAAGAACTTGTATTCGCTGACGCTCCTTAACCAGGGCACCGTCAACTGGACCGGAGGCAATCTCCAGGGCGGCAGTACGCCGAGTACCATCGTCAGCAACGGCGGCTTGTGGCAGATCACCGGCAACGACACGTTCTACAATTACTGGGGCAACACGATCCAGTTCACCAATGCCACAACGGTGCGCAAGTCGGCTGGCAATGGCACGACTTCCTTGAGCGGGATGAACTTTCGCGACCTGGCAGACAGCCTCATCCAGTCGGATGCCGGCATTCTGCAATTGCCTTCGTCGGTCACGAATGCCTCGGGCACGCTGCGTTTGAACGGTGGCCGGATTCAAAGCGGCGGCACCTATGGGGTAACCGGGGGCACGCTTGAAGGCACGGGCGCGTTCGGAGCCAATGCCATCACCGGCGGCAGTGTCGCTCCCGGTCAGGGCGGTGCGGGATTGATCGGTTTCAGCTCCGGCCTAAATCTCGGCGCCGGCGCAACGCTGTCGCTGTCCGGCACGGGAACCGTTCCCGGCACCCAATACGATCAACTCTCCGTCACCGGCGCCGTGGCGCTGGCGGATGCCACGTTGCAGGTGGCCTCGCTCCCCTCGGTTGCGGCCGGCACCACCTTCGTTCTCATCCTGAACGACGGGGCGGACGCCGTCACCGGGACGTTCAATGGGTTGCCCGAGAATGCCGTTGTTCCGGTGGGTGTCCAATCTTTCCGCATCCATTACGCGGGTGGCAGCGGCAACGACGTCACGTTGGTCCGCGATTCCGGTACGATTCCACTGGGGCCGTTGTTGAGCGACGGCCTCTACACCAATGGATCGTTTCAGCTCCGCGGGGCGGGCAGCAACGGGTTGATTTACACGGTGCAGGCGACGACCAATTTTGTGCAGTGGACCAATATCGGTTTTGCCACGGGCGGCGTCAGCGGGAATCTGCTATTCCATGACACGAACGCATTCCGTTACCAATACCGGTTCTACCGCACGACCAATTGACGGGGGAGGCGTCCTCGGTGGTGGCAGGCGGAGCGGACGTGGAACCAGATTCAAATGCGATCCAGTCAGTGTTCGCGGACCGCGACGAGTTCCCGTGCCGACGACCGGAGCCGCCCATGGTCGCTGAACTTTTCCACCGGCAGCGCCTGCTCCCGGCGGTATGCGATGATGCCAGGGTGCCAGTTGGCGAGGCGCCGGGTTGATCAGGGCGCGCGAAATTCCAGAACGGCCTTGGCGCATCGCCCGCAAAGCGTGGGATGTTTGGCCGCTTCACCCACGTCCGTTTCCCAATGCCAGCAGCGCTCACATTTCTGGCCGTCGGCTTTGCTCACGGTGGCAAATACCGTTTCGCCGCCGCCGTTGGCGAGTTCGACCTGCGAGACGTTTAGTAACTCGCGCAACGAATCAAGATTCAATCGCGCGTCTTCGAGCAGCACGCCCTTACCATTGACGGTCAATTTGGCTTCCAGCGATTTGCCGATTTGCTTCGCCTGGCGCGCCTTCTCCAATTCGGGCAACGCGAGGTCGCGCAGCACGAAAAGACTCTTCCACGCTTCGACTTCCTGATCGCGCCGCGTGATGCCGCGGGTTTTCCACGAGGAAAGGTGAACCCATGCCGCCGGTTTTCCGGGGATGAAATCCCACGCTTCGTCGGCGGTGAATGCGAGGACGGGCGAGAGCAGTTGGCTCAAGCCGGTCACCAACCGATACAACGCGGTTTGCGTCGAACGCCGGCGCGGGGAGTTGGCCGCGTCGGTGTACATGCGGTCCTTGATGACGTCGTGGTAGATCGAGGATAACTCGACCGCGATGAACTGGCTGAGCTTTTGGTAGACGACGTGAAACTCGCACTTGTCGTAAGCCGCGACGACTTCCGCCTCGATCCTGGCAAACTCGCCGAGAATCCAGCGATCCAAGCCGGTGAGTTGTTCTTCGGCCACGGTGTGTTTCGTCGGATCGAAGTCGTAGAGATTGGAAAGCTGATACCGCAGCGCGTTGCGGATGCCGCGATAGGTCTCACCCACCTTGTTTACGCGCTCTTCGCTCACAACAATGTCGTTGCGAAAATCCT
>CAZIJO010000171.1:0-13358 GCA_964539515.1 uncultured Bifidobacterium sp. | reverse complement strand
TGGCCCACGCGCAACTGGTTGGAATCCCCGAGGCGCACCGGCTTCAGGTTCGGCGCGTAAATGCGGATGACCGCCAGGTCCGTGTCCGGGTCTGTGCCGACCAGATGTGCATCGGGCCGGCGACCGTCGGCGAGCGTGACCTCAATCCGCTCCGCGCCGTGGACCACGTGACTGTTCGTGAGAATAAAACCATCCGGCGTGATGATGAACCCCGAACCCGAGCCGCCCGAACCGGGCCTGTCATTATCTCCTCCGCGCCGCGATTGCCCTCTCATGCTCCGGGATTTGAAAACATCAATTTTGACCACCGACGGACTGACCGCTTCCGCCGCTGTGGTGACCGCATTGGAATAGGCGTCCAGCAATGGAGCGTCATTGGTGGGGTTGGTGGGGCGAGCGTCCTCGCGAGCCTGGCTTGACTGACCAGATGGTTGCGACGAAGGCTCGTCAGTAGCCTCGCCCCACCCGTTCAACACCGGCAACACCGCCAAATCTCGTTCGGTTGTTTTCATAACAGCTCAACCTTTCAAACAGCCGAGCCAACAGAGAGCGGGAACAGGGAGATGTCAAATCGCAGCCCCCGTTGCCGCCGACGCGAGTAGGCGCCTAATTCCTACCCCTACACCTTTCCGCCAACCAGCAGCGCGCCGTCCCTCCTAGCCTTCAACGCGGATCGGTCATGCGGCCGAGAAACAAACAGGTGCCGCTGGCGCGATGCTGAATGGCGAAAAGAAACGGGCGATCTATTCGCACTACGATGGGTTTTGGTTTTTCCCGAACTGCGCTCGCGGGTCTCGCCGCGACCGCTGTGGCCGCGGCGGCTTCGGTTCCTTTTTCATCGAGGCCAAGGAAGGTTTTATGGAAGACTTCGGAAATGCAGAGGTAGTCGTCTGGCCGCCGCGGGGCCAGGCGGTCGAAGTTGGCGCTGCCTCGCGGCTGGTCGAACGCGCTTTTCATCCCCAGGGCTTGCAGCTCCCGGCCCAGTGACATGGCCGGCGGCTCAAGCTTGAGCTTTGGCAGATGGAGAATCACTTCCTGCTGATCCAGCGCGGCGCAGTCCGCCAGCAGGCGGGCGGTCAGCTTTTTTTCCAGATCGGCCAGTCCGTCCACTTTCTCCGGAAGCAGGATGAGGAATTGCAAGTCGCTGCCTCGATAAGGAATGGTGAGGAAGTTGCAGCCATCGCGGTGGGCGTAACCCAGTGTGCGTTTGGACATCATTGTGGGCACGCTGATGAGGTTGTTTGCGCCGAGGTAAAAGGTCTTGGGCTTGGTGTCTGGGACGGAAAATTCCTCGGCCCACGGGGCTTTCAGGTAAATTGCGTTCACGAGCACGAGGCGCGTGAGATCATTCAACGCATTGTCGGCGATGAGATTGCGAATGCGTTGCTGAGTCTGATCCTCCACCCAGGTGTTGATGTGCCTCGCTGCGCCCGAGGGGTCCCGGGCGAAGTCCAGCGGTTCGAATGGTGCGCTGCAGTTGGTCCTTACGAATGCGAGAAACGACTCGCGAAACTCGTAGCCCGCCTGTCCAAACAATCGGTTGGCCATGGTCAGGGTGATGGGATTGAACTTACCTCCCAACTTTTGCGCCTGCTCAGCGTCGCGGGCACTTTTCTGGACAGCATCATCCAGCGCCTTTCGTAACGCGGCGAACGAACGATGTACCTCGGCGGTGTCCTGCGGATAGTGCAGCACTTTCGCCATCTCGGCGCGCGTGTCGCCATCCGCGCCGGCGTAGGTCATGACGAGCGCGCTCTGGATTGAATAAGGCGAGAGCAGGGCATTGGTTCCGGGAGTGCCAGTCTTGCGCAACAGATCAACGCCCAAGGCGTTGATCGCGTTCGCTACGGTGGTGGCTGGGTCAGCCGCAAAAATCGGCCCGGCGGAAAGGAGAATGGCGGTAAACAATAATTTCATACGCCTCAACTTTCATTCCTCTGCGATTTAGTCTCATTTCCCGCGGTGAGGCAATCTACCAAGCGGGTGACGCTCGCCTGCGCAGTTCATGGCTTCCGACCGGACACCAGGTAGCATAAGCCGCCGCCCGCGGCGTGGAACGTACCGGCGTTGATGGCTTTCTGTTCCCGCTCAAGTTTCTCGACCGCGTCCGCAAATCCGCGCTCGAAGAATTGTTCCGTGCCACCACCGACCAGAACGCAACGGCGCACTTCCTCACGATTCCACGGTCCGGTGGCCGAACTTTTCGATGTTTGCTCCTGTTCCAGGAGCGCCTGTTGTACCGGGTTGTCGTAGGGCGGAAAGATCGCGGCGGCGCGGTCGGATTGATGCACGGCGATTTCGGTCAGCCCCACCTCGGCGAAATAGCCGGGGAGCAAATCGCCGATGGTGTGGTCGCCTTGGTCGGCGGCGATCTTGCCGCGATGATAACGCAGCCAGAACTCGAAGCGGCGGACAACGGTTTCGACGGGTTCGGTCGCCGTTAGCGAGCTGAAGCTCAGATAGTTCCAAAGGTTGTTCGGCTCGACACAGATGAGAAGGCCACCGGGGCGCAGAATGCGAAGCATTTCGCGGAGGGCATCCAGGGGCCGCGCCAGGTGCATGAGCACGGTCTGGCAGGTAACGACGTCGAACGCCTTATCCGGGAGCGGCAGCTCGGTGGCGTCGCCCTGCACAAACGTGAAGTGTTCAGGAGCGACTTGAGGGAAAGCAGTGCGGAAATTTTCCGCCGCTTCCGCGATCCAACGCGGCTCACGATCAATCCCCGTCAAACGGGCAGTTGAGCGCAAATAAGGGTAAAGCAAGCGCGACCAATGACCTTGTCCACAGCCAATATCGGCAAGGGAGGCGGCCTCCCCCAGACGCCAGCGTTCGGCCATGAGATCGAGGAAATCGCAATGCCACCAGAAGTCGCGTTGTGGGCCGAACTGGTCCGCCGAATGGGGATGCGGTTGCATTGGCAAGTTGCCGAAGAGGCTGATTCATTCCGCGATCGGGTGCAACTTGGAAAGTAGTCGGGCGGGGGTGGAACAAAAAGTACGCGGAGCGCGAAGCCCCTTCGCGCTCCAGACCCCCGGTTTTAGCCCGTCCGGGCCGCTCGGCTACCTGACCGCCGGGCGGTTGGTTTCCGCCGTCTTTGCCTTCCGTTCGGCTTCCAACCCCTCGGCTTCCTGCTTCCCGACCACGAAGTAATAGATGAGATAGGCGAGCCCCACGGCGACCGGAATCAGCGCGTAAAGGGCGACCGTGCCCTGATGGTTGAAAAAGAGCGCCACCAGCAGTGCGAGTCCAATAAACAACCAGACCAACCCCGTGGCCAATCCCCGATGGGGCGAACGCGCCTTGCTGTCCTCGGCGAAGAACGCCTCGGGGATGGGCGGCAGGTCAATGCCTTTCTCGATGGCTGCCATGCGTTCCTGATGATACAAGGCAAACATTTCCTTTTCCTTCCGGTAGTTGAGAAAGACGGTGAGCATTCCGATGCCGATGCCCATGACGATGGCGACGATGGGGATTGAGACAGCGACGATTCCTGGGTTCATAAGTTCTTCCAAATGATTTTTTTGCTTCTTGGCCGGCCCAGACGAATGTTGCGGAACCGGCGCGGTTCTGTTCTTCCGACTTCAGCGGGCCGTGATTTGTTTCATTTTTTTGCGGCTGATTCTGAGTGCGAATTTCCGGTCCGGCGCGCGATGATGCGGCCACGCTGAGTTTTCCCCAAAAGCCTTGTCATGCTGCGGAGGCCAGATTTTGCCAAAGCGCCGGGTGTTTCTTTTTTGAAACCTTTCCCCGGTTCGGCGAGTATCAAGGGAGAGCGATGGAAGACGAGATTCAGCAGCAGCTCGAGGCGCGGCAATACAGCGAAGCGTTCCAGCTGTTGTTGGAGTCGTTTCAAGCCAAGGTTTTCCGGCTCGCGTACAGCATGATGCGCAATGAGACCCAGGCGGAGGATGTGGCCCAGGATGTGTTCGTGAAGATCTGGAAGGCATTGCCGGGCTATCACGGCGAGGCGTCGCTTTCCACCTGGATTTACACCATTACCCGCAACACCTGCCTGACCGAACTGAAGAAACGAACCACCCGCCCGACGGTTTCGTTGTACGAGCCGGAGATGGCGGCGGCCGCCGATAGCATCAGTGCGCTGCAGACCACCGATGCCGACCCGGGTGCGGAACGGGACGTTGCCGCGTTGCTGGCCGAATTGCCGGAACGGTACCGGCAGGTGATCACCCTTTTCTATCTGGAGCAGAAAGCCTATGAGGAAGTGGCAGTGATGCTGGGGATACCCCTTGGTACCGTCAAAACCCTGCTCTTTCGCGCGAAGAAGGAACTCCTGCGAATTGGCACCCGCGAGGCCCGAGAAGTTTCGGGGACACAAGGGACGTCCATTGCCAGACCGCTGCCGCGACCCGCCGACTCGAAGGATTTTGCCTCGATCAATCCTCAGGCGATTCCCAACCTTGTACTCTTGTGATCTATGAACTGTGACGAATATGAAAATCGGATTCTGGCCGACCCGGAAAGGCCAATTTCGGCCGAGGAAAGCGCAGCGGCCGAAAAACACCTGGCCGTTTGTACCGCCTGCCAGGCTCGGGTCCGGCAGTTCCAACAACTGGATGCGACGCTGATGATCAAGTTGAGAGCCCCCGTGTTATCGGCGGATTTCAACCAACGGTTGGCAAAACGGATTCAAACCGAGGTCAAAGTGCTTTCCGCGGCCGAGCGCGCAGAACGCAAACGGCAGCTGCAACTGGAGTTTGCGACGGGCCTGGCGCAATTGCATCACCGCCCATGGTCGCAAGCGGGATTGGTGGCAGGATTGAGTTACGCCTTGCCTTTGGCGATGGCAGGCTGGTTCGCCTGGCTGCTGCTGCCGAGACTCGTCAGCACTTTGGCCCCGGCGTTAGTTCCCGGTTTGGCTTGGAACATTTTGTTCGCGTCGGTGGCGGCCATGGTCTTCCTCGCGATTGGCCTCGCCGCTGCATTTCCGCGACGGGTCCGGAATCTTTGGCCCGGGCGATGACGGCGGCAACCCGATGCCAACAGCCGACGCAAACGAACTGATGCAAGCGCACGGGTTTCTGTGTTAGACTTTTCAACGTGACTTGGGAGCAAATCATCGGACTCAGCATGGCCCTCGTGGTGATGATAATCGGGCTGATTGGCAGCATTGTCCCTGGTTTGCCGGGCACCCCGCTCGTCTTGGTGGCGGCCATTGCTCATCGGCTCTGGTTCGGCGCCGCCAGCGTCAACAACGCTGTGCTCATAACAATGGTGGTCCTCACCGTTGTTTCGCTGGTGTTCGATTTCCTGGCTACCGCCCTGGGTGCAAAAAAGTTTGGCGCAACCTGGCGGGGCGCGGTCGGGGCGGTGATCGGTGGTGTCATCGGGCTCTTTTTCAGCCTGCCGGGCATCATCCTGGGCCCGTTCCTTGGGGCCATGCTGTTCGAGATGATCGGCGACAAGGAATTCAAGGCGGCGGCCAAAGCCGGAGCGGGCGCGGTAATCGGGTTATTGCTCGGCGTGATCGGCAAGTTCTCCATCTGTGTGATCATGACCGTGCTCTTCGCCACGAACGTGATTTACCGGTCCATCAACTGAGGCCGGCAGCGAACGCCAGCTCCTCGGCGTCCAGGGTGGCAGTCGCCGGCTTGTGTCCCCGGTCAGTTCCGTTACGGGCGGTCAGGGTTTCTTGTCGCCGATTCTCGTCAATGCGTAGATCAGTGCCGCCGGAATTCCCGCCACCAAGGCCATGGCGATGAAGATACCCGACCCTTCACCGCGTTTGCGAATGTCGGTGTAGATCCAGATCGCGAGCAGGATGTTGCAGATGATGCCGATGAGAAAGAGCAACCCAAGGGTGTCAAGCAGGCCTTTCGCGAGTTTTGCCCCCGGCGGGTTGTGCGGTCCGGGTATTGGCATTCCGTTCGGCGGCATGGGTTGGTGAAGGTTCTCACCCCCGGGTGGGGCCATGGGTCCGGGCCGTTCCATTCGGTCGCCCAGCCGGCGCAGGATTTGTTCCTGGCGCTCCGCCATTTCATTGACGCGTCGTTCCAACCGTTCGAGGCGGTCGGCGGGGACATTTCGGCTTTCCTGGGCGAGCGCGGAAGTCGGCGGGCTCAAAACCGCCAGACTGACAAACGCTGCTGCCAGAGTTAGATGAGTGATCACAATTTTCATTGGTTTCCTCCACTTTTTGTTTTTTTCTTGTCTGGGCACCGCCTTGGGCCCTGGGGCCCGCCGAAACCAATTTGATGCTGCTGAGCGGATGGCTTTCGCATACGAATTGCATCCTTCGTTTTCGCGCTTGCCAAGTCAAGGCTCGCGCCCGTCGAAGCGGCCGTCGATGAGTTGGCCAACATACTCAAAGGCCGCTCGCTCCCGGTGGCGGAATGATCTCGAACGGGATGGCGGGTAAGTTGCCTATGGTGGCGCGCCGATTATTCGCCGGTCGGTTGGTCTGACCCGCTGCGGTTGCCGTGCGGCTTGCAAGAATGTTGAGGACCAGATTGCCCGATTGGCCCGGAGTTGCCTTGACCGCATCTCCGCGCAGCACTATCTCCGCTCCCTCCCGCACCGCCGATACGTTGCCGAGGGCAACTCCCTCCGGCGGGTCACTCAATTCGAACTGGAACCGATCGAGGAACCCGCCTGCGGGCATGGCAATTCGAATTTTGGTTGTGCCACCAACCGGTATTTGCACGGGCGTCCGCCCTAGGATTTTGGGCCCGTCCCGGGAAATTCCGCGTCCGTTATTCAGCACCGCAACTTCCAGTTCCCGGGCCGGAACGAGATGCCGGTAGGCGAACGCCTGCATCATGTCGTCCGCCGGGATCGCCGGATGCAATACTCGCTCACCCCTGATGTCCGCCTGGCCTTCCAAGTCTAACCGGTGAAGTTTTTTCCCCGGGCTTGGTGGGCTGCCGAGAGTCATGCGGACTCGATCCTGATCTGCCGGAACGCGCGCGCCGCTCAAGGTGAAACCTTCCGCCGCCCCGCGCAACGTCAGCGTGATCTCATTCGTAAAGCCGTCTTTGCGCAACGCATACACGGTCACCGGCACGCTCATGCCGGCGCGAACCGAGAGGCTGGAGGGCACAACGCGCAATTCGAAGTCGGGCTGTGGCGAACCGAGGCGCAGGCGGTAGGCGTGCGCTTCACCGCCTTTGCGCTGCGTGTCGGCCAGGTAAAGGTAATAGCGGCCGCTGGCGGGCAGCGTGGCGCGAAGATACGAGTCGGCATGGTGCGTGTTCAGGCCGGAAGCCTTGTCCTCGTAATCGTCATTCCAAGCCAGCTGGTTTCCGGCCGCATCCGTCAGCTTCAACACCGAATCGAGCGGCGACCTCAGCCGGCGGGCCTGAACCTCGGCGACGAATTCATCGCCGGCCCGGCCTTCGAAGCGAAACACGTCCGCATCACCCGGTTGATCAACACGCCCATTGACAATGATGGGTGGGGTGATCGCTTGCGCGTGTTCAGCATCGTTGTTCGGCTCCTGATCGAACGTCTCGGGCAGGGTGTCCACCGCGAATGGCATGGGATTGGAAACACCATTCCCTCCGGACACTGATAAGGAGTGAATGCCGGCGGTTTCGGTGTCCGGCATCGTGTTGGTTGCCGGCAGATTCCAACCGGCCAAGGTGACGGTGGTTGGGTCGCCCTGTTTACCGCCCAGCGGAAAAAGGCTCGTTACAAACGGCAGTTCGCCCAGGATGATGCGATAAACAAAATCTTCCCGCCCGCGATAGATGGCGTCCTTGATCTCGATGACGTAGTCACCATCCTTGGGAATTCCGCATCGCAGCACCGGGTCAGGGAGGAAGCGAAAATCATCGTCGTACGCGAGTTCCTTTCCTTTCGTGTCGTACAGCGCAAGGGTGGCTTGAAACCACCCGGGCACGGCGTCGGCCAGATACGGGATCAATTCCCGGGCGCGACCAATGGCCACCAGTTGCTGGCCCTTGCGGGCATGGAAGCGAAACCGGTCAACCTGGCCGGGCATGATCTGGCCGTTGATGACGGTAGGCAACGTGATCCGCGGCTCGGATTTTGCCGGGGCGTTGGTCGTCGGTTTGCCGTATCGTTCGCGGAAACGATCCGCTTCCGGATTGGCCGCCTTCGCCGCCGGCTGGGAGAATTCCGGCAGTTGATCCACGCAGAAAACGAGCGGATTCGACAGGCCAGCGGGGGTGCCGAGCCGGATCTCACGCTGACCGGCTTCGGCATTGGTGGCGCAGGTAACTCGGACCGTGACGGTTTCGGCAATGGCAGGATTGCCCTGCCGATTGGGCGGATTCTTCAGAATTTTCCCGCGGATATCGGCAACCTTTTTTTCGTCGTCGCTTGTCCAGACGTTGGTGGAATTGGGCCACCGACGGGCGGCGGCCTTTCGGTCCTGCAATTCCTTGAGTTGGTCCCGGAAGTTATTGAACTGTCCCTGCGGCATTGGTTTGTTGAAATCCACCACGATGGCTTGAATCCCTTCGCCGGAGACGAACGCATTGGTTACGCCGTCCAGAAACTGGCCGCCAATGGTCGCCACAAAAGTCCCGCCCCGCTGGCCGCCGGCAGGATAGACGTAACCGATGCGCGGGGATGTGGGTTGGGCAGGGGACGACGTCGCGGTTAAAAGGCAAAGGACCAGCAAAGCGGAGGGCCCTGCCCGCCAGCTCCGCTGTAATGGTCCGCGAGATCCGGGCGGTTTGCGCTCCTGAGTTTGTTTTAAGGCGGGATCCTCGCTCACATGATTTCCTTCAAGTGTTCAATGGGCTTCCCGGCCTCGGCCACCGCAGGAATGACGCGCACATCTTCGCCTTGCGGATGCGGCAATCTGGCGGTGGGATCGATGCCGAGCAGTTCGTAAATGCTGCCGATGAGATCCACGGGATAAACGGGGCGCTCCTTTACCGTGTCGCCTTTCGCGTCTGAAGCGCCGATCACATGGCCGCCTTTGAAGCCGCCACCCGCGACCACGGCGGAGAAAACCTTGCCATGGTGGCCGCGGCCGCCATTCCACGGGGCTTCCCACTGCACTTTCGGCGTGCGGCCGAATTCGCCACTCCACCAGACGATGGTGGTGTCGAGCAGGCCATGATCCTTCAAATCCCGAAGCAGGGTCGCCAGGCCCTTGTCCATTTCGGGAAGCCTCCGGCGCATGGTTTGGAAATGTTGTTTGTGCGTGTCCCAGCCTTTGTAATTGATCGTGATGTAGGGAACGCCTTTTTCCACCAACCGTCGCGCCATCAGGCAGGATTGCCCGAACGTGTTGCGGCCATAGCGGTCCCGCAATTCATCCTTCTCCTGCGAGAGATCAAACAACTTCCCCGCGTCTCCCAGGATCATTTCATAGGCCTGAGCCTCGGTTTGATACAATGCCTGCAATGATGCATCACCCGGCATCGCCCGGCCGAGCGTGTTCAACTTGTGCAACAACTCGCGCCGGCTTTTTTGTCGTTCATCCGAGATGCCCTGCGCCACGACACCTTCGACCAGGAAACGGGGCGCGCCGGGATCTCCGCCAGTGGCGAACGGTTTGAATCGCGATCCTAAAAAGCCGGCTTCAGAGAATCGACCCTGCGGTTCGGTGAGGACGATGTACGGCGGAATCAACCCGGAATAGCCGGCGTCGTAGCCTTTGAATAGCGAGGTGACGGCTCCGACACTGGGATAGACCTCGCGTCCACCGGCGGGCCGTCCGGTCTGCACCATGTAGGCAGCGGTTTCGTGGCCATTGTTCCCGTGCGTCATGCTGCGGATGATGGAATAAAGGTCGGCGGTTTTGGCGAGCGTCGGCAGCAGTTCGCCGATCCGGATCCCATCCACATTCGTGGCAATGGGTTTGTCCAATGGTCCGCAATAATCGTAACCCGCGCCGGGTTTTGGATCAAACGTGTCCAGATGCGACGGGCCGCCCCACATCCAGATTTGAATGACCGACTTGGCTTTCGCCGGACGAGTGGCGGCCAGCGTGTGCAGGCCCCAACCGTCGGCCAGCAACAGACCCGCGGTGCCGAAGAGGCAGCGGCGCATCGCTTCGCGCCGGGATAACGGCCGGCTGCCCAAACGGGAAAGCACGCGCGCCGAATCGCGGCTGAGTGACCGGTCGGCGGAACTCGGTATCGGAGTCATATTCTGAATCGTTGGTTCGGTTTTGCCCGGAGGGACCGGGGTTGGCTTTGCAGGTTAATGGCGATAAAGAAACTCCGGGCTGTTCACCAGGGCCCAGACCAGATCCACGGCCGCTTCCCGCCGGTTCGCGTTGGCGGACTCGAAATGCGCACCAACAATTCTCCATTCTTCCTCCGTCGGGAAACGCGAGACCGTGGTGAGATAAAGACCGTTGATCAGCTCGCGTGAACCGGTCCGGGATTGCGCCAGGTTTTGGACCACGCGGCTTCGCTCGATTTTTCGCTGGATATGACTCGAATTCAGGAGATGCAAACGCTGGCCGGCGGTGGGGCGATTGTTGCGTTCGAATTCGAGCCCGGTGTCGCGGGCCGGCCGGCCGAACATCTCAAGGAACGAACTCGAGATGCTGCCGTCCGGCAGTGCAATCGAACGCTGATCTTCCGGAATGAAAGTGAACGGCTCGGGAATGGCACTCGTGTATTTCTCCGTCGATCCGGTAATCTGACATATCGCGTCGATCAAAACTTCCGCGTCCAGCCGGCGCAGCGGATACGCAGCGAAATTGGCGGGCCCTTGCGGATCCTCCGTGCATGGAATGGACGAGAGCTGGTAAGTCTTCGAATTCAGGATCAACCGGAAGAGATGCTTCAAATCGTAGTCCGACGACACCAATTCCGCCTCCAGGCAGGTCAGCAATTCGATGTTGCTGGGCGGATTGTCGGGCCGGAGGTCGTCCGGTTCGTGGACGATACCGCGCCCCACCAGCCAGAACCAAACGCGGTTCGCGATGTTGCGGGTGAACCAGGGATTTTTTGGATCGATCAGCCAATCTGCGAAGATCTCCCGCGGATCTTTCCCCGCCGACAATTGAATCTTCGTGCCGTCGGGGAGAACCGCGGAGCCGGCGTTCGTCCGGGTGGGATCAAAAAAAACAATCTCCTCCTTCCATTCCGCTGTCGGCTTGTAGCCGATCTGCGCGAAGCACGCCGCCATGCCGGCCAGCTGGTTGGTGGGCCATAGGTCCGCCCGGGCGCCCATGAACGTTAGAGCCACAGTCTGCGCGATACCGGTCGGCGACTTGTTCTGGAGCGCGCGGTAGAAATTGACTGGTGGCTCGCGAAAATTGCTGCCGCTGGCCGTGAGCAACTCGCGCACAAACTGGTCGTAGGGTTTGTTCTCCCGAATCGCCGTCCGAATCCAACGGTGATATGCCTGCGCGGCATTGGGCCAGAGATTGATGGGGAACTCCGCTTTGACCCGGAGTAGATCGCTCCATTTCATCGCCCAGTAATCTGCAAACTCTGCGCGTTCGAGCAGCCGATCGATGAGCACCGTGCGTTTGTTGGGCTCGTGGCTCAACAGGAAATCGCTGGCCTCCTTGATCGTGGGAAGCGTGCCGATGACATCCAGATAGGCCCGCCGGACAAACACGGCGTCGGAACAGAGGCTCGCCGGCTGAAGTTTCAGTCGCTCCAAATTGGCTAGAACCCGCCGGTCAATTTCGCCTTCGGGTTTGAATTCCAGTCCACTCGCAAACGGGCTCGCTCCTGCCGGAGTCAACACACCACCCGCCGGGCTGGTCATCAGCCCGAGCATTGCCACGAGCACCAACAATCTTGATGGTTTTCCCGGCATGGGAATCCCCTGAAATCAACTCGCCGCTTCGCCGGTCCGCGCCGGTAATAATCGGCGTTCGCTCTCCGTCACCCCCTCCGACGCGCATTAGGGCGATCTGGTTACATATTAGCAGAAAAAACTGCAAATGAACATCAAATGGCACAATCTAATGAATTCGAACAGGGCGGCTTCATTGACATCCGAAACCACCAAGCATACTCCAGGCGCGAATCGTCAACGCGGCGGACCTACTGTGGCCACACCGCAAGCCGGACACTCCTGCTCCGGCCGTTTGGCGGGCGGCGTGTTTGAAAACGGCGGCTCCTTTCTCCCGGCTTGCATCCATCGCGCTTCCTCGGTATGCACCGCGCATGGACTCTCACGAAGCGCATGTGGCGCTCAATCTCATCGAGGGCGTTGGCCCGGTGCGCGCGCGGTCGTTGCTGGAACATTTCGGGGAGGCCCCCGCCATCCTCGCGGCTTCCAAATCCCAGCTGCTGCAGGCGCGGGGCATCGGGGCCGACACCGCGGAGGCCATCGCCGGGTGGGAAAAAACCGTGGACCTCGCCAGCGAACTCAAGCGGATTCGGGACTTCGGTTGTCAGATCCTGATCCAAAGCGACCCGGCGTATCCCGATTCGTTGCGCCAGATTTACGATCCGCCTTTGGTTTTGTACGTGAAGGGGGCGTTGACCACGAAAGACAAGAACGGCGTGGCCCTGGTGGGTTCGCGGCAGACGACGCATTACGGCATCGAGACGGCGCGCAAGCTTGCCTATCAACTGGCTTATATCGGGGTCACCGTTGTGAGCGGCGGCGCGCGCGGGATTGATACGGCGGCGCATCAGGGCGCGCTGAGCGCGAAAGGACGCACGGTGTGCGTGCTCGGCACCGGCATCAATATCGTGTTCCCGCCGGAAAACGCAGAGTTGTTCGAGCGCATTGCCGCCAACGGCGCGGTGATGACCCAGTTTCCCTTCAATCGCAACGGCGACCGGCAGTCGTTTGCGATCCGCAACCGCATCGTTGCGGGCATGACCCTGGGCACCGTGGTCGTCGAGGCCAATCTCACCAGTGGGGCGCTCATCACCGCCAACTTCGCAACGGAATACGGGCGGCAGGTCTTTGCGGTGCCGGGACGGATTGATTCCCCCCGCAGCAAAGGGTGCCACGATCTGATCAAGAAGGGTGCGAAGTTGTGCGAAGGCGCCGAGGACATCCTGAGCGAATTCGAATATCTGTTTCCGGGCACCAACCGGCCGCCGTCGCCCGGCGAAACCGGCGTGCTGCCCACCCTGGAGCTTTCCGCGAGCGAGCAAAAAGTTTACGACGCGCTGAAGGCTGATGACGAAACCACGATTGACGAAGTCATCCGGGCCAGCAGCTTGCCGAGTTCGACGGTGAGCGTGGCGCTCTTGAGTCTGGAGATGAAACGCGTGGTGCGGCAGTTGCCCGGCAAGCGCTTCGTGCGCAATCGTTGACCTCCGGCGGTACGATCGGTCCCGCCTCCTTTCCTCGTTGACCCGCGGGCCTTGCCGGCTACCATGTGCTGTCGTTTTTTAACCAATACTGAAACTGAAATCGGAATTGAAATTATGGCAGTGAAAGTTGCAATCAATGGGTTCGGCCGCATTGGCCGCCTGGTCTTCCGGGCG